>DDUX01000065.1:26961-77529 GCA_002345025.1 Candidatus Accumulibacter iunctus | reverse complement strand
AACGCGATCGTCAAATCGGGTATCCTCTGGAATCCAGAACACCCAAACGCCCCTAAAAACGCTTGACTTGGAACACAGTTGCTCATCCCCGACCCTTCTCCCGCGTGCGGGAGAAAGAAGGGAGATTCGCGAGTCGCTGAGGCGACTTTCACATTAACGTTCCGCGGCTGCCGTCGTCTGGCTGCTCCGGCCGATGGCCCAGCGACCGAAGCCGACGCCAAAGGCCAGGCTGGCGAAGCCGGCTGCCCAGCCGGCCGGATCGGCACGACCGAACGCGTCGAGTGCGATGCCGAAGGCCAGCGGGCCGATGCACCCGCCGGCGAAGCCGATCGCCGAGTAGAGCGCGAGCGCCGTGCCGCGCCGGTCGCTTGCCGTTTCGCTGACCAGGCCGGCGGTCAGCGCGGCCGAGTCGAGGTTCATGCTCGCTGCGTAGAGCAGCAGCAGCGGCACCAGGACATGCCCCGGGCGATCGCTCACGCCAGCGACGACAAGCGCCAGCACGCACGACAGGGGCATGACGGTCCGCAGCCAGCGGCGGCGCCCCCAGCGATGCGCGCCCTCGTTGCCGAGGATGCTCGCGGGAACGGCAAGAAAGGTTGCCAGCGCGGCCACGACTCCCGGCATCGCCGTCCATCCGTCCGGCGACCTGCCGTGGCTCCAGACAAGGCAGGCAACGAGCCAGGCGCGAAAACCGAAGAGCTCCCAGTTGTGGCCGAAGTAGGCGCCGCAGAACGCGAGAATGCGGCGGTCGCCGAGTACCAGCCGCCAGTGCGCGGCGCGACCCCGGCGCGACGGCTGGCTGGCAAGCGGCGCCACCGCCAGCCAGATCAGCAGAACCGACAGCGTGGCAACGGCAGCGGCCAGGGCGAAGAGCTTCGGCCACGAGAGGTGGCGCTGCATCAGTTCGATCCAGAGATACGACAGACCAGCGCCGACGCCGAAGGTGGCAGTATAGAAGGCCGTGCCACGTGACTGGGCTGCCGCCGGCAGCCGGTCCGTCAGCGCCTTCAACCCTGGCATGTAGGTCCCAGCCAGCGCAAGCCCGGCCAACCACCACCAGCCCAGCGCAGCGGCAAAGCCGTCGGCAAGGAGAGCGAAGCCGGCCAACGCGAGCCCGTTCAGCGCGGCGCAGGCGAGATAGATGCGCCGCGCGTCGACGCGGTCGGTGAAACTCACGAGCAGCGGCACGGCGAGGATGTAACCGAGAAAGAAGATGCCGCCCAGCCAGCCGGCAGCGGTCGCCGACAGCGACCACTCCTGCGACAGCCTTGGCAACAGCGAGGGCACCAGCGCGAAACCCGCCATCGAAAAGACCTCGGCGCTGCAGAAGGCCAGCACCAGCATCGGCGACGAGCGGACGCGGGGCATCAGGCCCGTACGGCCCGTCGCGTGCTCACCGGGCAGGCGCCGGATCGCCCCAGCGCGGCAACAGCGAATGACGGACGCGCAGCTGATCGAGGATGCGGGCGACAACGAAGTCGACCAGGTCGGCGACCTGCCGCGGCTGCTGATAGAAACCAGGGTTGGGTGGCAGGATGACGGCGCCGGCGCGCGCCAGCCGCAGCATGTTCTCGAGATGAATCGTCGACAGCGGCGTTTCGCGCGGCACCAGGATCAGCTTGCGTCCTTCCTTGAGGACGACATCGGCGGCACGCTCGATCAGGTTACCCGCCAGCCCCTGGGCGATCGCCGCCAGGGTCCCCATCGAACAGGGGCAGACGACCATTGCATCCGGCGGGTTCGACCCACTGGCCAGCGGAGCGAACCATTCCTCACGGCCAAAGACCTCGAGCTCGCCGGCGAGACCGCGATGGCGTTCCTGCAGCAGAGCGCGCGCCTCACTGGCGCGGGCCGGCAGCTCGATGCCCAGTTCCTGCCGGGCGACAATCTGTGCCACCTGCGAATAGAGAAGCTGCACCCGGCAGCCGGCGGCCAGCAGGCATTCGAGCAGGCGAAGTCCATAGGGCATGCCGGAGGCGCCGGTGAACGCGAGACAGATGGTTTCAGGCACTTTTCACCCCGTTTTCCGCAATCGCCGGTTCGCTGAGCAGACGGGCAGCGATCAGGCCGTTGATGATACCGAAAGCCAGCGCAGCGAAAGCAAAGAGCGGCACCAGATAGAAGAGTCCGTCATGCGGGATCAGCCACAGCCGCGCCAGCAGCAGTTGGCCACTGATGTGCGCAAAGCTCGCCAGGATGCTCCAGCTGACCGGGCCGAAGCATCGACGTGGCAGCCGATGCGCCAGCGCGAGGACGATCAGGCTGCACGCACCGCCGCTGACACTCATGAAGAAGCCGGGCGAAAGAAAGTGTCCGAGCAACAGACTGCCGGCAAGGACGCGCAGGCCAGTGACCCAGGCGGCGGCGGCCCAGCCGTAGCGCGCCAGGACGATCAGCGTGACGATGTTGGCGAGACCAGGCTTGACCCCAGGCAGCGGCAGCGGGATTGCCGCGTCGACGAGCGACAGGCCGATCGCCACCGCGGCGAGCTGCGCGATGCGCTGGTCCTCGGGCGTCGCCGTCAGCTTGATCGGTTGCGTGTCGTCGGGCATGGCGGGACCCCGGCGGGTCAGGCCGCACCCGCGCGCTCGTCGCCGCCGGCAGCCGTGCTCATGGTTCGGAAATTGCCCGGCCGCGGGAAATGAAGGCGACCGAATACCCCGCCTGGAAACGCGAATGCAGGGCCTCGATCGTCGGCTGCGATACGGGCGCCGTCGCGTCCCACTTGATCGCGTAGTTGGCGCCTGAGCCGCCCTGGTTTTCGCGCTGTTCGACGAACAGTTCGAAGGTGCCGAACGGCGGAATGACGCGCGGAGCGGGCAGCGAGTTGCGGAGAAGAACGCCCTCGGTGTTGTAGTAGTTGGCCGAGACGACACGGATCGGGTTCAGCGGATCCGTGTTGCGGACACTCACCAGGACCGACAGCAGGGTGACGTCGGTCCTGCCCGTGGCGGCGACATTGCCGTGCCTGAGCTCGGAGTAGATCGGCACATAGACCGTTTGTCCCCGGGTCGGCGGTTCGATACCCTCGGCAAGCACCGGCGCGTTGCTGGCGACGATGGCCAGCGCAGTCGCCAGTCCGCTGCTGCTGCGCCAGCAGCGATGACGCAGGGTGAGGCAGAGGCGGGTGAGGATCATGAGCGTTCTCCCTGGTAGTGGTGATCGTCGCGGCAAACCTTGCCGATCCGTGCGGCAGATCGCCTCAGCTCGCCGGAAGCGACAGCTTGTTGCCAACCAACCTGCCGACCGCCGCCGACGTGCGAATCCTTCGTCCATCTTAATGTGAAAGTCGCGTCAGCGACTCGCGAATCTCCCTTCTCCCGTGCGCGGGAGAAGGGCCGGGGATGAGGGAAACGGTCATGACTTTCATCACCAGGGGTGTGCCGAAAGTCATGACCGTCAGACCAGCCTGACCGTCAGCGCGCCGACGCCGGCCACTGCGGCCTCGAGCAGGTCGCCGCGAGCCACCGTAGACACTCCGGCCGGCGTGCCGGTGAAGATCAGATCGCCGGCGGCCAGGCTGACGTAAGTCGACAGGTTGGCGACGACTTCGGCAACCTTCCAGGACATCTGCCCGAGGTCGCCGTTCTGTCGCAGCTGGCCGTTCACCCGGAGCTGGATCGCACCCGCTGCCGGATGGCCGCTGACAGCCAGCGGGACGATGGCGCCGATCGGCGCACTGTGGTCAAAACCCTTGCCCATGTCCCAGGGATGGCCCTTGTCCTTTGCCCGCTGCTGCAGATCGCGGCGCGTCAGATCGAGGCCGACGGCATAGCCGAAGATGCAACCCAGCGCCCGTGACACCGGAATGCCCGCGCCACCGGCAGCGAGAGCGACCACCAGTTCCACTTCGTGCTGCAGGTTGTCGGTCAGCGGCGGATAGGGCACGTCGCCGCCGCCGGCAACCAGCGCATCCGCCGGCTTGCTGAAAAAGAACGGCGGTTCGCGGCTATCGGCGCCCATCTCGATGGCGTGATCGGCGTAGTTGCGCCCGACACAATAGACCCGCCGCACCGGAAAGAGGGCATCGCTGCCGGTCACCGGCAGAGCGACCCGCGGCGGGGGGGGAAAGACGTAGTTCATGGCGGTTCCTCATGCGTTTCAGACAGGATTGTCAAGGTCGACGAACTGGCAGTCGAGAGCGAAGCGATCGGCGAGATGGGCGGCCAGCGCCATGACGCCGTAACGTTCGCTGGCATGGTGGCCGGCGGCCAGATAGGCAACGCCGGACTCGCGTGCGAGATGCGCGGTTGGCTCCGACACTTCGCCGCTCAGATAAAGATCGACGCCCAGCGCGATCGCCTGTTCGAACATTCCCTGCGCCGCGCCCGAGCACCAGGCGACGCGGCTGACCGGGCGCTCGCCGGCGCCGAGCAGCAGTGGTGGTCGCTGCAACGCCAGCGCGACGCGGTCGCCGATCTCGCGGGCACAAGCCGGCACGCTCAGGTGACCGAGCCAGCCGAGTTCCTGTTCGCCGAAGCGGCCGTCGGCGATCCAGTCCAGGCGCTGGGCAAGCTGCGCGTTGTTGCCCAGCGCGTGATGGCTGTCGAGCGGCAGGTGGAAGGCGTAAAGGTTGATGTCATGGCGCAGCAGGGTCTGCAGACGGGTCTTGCGGATTCCCGTGACGCGGCAGTCCTCGCCCCGCCAGAACCAGCCATGGTGGACCAGAATGGCGTCGGCACCATTTTCGACAGCGACGTCAAGCAGCGCCTGGCTGGCGCTGACACCCGCGATCAGGCGCCTGATCTCGGGGCATCCTTCCACTTGCAGGCCGTTTGGGCAATAATCCCGGAAGCGCCCCGGCTCCAGCAGATCCTCCAGGTAACGGGTCAATTCTTCGCGTTTCATCCAAAGGCTCCGGTTTTTTGCCCATGCGCAGGCTCTGGCTGATTTTTGCACAAACGGTGACGGTTAGTCTCGCCGTTCTTTTCGTCGTCAGCACGCTGAAGCCGGAGTGGCTTGGTCGGGGATCTCCGGTCGGCGCGAGCGTCGTCGCCCTGCGCGAATCGGCAGCGCCTGCCGTGCCGGCCAAGGCCGCCTCGTTTCGCGACGCGGCCGACAAGGCGCTGCCGTCGGTGGTGCATGTCTTCACGTCGCAGAAGGTCAAGGCGCGTCGGAATCCACTGCTCGATGACCCGGTGTTCCGCCATTTCTTCGGCGAAGGCGGCGACGGGCCGAAGACGGCCGGTCTCGGTTCGGGAGTCATCGTCAGCCCGAGCGGCTTTGTTCTCACGAACTTCCATGTCGTCGAGGGCGCAGATCAGATCGAAGTCGCCCTCAGCGACGGGCGCAACCTCGATGCCCGCCTCGTCGGCAGCGATCCGGAGTCCGATCTCGCGGTCCTGCAAATCAGTGGGCGGAATGGCAAGGAGCTGGAACTGCCGGCGATCACCCTCGGCAGGATGGACGACATCGCCGTCGGTGACGTCACCCTGGCGATCGGCAATCCCTTCGGTGTTGGCCAGACCGTGACCATGGGAATCATCTCGGCACTCGGGCGTTCGCATCTTGGCATCAACACTTTCGAGAACTTCATTCAGACCGACGCGGCGATCAACCCGGGCAATTCCGGTGGGGCACTGGTCGACAGCCAGGGCAACCTGATCGGCATCAACACCGCCATCTACTCGCGCTCGGGCGGCTCGCTCGGCATCGGTTTCGCGATTCCGATCTCGCTCGCGCGCAACGTCATGGAACAGATCATTCAGACCGGCAGCGTGACCCGCGGCTGGATCGGTGTCGAGGCGCAGGAGATCACCATCGACCTGGCGGAGTCCTTTGGCTTGCCGGACACGAGTGGCGCGCTGATTGCCGGAGTGCTGCGCGGCAGCCCGGCCGACGCCGGCGGCATCAAGCCGGGCGACATCCTGCTCGCGATCGACGGCCGTCTCGTCAAGGATCCGCAGGGAATGCTCGAGCTGATCGCCAATCAGAAGCCCGGCGAAACCGTGGCTTTCAAACTGCGCCGGCAGAACAGCGTCGTCGACGCCAGCGTCCGCATCGGCAAGCGCACGCCGCAGCGCCGCGAACGCGAGTAGGGGCAAGTGATGTGCCAATTGCTGGCAATGAACTGCAATGTGCCGACCGACATCTGCTTCTCGTTTGCCGGTTTCCAGGCGCGCGGCGGCGCCACCGACGTGCATGCCGACGGCTGGGGCATTGCCTTTTTCGAGGGTCGCGGCACGCGCGTCTTCCTCGATCCGCAGCCTTCCTGCGTCTCGCCGGTCGCCGAGCTCGTGCGCAGCTACCCGATTCACTCGAAGAACGTCATCGCCCACATCCGCAAGGCAACGCAGGGAATCGTCGCACTCGAGAACACGCATCCGTTCATGCGCGAACTGTGGGGGCGCTACTGGATCTTCGCCCACAACGGCAACCTGCCCGACTTTGCACCCACTCTTGACGGCAGCTTCACTCCCGTCGGGCAGACCGACAGCGAACGCGCCTTCTGCTGGCTGTTGCAGCAACTGCGACAGCGCTTCGGCAGGCGCGCACCAGCGCGCGCCGAACTGTTCGACGAACTGCACCGCCTGACGCTCGACCTCGGCGCACGCGGTGCCTGCAACTACCTTCTGTCGAATGGCGACTGTCTCTTTGCCCACTGTTCGACACAACTGAGCTTCATCGTTCGCCAGGCACCGTTTGCCGTCGCCCACCTGCGCGATCAGGATCTGAGCATCGACTTCAGCGCCGTGACGACCCCCGACGACCGGGTCGCGGTGATCGCGACGGTGCCGCTGACCGACAACGAATCGTGGACGACGATGCCCAACGGCAGCCTGTGGCTGTTTGCCGAGGGCTCGCCGGTCGACCATCGGCTGTCGGTTGCTGGACCCGCGAAGGGGTCGCCAACCTGAAGGCCGGCGGCGCGACCGTTGCCCCGGCTACCGACGCCGACGAGATCAGGCCTCGGGCTTGCGGCCGGCGTCCTGGTGTGGCTCGGTGCTCCCGGCAGCGGTGTCCATGTCGGCGCTCGATGCCGGTTTCCAGACGGCAGCCTCGTTGCTCGCGGCGGCTCCCTCGACGCTCGCCGCTGCTGCTGGCCGGCGGTCGAGAAGACGTGCCAGCAGCAGGCCAAGTTCGAAGAGCAGGCACAGCGGGATTGCCATCATCAACTGCGAGATGACGTCCGGCGGCGTGAAGATCGCGCCGATGACGAAGGCACCGACGATGATGTACGGACGCCATTCCCTTAGCTTCTCGACGCCAACGATGCCCGCCTGCACCAGAACGAGCACCACCACCGGCACCTCGAAGGTGACGCCGAAGGCAACGAAGGTGGTGAGGACGAAGGACAGGTACTTCTCGATGTCGGTCATCCAGGCGACGCCCTCGGGCTGCACCGACGCCATGAAGCCGAATACCGCCGGAAAGACGAGAAAGTAGGCGAAGGCCATGCCGACGAAGAAGAGGACGACGCTGGCGCCGACCAGCGGCAGCGCCAGCCGCTTCTCGTGCGCATACAGCCCGGGCGCGACGAAGGCCCAGATCTGATAGAGGACGTAGGGTAGCGCGATCAGGAAGGCGACCATCAACGCCACCTTCATCGGCACCAGAAAGACGCCGATGACGTCGGTGGCAATCATCTGCCCGCCTTGCGGCAGCTTGGCGAGCAGCGGCTGTGCCAGCAGCGCATAGATATCCTGCGCCCACGGGACGAGACAAAGGAAGACGATGCCGACCGCGAGCAGGGCCCGGATCAGGCGATCACGCAGTTCAACGAGGTGGGAGAGGAACGAATCTTCGGGCAGGTTCATCGTCGGATCAGGCGCCGGTCGCCGGCTTGTCGCGATCGGCCGCTACTCCGCGGGAATCGGCCAGGGCTGGAGAGGCCGCCACTGCCGACGCCGCTGGCGCGGCAGGTGGACTCGCCAGCGGTGCCTTGAGGTCACTGCCGACCGCCTCCGCCGTCACCGCAAGCGCCTGTCTTGCCGCCTGCATCTCGCTGCTCAGACTGTCCTCGACGCTGCGCGCCGACTCCTGAATCTCGCTCTGCAACCGGCGCAGCTCCTCGAGCTGCATTTCGCGGCTGATGTCCGACTTGACAGTGCTCACGTAACGCTGCAGCCGACCGAGCAGATGTCCGGCGGTGCGCGCGACTCGCGGCAGCCGTTCGGGCCCGATCACCACCAGAGCGACGACGGCGATCAGCATCAACTCGGAAAATCCGATATCAAACATGTGCGTTCATCAGTCTCGCCGGAACCGACACCAAGGGGCGCTGGCCAAGGCGCGCACCGACAACCGGCGCCATTGCTGCTGCCACCCTGCCGCCTAGCTCCGGGTCTTTTCCCTGATCTCGCCCTCGATCGTCTGGCCGGTCGTCACCTGCGGTGGTGGCGGCGGTGGCGGGGCAGCGGCGGTCGGCTCGGCGGGCTTGTCCTCGCCTGCCGCGTCCTTGATCCCGTCCTTGAATCCCTTCACCGCGCCACCGAGATCGGCGCCAAGATTGCGCAGCTTCTTGGTGCCGAAGATCAGCAGAACGATGATGAGGACGACCAACCAGTGCCAGATGCTGAAAGAACCCATGTCAGGCCTCCAATGAGGTGAATGTCGATTCGCCGGCGCACAGCAAAGCACCCTTTGCCTGCGCGCCGTCAGGCGGCGAAACGTGCCGTCAGATGCGTTTGAGCATTGGCCCCACCGGTTCGGGACCGCCGACGATGTGGGCATGCAGATGCTGCACTTCCTGATGGCCGATGCGGCCCGTGTTGATGATCACGCGGAAACCGTCCGGACTGCCCTGCTCGGTCGCCAAGCGGTTGGCGACCGCCAGCATGCGGCCGAGGACCGGTATGTCGGCGTCGCTCAGCGTCGCCAGCGACGTGATGTGGCGCTTCGGGATCACCAGCAGGTGCACCGGCCGTGCCGGGTTGATGTCGTGGAATGCCAGGATCTCGTCATCCTCGAAGACCTTGCGTGCCGGAATCCGGCCAGCGACGATGCGGCAGAAGAGACAGTCCTCCATCGCTCAGCCTTTCCGGGACTTCTTCTCGTCGATTCCCGAGATGCCTTCGCGGCGCCGCATTTCCTGCAACACGTCCTCGATCGACAGACCGTGGAAGGCAAGCAGCACCATGATGTGGTAAAGCACGTCGGCCGACTCCCACACCACATGCAGCCGGTTGCCTTCCTTGCCGGCCATGATCAGCTCGGCGCACTCCTCGCCGATCTTTTTCAGGATCGAGTCCGGACCCTTGGACATCAGCTGTGCGGTGTACGAGGTTTCCGGGTCTGCCCTGCGACGTTCGAGCAGCGTTTCCGAGATCCGGTGCAGCATATCCATGTTCATTGGCCGTAAATGTCCCTGGGCGCCTTGAGTACCGGGTCGACCGCGACCCAGGCGTTCCCCTGCAGTTGATAGAAGAAGCAGCTCTCACGGCCGGTGTGGCAGGCAATGCCGCCCTGCTGGTCGATCGACAGCAGCAGGACGTCACCATCACAGTCGGCGCGAATCTCCCGTACTCGTTGCACGTGTCCGGACTCTTCGCCCTTGCGCCACAAGCGCCGACGAGAACGCGACCAGTATACCGCGCTGCCGCTGTCAACCGTTGCCTGCAGTGACTCCCGGTTCATGAAGGCAAACATCAGTACGCGGCCGCTCTCGGCATCCTGCGCGATCGCCGGGATCATCCCCTGCGCATCCCACTTGAGTGCGTCGAGCCAGTACTCGTGCGGATTCAGGTCGCTCACAGGCGCACCTCGATTCCGCGCTGGTGCAGGTAATCCTTCGCTTGCCGCACCGTATACTCGCCGAAATGGAAAATACTCGCGGCGAGGACGGCGTCGGCGTGCCCTTGCGTGACCCCTTCGGCCAGGTGTTGCAGGTTGCCGACACCACCGCTGGCGATCACCGGAATGTCGACGGCGTCAGCGATCGTCCGTGTCAGTGGCAGATCGAAGCCGTTGCGCGTGCCGTCACGGTCCATGCTGGTAAGCAGGATCTCGCCGGCGCCGAGTGCCTGCACCCGGCGGGCCCAGTCCACAGCGTCGATGCCGGTGTTGCGGCGCCCGCCATGCGTGTAGACCTGCCAGATTCCGGGCGCCGACTGCTTGGCATCGATCGCCACGACGATACACTGGTTGCCGACCTTCGCCGACGCTTCGGCGATCAGATCGGGATTCTCGACCGCCGCCGTATTCATGCTGACCTTGTCCGCACCGGCATTCAGCAGGCGACGGACATCGGCCACCGACCGTACGCCGCCGCCGACGGTCAGCGGAATGAAGACCTGTGCGGCACAGTCCTCGACGACGTGCAGGATGATGTCGCGCTGATCCGAGGAAGCCGTGATGTCGAGAAAGGTCACTTCGTCGGCGCCCTGCTCGTCGTAGCGGCGGGCGATCTCCACCGGATCGCCGGCATCGCGCAGATCAACGAAATTGGTGCCCTTGACGACACGGCCGGCAGTGACGTCGAGGCAGGGAATGATGCGTTTGGCCAGGCCCAAGGTCAGCTGCCAGCCGCAGCACGCCGGGCGACGGCAGCGGCAATCATGTTTTCGTACCGCGGTCGGCGGCCGCCTGCACGGTCGCGAAATCGAGCGAACCATCGTAGATTGCGCGGCCGGCAATCGTCGCGCTGATGCCTTCCTCCTCGACGGCGCAGAGCCGCCGGATATCGTCGAGGCTCGAAAGCCCACCGCTGGCGATCACCGGAATCAGCAGCGCCTGCGCCAGTTTCACCGTCGCCTCGATGTTGATCCCCGACAGCATTCCGTCGCGCCCGATATCCGTATAGATGATCGCTTCGACGCCGTAGTCTTCATACTTCCGCGCCAGGTCGATGACATCGTGGCCGGTCATCTTCGACCAGCCATCGACCGCGACCCTGCCATCCCGGGCGTCGAGCCCGACGATGATGTGGCCAGGGAAGGCGCCGCAGGCGTCGTGCAGGAATCCCGGATTCTTGACCGCAGCGGTGCCGATGATGACATAACTGACGCCATCGTCGAGACAGCGTTCGATGGTGTCGAGGTCACGGATACCCCCGCCAAGCTGGACGGGGATATCATCGCCAACCTCCTGCACGATTTCCTTGATCGCTCTTTCATTCTTCGGTTTGCCGGCGAATGCGCCATCGAGATCGACCACGTGCAGACGCCGCGCCCCCTGCGACAGCCAGTGCCGCGCCTGGTCGCGAGGCGAATTGGGAAAGACGGTCACCTGGTCCATGAGGCCCTGTTTGAGCCGGACGCATTGTCCGTCCTTGAGGTCAATCGCGGGAATGATCAGCATGTCGGAAAGAAGAAAGAAAGTTGATACAAATGAGACACGGTGACTCGATCAGGGTTTCCAGGCAACAAAATTCGCCAGCATGACGAGCCCGGCCGGCGAACTCTTTTCCGGATGGCACTGCAGAGCAAAGATGTTATCCCGCGCGACGACGCTGGTAAAGTCGACGCCATAGTCGGTCGTTGCGGCGACACAGCCTTGATCGGCGGGTTCGACGAAATAGCTGTGCACGAAATAGAAGCGGGCGCCGTCGGCGATTCCCTTCCACAACGGATGCTCGCGCCTCTGCCAGACCTGATTCCACCCCATGTGGGGCACCTTGAGCCGCGCCCCGGCAGCATCGACCATGCGGACCGCTGGAAAGCGCCGGACGCGCCCCGGCAGAATGCCGAGTCCGGCAACGTCGCCTTCCTCACTATGCTCGAAGAGCAGCTGCTGGCCGATGCAGATGCCAAGAAAGGGCTTGTTGCGGGCGGCGTCGAGAATTGCCGCGCGCAGGCCGCGGTGTTCGATCTCGCGCATGCAGTCGGGCATTGCCCCCTGGCCGGGAAAGACGACGTGCCCGGCAGCAGCAACCACTTCCGGATCTGCCGAGACGACGACCTCACGGCCATCGGCGACGTGCACCAGCGCCTGCCAGACCGAGCGCAGGTTGCCCATGCCGTAATCGACGACGACGATGGCAGCGGTCTGCCTGGCGCCATTCGCCATCACAGCGAGCCTTTGGTCGACGGAATGCTGCCACTGGCACGCGGATCGTCCTCGACCGCCATGCGCAGCGCCCGGCCAAAAGCCTTGAACACCGTTTCCGCCTGATGGTGGGCGTTGTCGCCGCGCAGATTGTCGATGTGCAGGGTCAACGCCGCATGATTGACCAGACCCTGAAAGAACTCGCGGATCAGGTCGACATCGAAGCCAGCGATCATCGCCCGCGCAAAACCGACGTGAAAGCTCAGACCGGGCCGCCCCGAGAGATCGACGACAACGCGTGACAGGGCTTCGTCGAGCGGTACGTAGGCATGGCCATAGCGGCGCAGGCCGCGCTTGTCGCCGAGCGCCCGCGCCAGTGCCTGGCCCAGCGTGATGCCGATATCCTCGACCGTGTGGTGCGCATCGATGTGCAAGTCGCCAGTGGCGACGATGTCGAGGTCGATCAGCCCGTGCCGCGAGATCTGCTCGAGCATGTGGTCGAGGAAGGGCACTCCGGTGGCGAAACTGCCACGCCCGCTGCCATCGAGATCCAGTCGAACATCGACCCGGGTTTCGAGCGTGTGCCTGGAGACTTCTGCTTGCCGCATCGGGATACCATTGCCTGGGGTGTTGCGCGTGTGAACAAGGGCGCTCGGCCTGAACCTGCCGGACGCCGGCGACCATCGGCAAACGCGCGCTGATCGACCGAAGCGCATGATACCATTTCGTGCTTCCCGTGAACCTACACCGAGCAGCCTTTGATGAGCCGCTACTGGAGTCCCGTCGTTCATCGCCTGACGCCCTACGTCCCCGGCGAGCAGCCGAAACTGTCGCAACTCGTCAAGCTGAACACCAACGAGAATCCCTATCCGCCGTCGCCACGCGTGCTCGCGGCGATCGCCGGGGAACTGGCTGCGGACGGGCGATCGCTGCGGCTCTATCCGGACCCGAATGCCGAGCAGTTGCGTGCGGCAATCGCTGCCCGTTACGCTGAGTTCGCCATCGCAGTGCCACAGGTCTTCGTTGGCAACGGTTCCGACGAAGTGCTGGCGCTCGCCTTCATGGCTCTGCTCAGGCACGAACTGCCGATCCTCTTCCCCGACATCACCTACAGCTTCTACCCGGTCTATTCCGGTCTCTACGAAATCGCCCACTTGACCGTGCCGCTTGGCGACGATTTCCGGATTCGCGTCGAGGACTATTCGGCAGCGAACGGCGGCATCATCTTCCCCAATCCGAACGCACCCACCGGCTGCCTGCTGCCACTGACCGCGATCGAGCAGTTGCTGCGCAGGCACCCACAGTCCGTCGTCGTCGTCGACGAAGCCTACATCGACTTCGGTGGCGAGTCGGCGGTTGCCCTGGTCAATCACCACGCCAACCTGCTGGTGGTGCACACGCTCTCCAAATCACGTTCGCTCGCCGGACTGCGCGTCGGCTACGCCATCGGCCAGCGCGATCTGATCGAAGCACTCGAGCGGGTGAAGAACAGCTTCAACTCCTATCCGCTCGATCGCCTGGCGATCGTCGGCGCGGTCGCCGCCATTGCCGATCAGGAATACTTCGAGAGCACGCGGCAGGCGATCATCCACAGCCGCGAAACGCTGCGCAACGCCCTGCTCGCGCTCGGCTTCGACGTCCTGCCGTCGGCCGCCAACTTCATCTTCGTCCGTCACCCGCGGCACGACGCCGGCGAACTCGCGGCGCGGCTGCGGCAACGCGGCATCATCGTCCGTCACTTCCGGCTGCCGCGAATCGAGCAGTACCTGCGGATCACGATCGGTAGCGACGAGCAGTGCGCATTGCTGGTGCAGGCGCTGCAGGAACTCGTCACGCCGCAGTGAGGCTGCGGCGCGGCAGCGGGTCGCCGGGCGTGGCGCGATGCCGGTAATCGCGGGTTGTCGAACGCTCCCCGGGTCGGACCACAGGAAATGACCAGAATATCCAGGAACAAGGCGGCCCCGGCCGCCGCATCCGCGACGCCTGCCGTCGTCGATCAGAAGCCGCAGCGCAAGTACCTGCTTGCTGCAGTCATCACACTGCTGGTCGTGGCCGGCGGCCTGGGTTTCTATGTCCTGTCGGCCAAGGCGCCACCGCCTTCGTCCACTGTGACGGCCGCACCGGTTGCGCCGGCCGCTACCGCGCCAGTGGCCACCGCGTCCACCTACGTCGGCGCCGAAGTCTGCAGGACCTGCCATGAACCGGAATACAAGGCCTGGTCGGGTTCGCATCACGATCTCGCCATGCAGGAAGCGACGACCGCCACCGTGCTCGGCGATTTCGCCAATGCCAGGTTCCGCTACAACGGCGTCGAGTCCACCTTCTTCACTCGCGGCGACAAGTTCATGGTGCGCACCGACGGACCGGACGGCAAGCTCGCCGATTACGAAATCGCCTACACCTTCGGCGTCTATCCGCTGCAGCAATACCTGATCCCCTTCCCCGGTGGCCGCTATCAGGCGTTGCCGATCGCCTGGGATTCGCGACCGAAGGATCAGGGTGGGCAGCGCTGGTTCCATCTGCAACCCGGCCAGAAGGTCGACCACAAGGATCCGCTGCACTGGACCGGTCGCTACCAGAACTGGGCGCTGCAGTGCGCCGAATGCCATTCGACCAACCTGAAGAAGGGCTACGACGCCGCCAGCGATACCTACAGGACTACCTACAGCGAAATCAACGTTGCCTGCGAAGCCTGCCACGGCCAGGGCTCGAACCATGTGGACTGGGCCGCCAAGGCGAAGGCGCCGTATGGGGCAGAGGGCGACAAGGGCCTCGCGAAACTGAAGAGTCACTGGAACGAGGCATGGAAGTTCCCGTCGAGCGATGCGAAGTTTGCCGTGCGCGACCGGCCGGCCGGCGCCGCCGGCATGAACGTCTGCGCCGCCTGCCATGCCCGCCGCTCGACCCTCAGCGAGGATGGGAAGGCCGGCGCGCCGCTCGAAGACAGCCATCGCCTCGCGCTGCCGATGGCGCCCAACTATCATCCTGACGGCCAGCAACGTGAAGAGGTCTACGTCTGGGGCTCTTTCCTGCAAAGCAGGATGCACCAGAACGGCGTGACCTGCATGGACTGTCACGAACCGCACGCGCAGAAGCTGCGCGCCGAGGGCAATGCGCTGTGCACGCGCTGCCACAATGCCGCCGAGTTCGATGCGCCGAAGCACCACAAGCACCTCGCCGGCGGCAAGGGCGCCGAGTGCGTCACCTGCCACATGCCAACGCAGGACTACATGGTGATCCACGCTCGCCAGGATCACAGCATGCGCGTACCGCGCCCCGACCTGTCCGCATCGCTTGGCAGCCCGAATGCCTGTACCCAGTGCCACAAGGACAAGCAGCCGGCGTGGGCGGCGAAGGCCATGGACAGCTGGTATGGCAAGGCCTGGCGCGAGCGCCCGAGCTACGGCCCGACGCTGCACGCGGGGACGACGCAGGGCGCCAGCGCCCTGCCCAGGTTGCTCGAACTGGCCAGAAACCCGGCGGCGCCAGCGATCGTCCGGGCGACGGCGGCGACGCTCGCCCAGCCCCATGCCGGCCCCGGCACGCTGCAGGCGGCGCGCGAGATGCTGCAGGACCCCGACCCGTTGGTGCGCATCGCCGCACTCGGCATGGTCACGCCGATGGATCCGGTGAACCGCGTGCTGAATGCCTCGCCCCTGTTGTCCGACCCGGTGCTCGGGGTGCGCATCGAGGCCGCAAACGCCCTTGCCGACGTGCCGGAAAGCCAGATTCCCGAAGGCCGGCGCGCCGCCCGAACCGCCGCCCTGCAGGAATATGAGAACGCCTTGGCGCTGGAGGCCGACTGGCCCTCGGGCAACGTCAATATGGGCAACCTGCGCCTGCGCCAGGGACGTGGCGACGAGGCGGTCGCCGCCTTCGAGCGGGCGATCAGGCTGGATCCGCAATTGGCCAGCGCCTACGTCAACCTTGCCGATGCGCTGCGCCATCTCGGCCGCGAGGCAGAGGGCGAGAAGGCGCTGCGCCTGGGGTTAAGCGTCATGCCACGCGATGCCGACCTGCATCACGCACTCGGCCTGCTGCTGATCCGCAAGGGCGACAAGCCGGCCGCCTACCGGCAACTGGCCGACGCCGCCCGGCTGGCGCCGGACAATGTGCGTTATGCCTACGTGAACGCCATTGCGCTGAATGCCGAGGGCAAGCGTGGCGAAGCGCTGGCTGCCCTGCGCGGCGCCGACAAGCGCCATCCCAACAACCTCGAGGTCCTCAGTGCGCTGATCTCGATCAACCGCGAGGCAGGTGACCGCCAGGCGGCGCTGCGCTATGCCAGGCAGGCCGCCGTGCTGTTGCCGGACAATGCCAACCTGGCACGGCTGGTGGCGGAACTGGAGGGGAAGTGATTTCCCTGCGAAATCCCGTGACCTGAAATTTCCACGGCCCGAAATCTGATTTGCGTCAGGCTGATTGGGCGGGGCCCTTGAGCCGAGGTGGCAAATGGTCGCAGGCAGCCGGACGCCTTTCGGCGTGCCAACGGGCTCTGGACATCCGGCTCGCACAGGCCGCGGGATTGTGCGACGGCACCCGGGCCGACCTGCCCTGACGGTCATGCCTTGCGACACACCCCTGATGATGAAAATCATGACCGTTTCCCTCATCACCGGCCCTTCTCCCGCGCACGGGAGAAGGGAGATTCGCGAGTCGCTGACGCGACTTTCACGTTAAAGGGTAGTAGCCCGAAAGCGGCGAAGGCGCTACGCTGCCCAGGCTGACGGCGCCGTGCGTTGAGGCTGGCATTCAGCCGAGGGACGACAGCAGAACGATCGCGAGGAGATACACACTGCCCTTACTCACGCTTGCCCGCAGCCTCGTGCTGGGCATACTCATCGTACCGGGCGCCCCCGCCCTCGCTCAAACCGAGTCCCTCCCGTCGTGGAACGATGGCCCGGCAAAGCAGGCGATGGTACAGCGGGAAAGCACAGATACGGCGCAACGTCCGGTCGTTCATCAGGCGATCGAGCAGCCCGACCGTCGTCGTCACCCCCAGCACCGCCTTGGCGACAAAGGCGTTCGCAAGCCACGCCCGCGCAAACGGCGGACGGCCGAGACCACACCACGACACTGCCGTGAACTCCTCGATCCGCACCCACTCGAGAATGTGGATCACCCGCTCCAGCTTCGGCGTCATCACGCCCCAGCGCGCCTCAAGTTCCGGGATCAGTTCGTGCTGCACCACATTACACCGGTCCATCGTCCGGTAAGCTGTGCTACCGTTCGTCATGGCAGGCGAGATCCGGGTTTCGACGCTCCAAGCATGCCAGAAATGGCCGCCTGCCACCCCATTGCCAACCGCTTGCACGGAAAAATTCGGCTGAATGGCGAGTGTTGCGAGAGGCTCAGGAGACGATCGTGTTCTACGCACTCAGTTGGTTTTTGGTGTTCGGCCTTTTTGCACTATGGTCGCTGGCTGCCTGGGCGGTGCATGCGGTCGCCATGTGGTCGGTCGCGAATGCCGGCGCGTTGACCGGCGTCACATCGGGTATCGAGGGTCTGCGTCTGCCGGAGTGGCTTTCGCCCTGGGTACCGCCGGAGATCGCACAGACGATGACCTCGCTGCTGTCGAGCTTCGCGCCGGTCGTCGAGAGTCTGCTTCAGACCGCGCCGGCGCTGGCCGGTGGCCTGAGCATGGTGACTTGGGTGATCTGGGCCCTTGGCAGCGCGCTGCTGGTCCTGCTGGGCGCAGGGCTGCATCTGCTCATCGCGATGTGGCACCGCCCCGGTGGCGGCTCCGGTCCTCAGCCGGCAAGTCACGTGCGCGCATGACGGATATGCTGTCCTCGCGTAATCATTCACTCCCCTGCACGGTTGCGGGGATGGGGGGAGCTGCAAGCCTTCGGGAGCGACTGCAATGACGGTCCCAAGGTACGGCCAGGCGGTTGCTCCGCGACGGCGACAGGTTTCGATGAGGCTGGCGAGGAAAGCGAAGGCGCGGGAGCCCTGTTCAGAGCGTGTGCCGCGGCTGATGGTGCGCGCAATCACCCAGTGCCGCAGCGCCTGTTCGGCGGCGTTGTTGGAAAGCGGCAGGCGGGGCTCGGCGACCGGGCGCAGGATCGCGTTCCAGTCGTAGAGGAATTCGCGCAAAACGCCACGCAGCAACGACAGGCCCATGCGCAGCGCCAGCAGGACGATCAGCCGGGCCAGGAGGGGACCCACGAGACGCCATTCCCCCAGCTCAACCCAACCTTCTCCCATTGCCCGTCGGCCGGCGCCCGCCAAGGTTGCGCACGGCTGACATGGCCGCAGGAGTAGCTCACTTCCAGCAGCGTGTGACGGGTGACACTGAAAGTCAAACCGATCAGGCCCTCGACCGCCGGCGCAATGTCAACTTCGTCCCAGACCGTGTGAGCCTGCGACGCCGCACCCGCCGACAACGCTGCCGCACAAACGGCGCAGATTTCGGGGCGGTGCTCGCACCGGGCGGTGATCGCCAGTTTCTGACTACGGCCATGACCTGGCCTGCTGGCGCCGTGGACTTTCTGGCCAAGCCGGTCGCGCGCGACACCCTTCTTGATGCGCTCCGGCGTGCGCTTGCGCTCGACGCGCTACAGCGATCAGTGCGCGACAAAGCGGCAACTGCGTACCCGCTTTACCTCGCTCATGCTCGGCGAACGCGATGTCTTCGATGGCATCGTCGCCGGCAGGCTCAACAAGCAGATTGCCGACGAGTTGGCGATCTCCGAACGTACCGTCAAGGCCGAGCGCGCGTTCTGTAGAACGTCGGTTTGCGAGGCTTCCAGTGGCAAGACAATCGGGGCTACACCGAATTGTCCTTGCGCTTTACAAACTCACGAACTTCGTAAAAACTGACCCCTGTGATGACCATTGCGAAGAGCCTGAACGATGAAAACTGCCACAATAGTTTATGCCAAGTCGCATCTATCGGCCCTGCTGGCTGAAGTGGAGGCCGACGCAGCCGGTGCGGGCGTGGTTATCACCCGTCGGGGAAATGCCTGTGGCGCGTCTCGTCCCGCAGCCGCGAGCGGGGGGGGGAAGGTTTGACTGGGCTGAATTGCACCTTTGGGTGTCCGCTCCCCCCGTGGCGGGTCTGACGGTTGCCGAGATGGGCGAACGGGACCTGCTTTGATCTACATCGACACCTCGGTACTGAGCGCAATCTTCTTTCGCGAACCCGGCGCGGCGGATCTTTTGGCGCGTCTGGAGCAACAGCGCAAAGCGCGGCTGATGATTTCGGCCTGGAGATTGCCGAAATGGCCAGTATCGGTGGCATCAAACAACGGACCGGCGCCATCGACGCCCGTACCCGCCAGCAGGCACTGGCTAATTTCCAGCGTTTTGCTTCGAACAATCTGGGCATGACGGAAATGGAGCCTGCGGACTTCCGCACCGCCGCCGTGTTCATTGAAACACCCATCGCCCTGCGTGCAGGAGATGCGCTGCATTTGGCGGTTGCCCGCCGCCTGTGTGCCCGCGTCGCCAGTCTTGGCCGCCGCTTGTGCGACGCAAGCGAGACGCCGGGGCTCGCTCGATTTGATCTTTCCTGACCGTTACGGAATCGGCATGCCAGCGGCAGGCCGCCGGCCGCATCCCAGCGGCGGTGCAAGCACTGGCGGGCCGTCGGCCACCCCGTCGCGGCTACAGCATCTGGCCTGCCGACCGCCGACGGGTCGATCGACTTTGCCGCGATCAGCCGTACAATCCGGCGCAGCACGACCTTCGCGGCGGCTGCCCCTGCGGTCATCGCCCAGCGCCTGCACAGCCGCCAGCGCGGTTCCCCGGGAAGCAGGCAGCTGCCATTCCCCGACCCTCCTGGAGAACTACGAGCATGTCGCACTGGGTCTTCCTGTCAGTTGCCATCGTTGCCGAAGTCATCGGCACTTCATTCCTCAAGAGCTCAGAGGGCTTCAGCAAGCTTCTGCCGTCAGTGATCGTTGTCGTCGCCTACGTCGTTGCCTTCTACTTCCTCGGTCTGACCCTGAAGACACTGCCGGTGGGCATCGCCTACGCGGTTTGGGCCGGGGCTGGCGTGGCACTGATCACCCTCGTCGGCTACCTGTTCTTCGGACAGGTACTCGATGCGCCAGCGGTCGTCGGCATACTGCTCATCGCCGCCGGTGTCGCGGTGATCAATCTCTTTTCCGCCAGCGTCGGCAACGGCGACGGCTAGCAGCCGCCAGCTGCCGACGGCGGGCGTCATGCTGCGCGAGCCGAATGCGGCAGTTGCGCCCTCTGCCCAGCGCAGCGTCACCGGAGTACCGAACGCGAAGGTGTCGGTCGTTTCCCGTCTCGTCTCGCCGACTTTCCTGCTGCGGCCGTTCTCGCGCACAGCGCCCGGCAACCGCGGCCGCTTGCCGACAGCTCAGGACTCGCGTCCCTCCGATGCCGGCCCGGTTGCCCGCTGCCACGGCCAGCGCCCCTCCAGCTCAACCTGCAGAGCCGTGCTCAGGAAGGTCCGGATGAGGACGATCAGGCCGAGGACGAGGACGCCTTCGAGCGTTGGCGCCACGGCGACCGTCCGGATGATGTCGGCAGCCACGAGAAACTCCAGGCCAAGCAGGATTCCTCGTCCAATGTCCTGGCGGAACTGCCGATAGCCGTCGCTTGCCTGCCGCCGGAAGAAAAGCACGCGCGCCGTGGCAAGCAGCGTGCCGAGAACAATGACGAGGACCCCGAGGCCGTCGAACAGCAGGCCGACGAACTCGGCAACTTCGTTGAACCATGACATCGCCAGCTCCTCCAGTCGTGCTGCCCTGCCGTCCCGGGAATCGGCAACACCCGTCGGCCTTTCCCGCAGGGGCCCGGACTGCCGCGATCAGGCAGCAATTTCCCGACGGCAGTCATTCTACCGCGTGCGTTCAGCACGGGGCCGCGCATCTCGCCCGCCGGGCCTGACCCCCGACGAGCCACGGCTGACGCATCACCAGCTGCTTGCCATTCCGACTGGCCCCTTGGATGCCGACGGCTCATGCCGCGCGATGCCGCCTGACCTACTCTCGCAGTGCACCGTCAATCCGCGCTCGCCACACGTTTCGCGTTCGTTCATTCTTGCCTCGACTTCGGGGCCCAGTTCAAAGCGAGCGCGCGTACATTCCTATCCCCGCCTGTGCTCGATTCCGCCTGCGCTCGATAGTCCTGCGCGCGTCATGCATCCCACCACGCCTCGGAATCACTTGACGACGTCAAGCGATTTGACCCACAGATATCGGCCAGCGATTCCCTGATCGACTTCTCCCAGCAAGCGGACCGTCGTCTCCGGCCCGATCTGGCGGTTCTGCCAGACGGAGTTCTCGATCTCGACACGGATCTCGCCTGTCCCATCGCGAAACGTGTAGTAGTTCTGCCTTTGGTGGGCGACGACATTCCCCGTGACGGTGACGTAGCTGCCGAGCCGTACCGCGCCGACCTGGGCCACTGAGGTTGTTGCTCCTGTTGCGCCAGGGCCGGTGAACTGGGCGGCCGCGGTCGAAGCGAGCAGGCTTAAAAGGAGAAACGCCACCGCATTCTTCTTCATACAGAATTCACTCCTGAAAGTGGGATTGGGCCGAACGCTTTGCAGCATACCAACAGTGCTTCGCCGTTCAACGAATAGCGAGGGAATAGCGTTCATCTGCCGCGCCGAAAGCGTCCGGCCTTGCCGCTGGCGCACCGCGGCAGACAAACGTCGTTGGACTGAAGCGCCTCGACGGCAGTACTTGTGGAGATTGTAAGGGTCCCGCGCCGCGGGTCAAGCCACGGACAAGGCGCAGACGGCTTGGCCGGAGGCAGGCGAGCGGCTTCCTGCCGTTCGCGAGCAGGTGACCGGAACGAAGCGGGCGCTCGGACAGGCAAAAGCAGCGCCGGAGTGGTGCCTTCGGCACGCAGGCGACGCGCCACTCCCTGGCAACCGGAACCGCCATGGCCCAATGAAGGCCCCTCGCCGCGCCTTGGCCGTTCTCACGGGGGCCGCGCACGGAGGCGCTCTGCGGCGTCGCCTGACGCAAAGGCGGCATCGCCGCCGGCGCGAGCAGACCATAGTGCCGAATCCGCTTGAAGCCGCTCGGCAACACATGCAGCAGGAAGCGCTCGATGAACGCCTCCGCCGGCTACTGGAGCACGCGTTTGCCCGGCGTCGCGCGCACGCGAAAACGGACCGTCGTCTTGTCAGTTTCGACGAGACGCTCGTTCGAGATCGCCACCCGATGCGTGCAGCGTCCCAAGTACTCGAGCACCTGCTCCGGCCCGCCGAGCGGCTGTTTCGCATAGACCGCCCAGTCGTGCCCGTACAACTGCTGGTGCAAGGCGTGCCAGAGCTTCTCGTCCGCCAGCGCTTCCGCCAGACGCTGACCGGCACCTCGGGCGTCACTCAGTGGTGCGATGAACTTGCCCCGAAAGACCCGTGACAGCGTCCTGAGCGGAAACAGGAAGCCGCGCTTCGGCGACTTGCACTCCCCCGCGGACCTCAACGCCCCGCCGGCGACCAGCGCGTGCAGCGCATGCGGCAAGGTGAACACCTGATGGAAATACGGCACCGGCAACCGCTCCTCGCGCCGTTTCGCGAGCCAGCGCTCCTTGGCCCGGGTCTGGCACTGCGGGCAGCGGCGGTTGCGGCACGAGTGATGGGCGTGGCGCGTCACGCCGCAGCAGTCAACTGGCGACCGTCACCGCGCGGCTGAAGATTGTGGGCAGCGGTACCGGCGGCCACCCTCCTGAAAATCGTCAGGAAGCGCGATTCGACGACTTGAACGACGCCTTCGCCCATGTTGGCGACCAACAGATGCCGGTTGTCCGGTGCCATGACGATGCCCGCGGTCGTTGCGGCAACCGGCATCACCCGGGCGATCTTCCATGTTCCCAGGTGAATTGGCCATGACCTCATTGGAGTCCTGGAGGGTCACGAAAGCGGACTCGCTGGCGTTTTCGAAGGCCATGTCTGAGGGCGCGCGCGGTGCCGGCAGGCGGACCTTGAACCGAAAGTCTACGGGGTCGTAGAGATCGACCCGATCGCGACGTAGCGACGTGGCGACCAACCGCTTACGTTCGGGCGAGTAACCCGGTTGATGAGGGTCGGAGATGTCGTGGATGCGCTTCTGCTCGCGACCGCTGACCGGATCGAAGAAGAGCAGCTGATTGGCCGCGGCACAGGCGACGATCACCGACTTGTCGTCGGGAGTCGGCATCAGGTGGTGCGGTTCCGTGCGCACGGTCGCCTTGCCGGTGACCTCGTAGGTTTCGATATCGATCAGGCTGATGGTTCCTCGGCCGAGTTCAGGGCGATCGCCAGACCGGCCTCTGCGGCGCGGTTCCAGGTGAGCAGCAGAACGACCAGCAGTTTTCGTGTCAGGCGGAGGATGGACCTAACGGGGCGGGGGACCAGCACGGCGAAAGGGGAGAATATGCCAAGTACAAGGCCCGTCGCCCGCCTCCATACAGCGTTCGCGCAGGCCTGATCTGATCATGCACGTCGAAGAACGCGGCACAGCCCACGAGCGGGTCGACCGGTCGGGATTCTCCCGCCGGCCTCGCACGCGACGCTGACAAGGGGCAAGTCGGCGCCGCGCCCGGGCAAGTGGCGACGCCAGGGCAGGAAAATGCGAAGGCATTCGATGTTTCCCGGGCGTTTCTGGTTGCTGGGACAGGCTGCTGCGGGCTTGCGGGTGGCGCCCAGGCATTTCAACCGGTGCCGGTGCCGGGATGCGCCTCCAACCAGCGTTGCCCGAGGGTGGTCAGGCGGTAGCGCTGGTTGCTACTGCGTGGTTTGTCGGGCAGGGTCATCTCGATCACCCCACGAGCCAAAGCCGGCTTAAGGTAGGCACTGCGGAAATGATCCTCGTGCTTTAGCGCCAGCGCCTCCTGAATCTGCTGCCGGGGCATCTCACCATCCAGGACGCGTAGTAGACGCTCAACTTCCCCGGTGACTTCCCCGGTGACTGCTTCTGTGGCCGTGATGGAGTGCAGGACATGTAACGCTGGACTCACCACCTGTGTTCAGGTGATGAGTCTTGCTGATCAGATTCCCTCGTTGGTACCGTTGGATTTCCTAACTTTAGCGGTAGCTGAGCGGCCGGCGACTTGTGTGAGCCGGACGACCGGCCCGACCGATTTGGACGATCTCTCCTGTGACAGGGCCGGGCAGGCGGACCCGGTGAGCCGCGGCGATCGCGGCGCCTTGCCCCTCTTCAGAAAGGGTACCACCGCCATGCTCGGTGCATCGCAGCCGAAGCACTCCAGCAGCTTTCCGAGAAATCCCTCTCCCACGCCGCAGCGCGAGCACAAGCACACGTCCAACGGACCATCCTCGGCGGACAGCCGGCGCGCCCTTCGCCCGCTCCCAGCGCTTGGCACAGCCCGTGATTCATCTGGTTACCAGAGGCATAGACTTTGGTATCTACCCAGGCAGCCTGAGGCAGCCATGAGCCAAGTCGCCAAACTCGTCAGCAACGGTCGCAGCCAGGCTGTACGCTTGCCCGCTGCCTATCGCTTCGATACCAAGGAAGTCTTCATCCGGCAGGACCCGGAAACCGGCGACGTCATCCTGTCACGCAAGCCGGCGGATTGGGATGGCTTTTTTGCCGCGCTCAGAGCTACTGATGTGCCGCTGGATTTTCTCGACAAGAACGAACGGAGCCAGCCCGACCAACATCGCGACCCTTGCAGCGGCTGGGGTGAATGAGGCGCTACATGCTCGACACCAACGCAGCAAGCGGTCAGGCGTTCGGCCAGGTTGCCGGCCTGCTGGTCGAGGATTGGACGGATTGAACCCTGGCCTCCGTCCTGAGTCCGGAGGCGGCACGCCTGTGGGAGTGCGACCGAGTTTCCCTGGTTGACGCCAGGTCGCGAAAGGCGCCCGCAGCTTGCCGGCACCCGCGCCGCCCCACTGAACGGGTTGCAGGCGGCGGTCGCCATCGACCTGCAACGCTTCTCCGACGCCACGCGCGCCGACCCGGATAGCTTGCTGCGCGAATTCTGCGCGGAGGTCGAATACCGGATGAAGCTCCCGCCGAGCGTAGACGCGCTCGGTGAGGGCAACGTGCGACGCGCTATCTGGAGCGCGAAGTCGTCCCGGCGCTGGGCGGCCCCAGGCTGGTCGTCGGCCTCGACGAATGCGACACCCTGCTCGACCAGCAGAGCGGCCGCCTGTTCTTCCCCCTGCTGCGCCTCTGGGTCAACTCGGCGCGCGGCAAGAACCCGCCGCATTGGGCGCCCTTCAACCTGATGATGGTCGTCGGCGCCGACAAGTGGCTGGCGCTGGTGGCCAGGGACCTCGACAAGCCGATGCGTGGGCACCGGCCGACGCGGGCGATCGTGGGCGTGAGCGGCGTGTTCAGGGACAAGCCCGGCGGGCTGGTGGTCCATTGCCTGCGCCTGGCGTGCGTTTGACTGCGGGCACGAGAGGACCGATACTCGTCAGCCCGCCCTCGCGGCACCAGCGGACTTCCCGATCTTGAGCGACAAAGGCAAAGCGCGCGACTTTGTTTACACCGATGTCGAGTTCCGCCAGTATCGGCGGCGCCGCGCCGAGCGCCTGCTGACGACGGGAACGGCGTTTCTCGTCGCCTATGCCGTCGTCTGGAGCATCGTCGCGCTGCTTCGTGGCGACTGGCTGACGCTGATGGTCCAGGGCATCTCTTTGTGCGGCGCGGCGTGGGTATGGTGGTGCCTGTCGCGGGGGCACTTGGGACTTGCCAGCCACAGCTACTTCCGCGTCGTGATTCCGGTCGTCACCTGCCTGATCGCTCTCGAGGGGATCGCCGGCCCGTTTCGCAGCATGAGCCACTATCATCTGCTGCCGCTGACCCTGGGCGCCTACCTGCTGTTTTTCGAGCGCGGCAACCGGGCACGGGAACTGTACGGCGGCATCTGCCTCCTGGTCTTTGTCTGCGTCGAACTCGGGTTGCCGACGCTGGCGCCGCTCGGCCTGCCCTATACGTTGGAGGCGCAGCAGAGCGGCCGCTGGATCCTGTTCTTCGCCGGCTTCGCTGCGCTGATCTACGTCGCGGATCTCTTTCTCGGCGATCTAGCCGAAGCCGAGCGACAACTGGCCACCGCCAACGGCCGGCTCGAGGAACTGCTCGAGAACATGCTGCCGGCGTCGATCAGCCGCCGCCTGCGCCGCGAGGGGCGAACCTTCGCCGATGCCTTCAACGAGTGCAGCGTGCTGTTTGCCGACATCGTCGGTTACACGTCGCTCTCGGAGTCGCTCCCCAACGTCGTCGATCTGCTCGACGCCATCTTCTCGAGATTCGATGACCTCACCGAGCGAGGGAGCCTTGAAAAGATCAAGACGATCGGCGACGCGTACATGGTCGCCGCCGGAATTCCGGAGGCGCGCGCCGATCACGCCGCAGCACTGGCCGACTTGGCGCTCGCCATGCAGACGGCGATCACCGAATTCCCGGGCCTGCAGATTCGCATCGGCATCAACTCGGGAGCCGTCGTCGCCGGCGTCATCGGCAAGAAGCGATTCATCTACGACCTCTGGGGCGACACCGTCAATATCGCCTCGCGCATGGAGTCGCAGGGCATGTCGGGCGAGATCCAGATCAGCGAGACGACGCGCGCCCTGCTGCCGCCGCACTTCGTCTGCGAGGAGCGGGGCGAGATCCAGATCAAGGGCAAGGGCTCGATGCGCGTCTTCCTCCTCAAGGGACGTGCGGCAGAGCCGGCGGTCGCCGGGTGAGTCCGCCGGCAACCGCGACCGGACCGGCAGGACCCAGCCGGTCGTCTGCGTTGGTGGTGGCAGCCGTTGCCACCGTGCTGAGCACCGTCGGCGCGGCGAAGGCGACTGGTGGGGGCGTCGTCCCGGCGAGCGTCGACGAACTGCTGCCGGCGGTCCCGCGCTGCCTGCCTAGCGACGACTGGCGTAGCGTCCGCCTGGCTATTCCGCCGCTGTGCCGCTGGCGGAAAGCTTCCTCTGCAGCAGGCGCATCAGCCAGCCGAGCAGCGGCAGTCTGGCGTACAGCTCCTCGGCGGCATCCCAGTAGTCGCGATGCCAGAGTACCTTCCCGTCGTCGGCGAAGCGCAGATGCGATGCGCCGCGTATGCACTGTGGCGCTCCCGGGCCGCGGCTGCCCTTCGCGCGGAAACGCAGCTCCCAGACGAGCAATGCAGCCTGCCCATCGACGAGGCGTTCGCCGACGATGAAACGCGGCTCGTCGACCTGTCTGAACAGGTGCGCGAAGATGCGTTCGATCGCCGGCAGCCCGCGCACCTCGTTGAACGGATCCTTGAAGCAGGCGTCGGCCGCATAGTAGTCGGCGAAGGCGCCGAGGCTCTCGGGACGTAGATGCTCGAAGAAGTCGACCAGCGCCTCGACGGCTGCCCGCGTGTTCACGGCGACCCCCTGCGAGCGCCGGTCAGGCGGCTTGCGAGCGGGAAGTAGAGGCGGTAGGGAAGATGCGCGAGCAGCTTCATGACGCAGGTGAAGCGCTTCGGAAAGTGGATCTCGAAGGCGCCGCCGGCAAAACCGGCAATGGTCGCGCGCGCTGCTGCCGCGGGCGTCAACAGCGCCGGCATGGCGAAATCGTTGCCGGCGGTCAGTGGTGTCGCGACGAAGCCGGGGTTGATCACGCGCACGCCGATTCCCTTGGGCTGCAGGTCGAGGTACAGGGACTCGGCGAAGTTGATCAGCGCGGCCTTGGTCGGTCCGTAGATCAGCGACTTCGGCAGGCCGCGGTAACCAGCGACGCTGGCGACAAAAGCGATCTGGCCATTTTTCTGGCGCAGCAGTTGCGGCACGACGCAGGCAGCGAAGGCGACGGCGCCGACGAGGTTGATGTCGATCATCCGCCGCGCCGGCTGCATGTCGAGGTTCCAGGCACGCATCGGGATGTAGTCTGCAGCGACATAGATGGCGACGTCGACGCCGCCCCAGGCGGCGAGGACGGCCGCCCATGCAGCCTGCAGGCTTCCTTCGTCGGTAGCGTCGCAAGGCAGCACGAGGGCTTTCCCGGCGCCGGCGGCGACCTGCCGCAAAGCTTCGGCATTGCGCGCCGAAACGGCAACGCGCGCGCCACGCGCCAGCAGTTCGCTGCCGAGTGCAGCGCCGATGCCGCTCGACGCGCCGAGCAGCCAGACGCGGCAGTCGCACCAGTCGGCGATCACTGGATTGCTCATCGCTTGCTGAAGCTCAGCGTCACTTCGCCGAGGTGGAAACCGAACTTCGACATCTGTGCGCGGTTGAGCATGATGCGGTCGTCGATCAGGAACATCCAGTCGTCGAAGTCCACGTGCCAGACCCGACCATCGACCGGCAGCGCCAGCACGTACTGCCAGCGCAGCGCGTTGCCCATGGCTTCGCCGCGCGCGTCGCCGACGACATCGTCGGCGCGGCCGAGGTATTGCCCTGGCCCGGTACGGGTGATGGTCCACAGGCGCCGGGAGGTGCTGCCGTCCGACCACGAGAAATTCTCGTCGAGGGTGCCGACATCGACGCCATCATGCTTCACCCAGCGGGCATCGATGACGACGTGGAAACGCTTGATCACCTGCCCGGAACGATCCTGGAACATTCCCCAGCCGTCGATGGTGCCGTTGAAGTACTCTGCGAGGTCGAGCACCGGCTCCTCGCCGCGATAGCGCTCCAGCGGTACGCCGCCGCAGCCAGCCAGCGCGAGGACGCCGCAGGCGATGCAGAAGAGCCTCCGCGCGCTCATCGCGCCGGCTCCAGCGAGTCGCGCCAGCGCCACGCGAGGAACGCGGCACCACCCTTGAAGGCCAGGGGCAGCAGGCAATACACGGCAACCAGGCCGGCGCTGCCCTCGACCCCGCCGGGGCGATAGCCGACGACGTCCAGCAGCGGCAGCGAGAGGCCGGCAGCGAATGCGAGGTTGAGCTTGGCGACCAGATTCCACCAGCCGAAGTAGGCACCGGCCTGCGCCCGGTGTCGCGGTTCGTCGTCGCCCTGCGGCTGTTCCGAGATGTCGGCGAGGAGCGCCGCAGGCAGCGTCAGGTCGGCGCCGAGGGCGGCACCCGAGAGCAGGCAGACGAGGGCGAACGGCCAGATGTCTCCGGCCCCGAGACCGGCAGCCCAGACAAAGGAGGCGACGGCAACGACCATCGACGCGAGCCACGCGCGCAGTCGGCCGTAGCGCCGTGCGACCACCACCCACAGTGGCAGGAAGGCGACGGCACTGGCGAAGTAGAGGGCAAGGAAGGCGCCGCTCCAGGCTTCCGCCTGCAGAACATCAGCGACGAAGAAGAGGACCAGCGTCGCCGGCAGCGCGGCGGCGATGCCGTTGAGGACGAAGACCAGCAGCAGCGACCGGAAGCGGGTGTCGGCGAGGACGCGGCGCAGATCGCCGAAGAGGTTTCCGCTCGCCGCTGATCGCGTTGCCGACACCGGCGGGGTGACGGACAGCGTCCAGCTTGCCAGGATCAGCAGCAGCAGCGGAAAGAGCTTCGCCAGACCGGACAGACCCTGCGCCAGATCACTCGACAACAGGCCCGGCAGGGCCGCCGCAACGAGGACACCGAGCAGTCCGAAGCCTTCGCGACTCGCCGTCAGGCGTGTTCGCTCGGCGGCGCTGCTGCCGAGCTCGGCACCCCACGCCTGGTAGGCGACACTGGCCAGAGAGAAGGCGAAGTAGGTCAGCAGCAGTGAGGCGGTCAGCCACAGCGGCGCCATCGTCGACGGCGGATGCAGCAGCGCCAGCATGCCGAGCGCGAGGACGGGCAGAGCGAGGACGATCAGGCGCCGGCGTCCGCCGGCGCGATCACTCCACGCGCCGAGCAACGGGTCGACGCCGGCGTCGAGCAGGCGCGCACCGAGGAGCAGGACGCCAAGGAGGCTCAGGCTCATGCCGGTGGCTTCGGCATAAAGGCGCGGTACGTGTACGTAGACCGGCAGTGCCGCCATCGCCAATGGCAGACCGAGCGCGCCGTAGGCGAGCAGGGCGCGGCGCGGGAGCGCTGCCGGGACAGCCGCCGGAATCGCTGGCGCGATGTTCACCGTTCAGGGCGCCGCAGGAGCGCCGAACGCAGCTCCGGATTCCGCGTTCGTGGATCGAGCCAGATGGCAAAGAATAGACGCGCGAATTCGGCGTCTGGCACCTCGCCGGTCTGGCGACCGCGGTGATAGAAGCTGGCGCTGCGGCCGGGATGATGCAGACCGACGATGCTGTCGCCCTCGCGGACGTCCGGGAGGACCTTTTGCAGCTCGGGCCGCCAGCGTTGGAGTTGGGCTTCGCTGGCACCGAGCCGGCGCATTTCGTCGATGCTGGTGGCGACCAGGCGGTCGCTGGCGATGTCGCGGCGATAGTCGAGCTGCAAGGCCGAAGGCGCGTTCTCCGGCGAGCTTGCCGCCGCGTCACCGCGTACCCAGAAGGTGGCGCGGTAGAGGGAGAAGCCGAGCCAGCTCATTTCGCCGCTGCCCCATTGGCGCCAGTCCGGATCGCCGTTGCGCACGCTATCGGGGAGGGCGTGCGCGGCGGCACTGGCAAGGAACGCAAGGATGGTGAGCAGGGTTCTCATGGCGCATGCCGCAGTTCGAACTGGACGACATCGGTGCAGCCGCTGTTGAATCCCGCCTGGCAGTAGGCGAGATAGAAGCGCCACAGTCGGCGGAAGTCGTCTTCGAAGCCGAGCGCGGCAATGCGTGGCCACTGTTGCTCGAAGCGTGCCGACCACTCGGAGAGCGTGCGCGCGTAGTCGCGAGCAAATGCAAAGGCGCCGCTTACCACCAGACCCGACTGCGCCGCGCGCCGCCGGAAGGCGGTCGGACTCGGCAACATGCCGCCGGGAAAGACGTGCTGCTGGATGAAGTCGGTGCCCCGGCGGTAGCGCGCGAAGAGCTCGTCACGGATGGTGATGCTCTGGACGACGGCACGGCCATCGGCTGCCAGCAGGCGCTTGAGCGTCGCAAAGTACGTCGGCCACCAGCGTTCGCCGACCGCCTCGAACATCTCGATCGAGACGATGTGATCGAACTGCTGCGCGCCGAGGTCTCGGTAGTCGCAGAGCTCGATTCGCGCTTGGTCGGCAACGCCCGCCATCTGCAGGCGTTCGCGCGCGAACTCGGCCTGCGCCGGCGACAGCGTCAGGCCGACGACCTGCAGACCGGCTTCACGGGCAGCGATTTCGGCGAAGCCACCCCAGCCGCAGCCGATCTCGAGGACGCGCTGGCCCGGACGCGCCTGCAGAAGCTGCAGGATGCGCCGGTACTTGGCGAGCTGCGCCCCGGCCAGCGGGCGTGGCGCGTCGTTCGGGTAGAGCGCGCTCGAGTAACTCATCGTCGGATCGAGCCACAGACGATAGAAATCGTTGCCGAGGTCGTAGTGCGCCATGATGTTGCGCCGTGACCCGGAGCGGGTATTGGCGTTGAAGAGGTGCCGCAGGCGTGCCGCCAACAGGCTCCACCAGCGGCCATAGACGACGCTGGCGATGTGCTGTCGGTTGTTCGCCAGCAGCGTGAGCAGGGCGGCGAGGTCGGGACTGTGCCATTCGCCGTCGATGAAGGCCTCGGCGAAACCGACGTCACCGCGTTCGATGACGCGGTCGAAGACCGCCCAGGAGTCGATCTCGAGCGCCGCAGTGTCATCGCCCGTCTGGCCGCAACGCACTTGCGAACCGTCCGGGAGGCGGATTTCGAGACTGCCGGTCTGCACCGCGTCGAGCAGCATCAGGACGCTGCGGGCACTGCGTGGCAGGCTTGCCGGGGAAGGGGTCGCAAGGGGCAGACGAAGGGCGTTGTCCATGGCATTCATGGCGAGAGTTCCTCGGCAGGAGGTTGTGGCTTGGCAAAGAAGGGAACGCGCTTGAGCCAGAGTCGCAGCGCCTGCCAATGGATGCGCAGGACGATGCCGACGCTCAGCAACGGCACGCGGACGAACGCCCGCAGCAGCGGGCCGGTGGTCAGCGGCTGCGCGTCACCGGAGATCGCGGTGTGGAGCAGATCGCCGCCGGCATCGGCGTGCTCGATCCGCGCCAGTCGCCGGCAGCCGGGGCCCTGACCGCTACCGCGGCTGTGAAAGCGGAAGCGGTAGTGGCCGGCGACGGCCATGAACGGTGAGACGTGGAAGACCTTGTCGCGCTCGATCGTCTCGCCATCGCGGATCGGCCGGCCATCGGCATGCCGCAGGAGGTACTGGTGGTGCTCGCCGAAGGTGTTGTTCACCTCGGCGATGACGGCGACGAGCTGGTCGTTGCCGTTGTGACAGAACCAGAAGCTGACCGGGTTGAACACGTGTCCGAGGACGCGCGGAAAGCACTGCAACCAGATCTCGCCCTCGGCGGCAATCCCCTGGCGCTGCAGCAGTTGCCGCACCCACGGCAGCGGGTGCGAGCCGTCGCGCGCGCCGTGATCGGCGAAATGGAAGCTGAAGAGGTTGCGGCGGTTGATCGAGAAGAACCTGCTGCCGACCTCTTCGATTCGGGTCAGCGGCAGCAGGCAATAGTAGACCGGGTAGACGAAGCGGTTGCTCACCGGCCGCAGCCGACGATGCATCACTTGGCCGACAAAGAGGCTGGCGACGCTTGCGCTCATGCCGCGATCCCGGTTGTCGCCGGCGCCGGCCGGTCAGCAGGTGGCGCCGCCGCCCGCGGTTGCCAGGGCGCGCGGCAGGCGAGTGCATTCGCCACGCGCAATGCCGAACGGAGTCCGTCCTCGTGAAAGCCATAGCCGTTCCAGGCGCCGGCGAACCAGACGCCGCTGGCGCCGGAGATCTGAGGCAAAGCGCGCTGCGCGGCGATCGCCGCCTGGTCGAATATCGGGTGCCGGTAGTCGAACTCGGCGATGATGTGTTCGGCTCGCGGCTCACGCAGCGGATTCAGCGTCACCAGCAGCGGCGTGGTGAAAGGCAGCGGCTGCAGACGATTGAGCAAATAGGAGACGCTGACCGGCCGCTGATCGAGTTCCTGGCTGCTCGACAGGTAGTTCCACGCCGACCACAGGGCCGGTGACCGCGGCAGCAGCGAGGGGTCGGTGTGCAAAACGGCGCGGTTGGGCGCATAGCGGATGGCGGAGAGAAGCGCGCCTTCGGCAGCGGTCGCCGAGTCGCCGAGGATCGCCAGCGACTGATCGCTGTGACACGCGAGCACCACCTGATCGTAGTGCTCGACGCCGGCGTCGGTGCTCAGTTGCAGCCCCCCGTGGCGACGGTGCACACGGCGCACCGGTGTGGCCAGCCGGACGTCGCTCAGGCTGCCGGCAAGCTTGCGCACGTACTCGCGCGCGCCGCCCCTGACCGTCCGCCAGCGAGGCCGGTCGAAGATCTGCAGCAGACCGTGATTGCGGCAGAAGCGGACGAAGCTGGCGAGCGGATGGTCGAGCATCTGCCCCGCCGGACAGGACCAGATGGCGGCTGCCATCGGCAGCAGGTACCACTCGGCGAAGGCGCGCGAGTAGCCGCCGGCAGCGAGGAACTGACGCAGGCTGCGATCGTACTCGGGGTACTGCTCGAGCCAGGCGACGCTCTCGCGATTGAAGCGCAGGATGTCGGACAGCATTCGCCAGAAATCGCGCCGCAGCAGGTTGCGCTTCTGTCCGAAAACGGTGGCGAGACTGCTGCCTGCCCACTCCAGTTGCGGGCTCTCGAGGCTGACCGAGAACGACATCTCGCTCTCCACGCTGGCGACTCCGAGATGCGCGAAAAGCGCGCTCAGGTGCGGGTAGGTGCGCGTGTTGTAGACGAGGAAGCCGGTGTCGACGGCATGGCTGCCACCTTCCAGCATCACGTCGACGGTATTGCTGTGCCCACCGAGGTAATTTCCGGCCTCGTAGAGGGTCACGGCGTGCCGTTGGGCGAGCAGCCAGGCACTCGCCAGACCGGAGATCCCGGAACCGACGACGGCGATTCTTTGTCTCGCTTCCATGCGCAGCCCCGGAGTCTTCAGCGGGCCTGATCAGCGTCGTTGTGACCGCTGATCTCGGCGTAGGCTGAGTGATTGTGGATCGACTCGAAGTTCTCGGACTTGACCGTCCATTCGGCGATCCGCGGCTCGCGCATCAGGCGCAGGGCGATGTCGCGCACGAGGTCTTCGACGAATTTCGGATTGTCGTAGGCACGTTCAGTCACCCACTTTTCGTCCGGCCGCTTGAGCAGACCGAAGACTTCGCACGAGGCTTCTTCTTCGGCGATTCGCAAAAGTTCCTCGGGACTCATTCCGGAGCGCAGGCGGGCACGGATCGTGATGTGCGAGCGCTGGTTGTGGGCACCGTAGTCGCTGATTTCGCGTGAGCAGGGGCAGAGACTGGTGACCGGAGCGACGACCTCGAGGTTCAGCTCGACGGGCTGTCCAGGACGCTTGCCGACGATCATCCGCACGTCGTAGTCGAGCAGACTCTCGACACCCGAAACCGGCGCCGCCTTGCTGATGAAGCAGGGGAAGCCGAGGTCGATCTCGCCGCTGTCGGCGGCGAGGCACAGCAGCATCTCGTCGAACAGGCGCAGCAGGCGATTGACGTTCAGCGGCGCACGCCGGCGCTCGAGAATCTCGATGAAACGCGACATGTGCGTTCCCTTGACCTCGGGTGACAGGCCGACCGACATCGACAGCACGGCGACCGTGTGCTGAACCTTGCCGGTCGAGTCGAGTAGTGCCAGTGGGTAGCGCAGGCCCCTGACGCCGACCTTGTCGATCGCCAGGCGGCGCTCGTCGGCACTGGCCTGGATATCGGGGAGGAAGAAGCGGTCCGGTGCATTCATGATCTGTTCTCCAGTAAGCGGCGCCTTGCGGCCCGGTGGTGGCTAGCGACCGAGGAACTCTTCGATCCTGGCGAGCAGCGCCTGGTCGTCGGGTGGGACGCGGCTGCCGAAACTGAGCACCTGACGGCCGTCACGGTCGATCAGGTACTTGTGGAAATTCCATTGCGGCGCGCTGCCGCTGAGCCTCGCCAGCTGCCGATAGAAGACGTTCGCCTGTTCGCCGGAGACGGTCGTCTTGGCAAACATCGGGAACTGAACGCCGTAAGTGAGGCGACAGAACTCTGCAATCTCGCGATTGCTGCCCGGCTCCTGATCGCCGAAGTCGTTGGCCGGAAAGCCGACGACGACGAGGCCACGCTGCCTGAGGCGCGCGTGAAGTTTCTCGAGACCGTCGTACTGCGAGGTGAACCCGCAGTAACTGGCGGTATTCACGACCAGCAGGACCTTGCCGCGCCACTGACAAAGCGACTGCGGTTTCTGGTCGAGCAGGGAGGGGAAGCTGTGATCGAGCAGCGGCGGGCAGCCCGTCGCCGCGGATACCCGCAGCGCGCCTGCCAGACAGCCGATTGCGACGATAATGCGAAGCAGAGATTTCATAGTTGTCGTGGACAATGTTCTTTGGTTTTCCGAAATATAGCGCCCAAATCGGTCGTTGTCAACACGTTCTTTCCAACTTGTCCAGGACAGCGGATACGGTCTGACAGTTTGATCGACTTTCATCGGGCGCCGCCGACAGCCACGGAAGCGCCACCGACCGGCCAAAAAAAAGCCCGCCGGATGGCGGGCTTCGCTGCCCCGAGAGGCTGCCGACAGCGCAGGCCTACTCGAATTCGATGATCACCTGATCAACCGACAGGCTTTCGCCTGGCGCAGCGACGACCTTCTTGACCTTGCAGTCGCGCTCGGCCTTGAGGACGTTCTCCATCTTCATCGCTTCGATCACTGCCAGCTTCTCGCCAGCCGCGACCTGCTGACCGTCCGCCACCGCCACCTCGCGCAAGAGACCCGGCATCGGCGAGAGCAGGAACTTCGAGAGGTCCGGCGGCACCTTCTTCGGCATCAGCGCCAGCATTCGTGCCGCATTGGCGGTCATGACGGTCGCCTTGACCTGCTTGCCGAAATGGACCACCCGGTAGAGCAGGCCAATCCGCTCGAGCTGCAGGCAGAGCGGCGCACCGTTGCAGGTACCGTGGAAGACGAGTTCGCCGAATTTCCAGTCGGAAACGAGATCGTAGCGGTCGACGCCGTGGGTAACCGAATAGCCCCCAGGGATCGCCACCACGGAAACCGGATAGTCCTTGCCCTCCATCTGCACGACCCAGTCCTGGCCGACCTTGCGCTGGTGCCCGGGCATCTGGTCGCTGATCTGTACCGCCCGGTCGATGTAACGGCGGCGGCCGAAGGCGGCTACCGCCGCCAGCAGGCCGGGATCGGCATGGACGACGTTCGACGCTTCAAAACCGTTCGGAAACTCTTCGGCAATGAAGGAGGTCGTGAACAGACCCGAGAGGAAGCGCGGGTTCTGCATCAGCGCCGCCTGGAAGGGTATGTTCGAGTCGATGCCGCGGATGACGAAGGCGTTGAGCGCATCGCGCAGGCGACTGACCGCCTGGTCACGGGTCGTGCCGTGGCAGATCAGCTTGGCGATCATCGAATCGTAGTACATCGAGATCTCGCCGCCCTCGAAGACACCGGTGTCGACCCGCACCTGGCCTTCGGCAACCTCCGGCGGCCGGTACTTGACGAGACGCCCGATCGACGGCAGGAAGCCGCGGAACGGATCCTCGGCGTTGATGCGGCACTCGATCGCCCAGCCGTTGATCTTCAGATCCTCCTGCGCAAAGGGCAGCTTCTCGCCAGCGGCGACGCGAATCATCAGTTCGACGAGATCGAGACCGGTGATCATTTCGGTGACCGGGTGCTCGACCTGCAGGCGGGTGTTCATCTCGAGGAAATAGAACGACTTGTCGGAGCCGACGACGAACTCCACCGTGCCCGCACTCTGGTACTTCACCGCCTTTGCCAGTGCCACCGCCTGCTCGCCCATGGCGCGACGGATGCTCTCGTCGATGAACGGCGACGGCGCCTCCTCGAGGACCTTCTGGTGGCGACGCTGGATCGAGCACTCGCGCTCGAACAGGTAGATCGTGTTGCCAAAGGAGTCGGCAATGATCTGGATCTCGATGTGGTGCGGACCCTCGACGAACTTCTCGATGAAGACGCGATCATCACCGAAACTGTTGCGCGCCTCGTTTCGGCAGGCGTCGAACCCCTCCGCTGCCTCCTTGTCGTTGAAGGCAACCCGCAAGCCCTTGCCGCCGCCGCCGGCGGAAGCCTTGATCATCACCGGATAGCCGATCCCCGCGGCAATCGATACCGCCTGTGCGGCGTCGCCGATCTCGGCGTTGTAGCCCGGAATGGTATTGACCCCGGCCTCGATGGCCAGCTTCTTCGAGGCGATCTTGTCACCCATCGCCGCCACCGAATAGTGCTTCGGACCGATGAAGATGATGCCGTTCTCCTCGAGGCGACGCGAGAACTCCTCGTTCTCCGACAGGAAGCCATAGCCGGGATGCACCGCCTCGGCACCCGTCTGCTTGCAGGCATCGATGATCTTGTCGATCACCAGGTACGACTCCTTCGACGGTGCCGGACCGATACAGACGGCTTCATCGGCGAGCAGCACGTGCATCGAATCCTTGTCCGCTTCGGAATAGACGGCCACCGTCTGGATGCCCATCTTCTTGGCGGTTTTCATCACCCGGCAGGCAATTTCGCCCCGGTTGGCGATCAGAATCTTCTTGAACATCACTATTTCTCCCCGGGTATCAGAGCGGAATGTTGCCGTGCTTGCGCCACGGGTTTTCCAACTTCTTGTTGCGCAACATCGCCAGTGAGCGGCAGATGCGCTTGCGTGTCTCGTTCGGCATGATCACGTCGTCAATGAAGCCACGTGCGCCAGCGACGAAGGGGTTGGCGAACTTCGCCTTGTACTCCGCCTCGCGTGCGGCGAGCTTGGCTGGATCGTTCTTCTCCTCGCGGAAGATGATCTCCACCGCACCCTTCGGCCCCATGACCGCGATCTCGGCCGACGGCCAGGCAAAGTTGACATCACCGCGCAGGTGCTTCGACGCCATGACGTCGTAGGCACCGCCGTAGGCCTTGCGGGTGATGACAGTGATCTTGGGAACCGTGCACTCGGCGTAGGCGTAGAGCAGCTTGGCGCCGTGCTTGATGATGCCGCCGTACTCCTGGGCCGTGCCCGGCATGAAGCCCGGCACGTCGACGAAGGTGATCACCGGAATGTTGAAGGCATCGCAGTAGCGGACGAAGCGCGCCGCCTTGATCGAACTCTTGATGTCGAGGCAGCCGGCAAGCACCAGCGGCTGGTTGGCGACGATACCGACCGTCGAGCCGTCCATCCGGGCAAAGCCAATGACGATATTCTTGGCGTACTCGCGCTGCAGTTCGAAGAAGTCGCCATCATCGGCCACCTTGATGATCAGTTCCTTGATGTTGTACGGCTTGTTCGGATTGTCGGGGACCAGCGTGTCGAGCGAGAAGTCGAGGCGCTCGGCCGGATCCTGCGACGGCACACGCGGCGGCTTCTCGCGGTTGTTCGATGGCAGGAAGCTGATGAAGCGGCGCAACATCATCAGCGCCTCGACGTCGTTCTCGAACGCCAGGTCGGCAACACCGGACTTGCTGGTGTGGCTGATCGCGCCGCCAAGTTCCTCCGCGGTGACATCCTCGTGCGTCACCGTCTTGACCACTTCCGGGCCGGTGACGAACATGTAAGAGGAGTCCTTGACCATGAAGATGAAGTCGGTCATGGCCGGACTATAGACGGCGCCGCCGGCACACGGGCCCATGATCAGCGAAATCTGCGGCACGACGCCGGAGGCGAGGACATTGCGCTGAAAGACTTCGGCGTAGCCGGCAAGTGACGCCACGCCTTCCTGGATGCGCGCGCCACCCGAGTCGTTGAGACCGATCACCGGCGCGCCGACCTTGATCGCGTGGTCCATCACCTTGCAGATCTTCTCCGCGTGCGCCTCCGACAGCGAGCCGCCGAAAACCGTGAAGTCCTGCGAGAAGACGAACATCAGCCGGCCGTTGATCGTGCCACAGCCGATGACCACACCATCGCCGGGCACCGACTGATCTGCCATGCCGAAATCATGGCAGCGATGTTCCATGAACATGTCCCATTCTTCAAAGGAACCACTGTCGAGCAACAGCTCAATCCTCTCGCGGGCTGCCAGTTTGCCCTTGCTGTGCTGGTTGTCGATGCGTTTCTGGCCACCACCAAGACAGGCCGCCGCGCGCTTTTCTGCAAGCTGGCGAATGATGTCGTGCATAAGTTCTACTCCCTAACGGTCGCGTCAATCAGAACTACTCAAACAGGTTGGAGATATCTCTGGAAATTGCCCGGCAGTCGTATTCTTGTTCTTTTCTCGTTGTCAGTGTTTCAGATAGGTCAGCAGGCGGGATGCGGCGGCACCGGGCGTCGTCCGGCCCGCGGCGACATCGCCCGTGAGGACCGGCAGCGCCGAGCGCACCGTCGCGTGCGAACGAAAATACTGGCGCAGACCCGAATCGATGAGGTTCCACATCCAGTCGACGGCCTGCCGGCGGCGCTTGTCGTCGAACTCGCCACTGGCGACCATGGTCGTCCGGTAACGCTCCACCTCGGCCCAGAACTCGGCAATGCCGCGCTTGGCGAGGGCACTCATCGTCAGCACCGGCGGTCGCCAGTTCGGACTCGCGCTGCGCAGCATGGTCAACGCTGCGCGCATCTGGTTGCGTGCAAAGGCGGCCGCCCGTTCGTCGATGTCGGCCTTGTTGAAGACGATCAGGTCGGCGATCTCGACGATGCCTTTCTTGATCGCCTGCAGGTCGTCACCGGCATTCGGCAACTGCAGCAGGACGAAGGCGTCGACCATGCCGGCGACGGTAGTCTCGGACTGCCCGACACCAACCGTCTCGACGATGATGACATCGAAGCCGGCAGCTTCGCAGACCAGCATCGCCTCGCGCGTCTTGTCGGCCACACCACCCAGCGATCCGGCAGATGGGCTGGGACGGATGAAGGCTTCGTCGCGCTGGCAAAGCAGTTCCATGCGCGTCTTGTCGCCGAGGATCGAGCCCCCGGAGACCGATGAAGACGGGTCAACCGCGAGCACGGCAAGCCGCCGACCGGATTCGATGAGGTAGAGGCCGAGTGACTCGATGAAGGTCGACTTGCCGGCACCTGGAGCACCGGAGATGCCGACGCGGATCGTTCGCCCGGTATGCGGCAGCAACGCCGCGAGCACCTGTCGCGCGCGGCGCTGGTGCTCGCCATGGGTCGACTCGACGAGGGTGATGGTTTTTGCCAGCGCGCGTCGGCGACCGGCGAGAACACCTTCGACGAGATGCTGGTCGGCAGCCGTGAGGCTGCCGGCAGTCGAACTGGTCATATCCACATTCCTGCTCGTCGGCGACGCCGCCGCTCAGGCTGCAACGTGGGCGCGTGCCTTGCGGATCTCCGCGAGAACGGTCATTGCCGAATCCTCGATGCGTGTACCGGGACCAAAGATGGCTTTCGCACCCGCCTGAAAGAGGAAGTCGTAGTCCTGCGCCGGAATGACCCCGCCAGCGAAGACGATGATGTCATCGGCTCCCTGCTCCTTGAGCGCGCGCACGAGCGCCGGCAGCAGCGTCTTGTGGCCGGCGGCGAGCGAGGACACTCCGACGGCATGGACGTCGTTCTCGATCGCCAGCCGCGCAGCTTCTTCCGGCGTCTGGAAGAGCGGTCCGACGTCGATGTCGAAGCCGAGGTCGGCGAAGGCGGTGGCCACCACCTTGGCGCCGCGGTCGTGCCCATCCTGGCCGAGCTTGGCGATCATGATGCGCGGCCGGCGGCCCTCTTCCTCGTTGAACTTGAGGATTTCGGCCTTCAGCGTTTCCCAGCTCGCCATGCCTTCGAGGACCGCACCATAAACACCGGCGACGGTCTGCTGCGTGGCGCGGAAGCGCCCGAAAACCTTCTCCATGGCGTCGGAAACCTCACCGACGGTGGCCCGCAGCCGCATCGCGCGAACCGTCATCTCGAGCAGGTTGCCTTCGCCGCCTTCCGCGCAGCGCGTCAGGTCGGCGAGCGCCGCCTCGACCTTGGCAGTGTCGCGGCTCTCACGAACCGACTTCAGGCGTGCCACCTGCGCTTCGCGCACAGCGTTGTTGTCGATGTCGCGGATTTCGAGATCATCTTCCTTCGCCAGCTTGTATTTGTTCACGCCGACGATGACGTCCTTGCCCGAGTCGATGCGCGCCTGCTTGTCGGCAGCGCAGCCCTCGATCTTCATCTTTGCCCAGCCGGATTCGACAGCATGCGTCATGCCGCCCATGCTCTCGACCTCCTCGATGATCTTCCACGCCTCATCGACCAGATCCTGCGTCAGTTTCTCCATCATGTACGAGCCGGCCCACGGATCGATGACGCTGGTGATGTGCGTCTCCTCCTGGACGATCAGCTGTGTGTTGCGGGCGATGCGCGCGGAGAACTCGGTCGGCAGGGCGATCGCCTCGTCGAGGGCGTTCGTGTGCAGCGACTGCGTGCCGCCGAAGACGGCGGCCATCGCCTCGATCGTCGTGCGCACGACGTTGTTGTACGGATCCTGTTCGGTCAGCGACCAGCCGGAGGTCTGGCAGTGGGTGCGCAGCATCATCGACTTCGGGCTCTTCGGCGAGAACTCGCGCATGACCTTCCACCACAACAGCCGGGCGGCACGCAGCTTGGCGACCTCGAGGTAGAAGTTCATGCCGATGGCGAAGAAGAACGACAGTCGGCCCGCGAATTCGTCGACGTCGAGGCCCGAGGCGAGCGCCGTCTTGACGTACTCACGCCCGTCAGCGATCGTGAACGCCAGTTCCAGAGCCTGCGTCGCGCCGGCTTCCTGCATGTGGTAGCCGGAAATCGAGATCGAGTTGAACTTCGGCATGTGGTGCGCGGTGTAGCCGATGATGTCGGAAATGATGCGCATCGACGGCTTCGGCGGATAGATGTAGGTGTTGCGGACCATGAACTCCTTGAGGATGTCGTTCTGGATCGTCCCCGACAGCTTCTCCTGCGGCACGCCCTGCTCTTCGGCGGCGACGATGTAGCCGGCGAGGATCGGCAGAACGGCGCCATTCATCGTCATCGACACCGAGATCTTCTCGAGCGGGATGCCATTGAACAGGATCTTCATGTCCTCGACCGAATCGATCGCCACGCCGGCCTTGCCGACGTCGCCGGTGACCCGTGGATGGTCGGAATCGTAGCCGCGGTGCGTTGCCAGATCGAAGGCCACCGAGACCCCCTGGCCACCGGCGGCGAGCGCCTTGCGATAGAAGGCGTTCGAGGCTTCGGCGGTGGAAAAGCCGGCGTACTGGCGGATCGTCCACGGGCGCACGGCGTACATCGTCGCCTGCGGGCCGCGGACGAAGGGAGCCAGGCCGGGCAGGGTGTCGGTGTATTGCAGACCCTCGACATCCTTCCTCGTATACAGCGGCTTGACGACGATTCCTTCGGGCGTCACCCAGTTCAGGGCATCGACGGTGCCGCCCGGTGCGGACTTGCTGGCTGCCTTCTTCCAGGCGTCGAGATTCGCAGAATTCGGCAGTTCGGGGTTGTTCTCGTTGGACATGACGGAACCTTTCAGGAAATCTGTGGATTGAGGCGGGCTGGCCAGATGGCGACGCCGCAGCCATGGCATTCGTGGCGGGAGACGCGCTGTTCAGCGCAGCCTGTTCCAGCTCTTGACACCCCGCCCTGCGAATAATACTGTATCCATAATTATGAAAGCAAGTTTCCGGGATCCTGATTCACCGTACGACGAAGAGCAGCGATGGCGCCGAGTCGGATAGCGCAAACGGCCCTCTACCAGGAAGTCGCCGAGCGCCTGCGGCAGCGGATTTTCGACCACGAACTGCTGCCCGGAGCCCGCATCGACGAACAGTTGCTGGCCGTCGAGTATGGCACCAGCCGGACGCCCCTGCGGGAGGCGCTGAAGGTGCTCGCAGCCGAGGGGCTGGTGACGCTGCGACCACGCCGCGGCGCCTTCGTCACCGAGATCTCGGAGCAGGATCTCGACGAGATCTTTCCGCTGATGGCGATGCTCGAGGGGCGCTGCGCCCTGGAAGCGACGAGAAAGGCCAGACCGGAGCAGATCGCCCGCCTCGAGGCACTGCACCGCCAACTGCAGCGCTTCGCCGCCAGTAACCAGATCGGACGCTTCTTCGAGGTCAATCAGGAGTTTCACTTCCGTATCCAGGAAATGTCCGAGAACCGCTGGCTGCGGCAGGTGATCCAGGACCTGCGCAAGGTGCTCAAGCTGACCCGGCTGTTCTCGTTGAGCATCGACGGTCGCCTGCAGCAGTCTCTGAGCGAGCACGCCGACATCCTCGAAGCGATCAGGGCCGGCGACGCGCTGCGCGCGCAGACCATGATGCACGACCACATTCTCGCCGGCCGGCTGGCGCTGGCGCGCGGCGCCGTCGAGGAAGCGGAGGCAGTGTCGTGAGTGGCAGCATCCTGTACGGTCGCGATGGCGAGGTGGCGACCGTCACGCTGGCGAATGCGGCCAAGCTCAACGCCGTCGACTCCGCCATGTGGCGGCAACTGGCTCTGGTCGTCAACGAGCTTGCTGCCGACACCGGGCTGCGCTGTCTCGTGCTGCGGGGTGAGGGAGAACAGGCCTTCGCTGCCGGCGGCGACATCGAGGAGTTCAGCAGCCAGCGCGATACCGTCGAGCATGCGATGGCCTATCACGCACAGGCCGGAGCCGCTCTGCAGGCGGTCTGCGACTGCCGCCTGCCAACCATCGCGCTGATTCACGGAGCCTGCATCGGCGGCGGACTGGAGATCGCCGCCCAGTGCGATCTGCGCGTCTGTGGCGAGTCTGCGCGCTTCGGTGCACCGATCAACCGGCTCGGCTTCTCGATGTATCCGGTCGAGATGCAGGCGCTGCTGCGCCTTGCCGGAGCGGCGACGATGCGCGAACTGCTCCTCGAGGGTCGCATTCTGGGTGCGGCCGAAGCGCTCGCCAAGGGGCTCGTCACGCGCGTCGTCGCCGACCACGAGGTCGTCGGCGAAGCGTACGCGACGGCACGCCGCATCTGCCACGGGGCACCGCTGGTCGCGCGCTGGCACAAGCAACTGCTGCGCCGCCTGCAACAGGAGCGGCCGCTCAGCGAAGAGGAGTTGCGGGACTCCTTCGCCTTTCTCGATACGGCGGACTACCGTGAAGGGCTGGCGGCGTTTCTTGCCAAGCGGGCACCACGGTTTCGCGGCTGCTGAGCCGCAGTCAGGCGAACAGACGCCACAGCATCCTCGCCGCGAGCACCACCAGCAGGCCGGCAAAGAGGCGTTTCAGCGTGGCCACCGGCAGACTGTGCGCCAGCCTGGCTCCGAGCGGCGCCATCAGCATGCTGCTTGGCACCAGCCAGACGAAGGCCGGCAGGTAGATGTAGCCGACACTCCCGGCTGGCAGCCCAGGATGCTCCCAGCCGTTGAAGAGGTAGCCCAGCGAACCGCCGATGGCGATCGGAAAGCCGATTGCCGCCGAGGTGCCAATGGCGTTATGGACGCGAACGTTGCACCAGGTGAGGAAGGGGACGGTCAGCGAGCCGCCGCCGATCGACACCAGCGCCGAGACGGCACCGATGCCAACGCCGACGACGAGTACGCCGGCCCGCCCCGGCAGTTCGCGCGACGCTTCCGGCTTCAGGTTGAATGCCATCTGCAGCGCCACCAGACAGACGAAGGCGGTAAAGAAGATTGCCAGCGGCTGCGCCGGCACGCTGGCAGCCACCAACGTGCCGAGCAGGGTGCCGAGCAGAATCCCCGGCGTGATCTCGATGACGATCCGCCACAATACGGCGCCATGGCGATGGTGAGCGAGCAGGCTCGAAAGCGAGGTGAACAGGATCACTGCCATCGAGGTGCCGAGAGCCAGGTGCAGCACCTCGGCCGCCGGAAAGCCGGCCTGCGCAGCAAAGATGATGGTCAATGACGGCACCATCACCAGCCCGCCACCGATGCCGAGCGCACCGGCCGCAAAGCCGGTGAACAACCCCAGTGCGACGTACGCCAACCACCAGCTCAAGGCCGCCTCCTGGCAGAAAAAGCTTGCAGGCAGCTATGATCCCACTTTTTTCCGATCGGCGTAGTTCTTCTCGACCCACTCGCGGTAGGCGCCGGACTGCACGTTGCTGACCCAGTCCTGATTCGCCAGGTACCAGCGAACGGTCTTGTCGATGCCGGAGGCAAAGGTCTCCGCCGGTGTCCAGCCGAGTTCACGTTCGATCCGGCGGGCATCGACCGCGTAGCGGCGATCGTGGCCGGGACGGTCGCTGACGTAAGCGATCTGCTCGCGATACGGTCGGCCGTCAGGGCGTGGGCGCAGTTCGTCGAGCAGCCCGCAGATGGTGTGGACGATGTCGAGGTTGGCCTTCTCGTTACCGCCGCCGACGTTGTAGGTGGCGCCCGGAACGCCAGCAGCCAGCACGCGCCGAATCGCCGCACAGTGATCGCGGACGTACAACCAGTCGCGAATCTGCTGGCCGTCACCGTACACCGGCAGCGGCTTGCCGGCCAGTGCATTGACGATCATCAGCGGGATCAGCTTTTCGGGGAACTGATAGGGACCGTAGTTGTTCGAGCAGTTGGTGGTGAGAACCGGCAGACCGTAGGTGTGGTGGTAGGCACGCAGCAGGTGGTCACTCGCCGCCTTGCTCGCCGAATACGGGCTGTTCGGCTGGTACGGGTGGTCTTCGGTGAACGCAGGGGCGGCCGGGCCAAGCGAGCCATACACCTCGTCGGTCGACACGTGCAGGAAGCGGAAGCTTCGCCTGGCGTCGTCGGGCAGCAGCTTCCAGTATCCGCGGACGCTCTCGAGGAGGTGGAAGGTGCCGACGATGTTGGTCTGGATGAAATCCGCCGGTCCGTGGATCGAGCGGTCGACGTGCGACTCGGCGGCAAAGTTGATGATCGCCCGCGGCGAGTACTGCGCGAGCAGTCGGCTGCTCAGCTCGCTGTCGGCAATGTCCCCATGCACGAAGACATGGCGCGCGTCGCCGGCCAGCGAGGCGAGGCTCTGCCGATTGCCGGCGTAGGTCAGCCGGTCAAGATTGATGATCGGTTCGTCGCTGGCTGCCAGCCAGTCGAGAACGAAGTTCGCGCCAATGAAGCCGGCACCGCCGGTAACCAGTATCATGTCCTCAAGCTCTCACATGCGGCTGCCACGCCGGGTCATCTGCCATAGGTGTCGTCAAAGCGGACGATGTCGTCCTCGCCGAGATAACTGCCGGACTGCACTTCGACCATCTCGAGGTCGATCTTGCCCGGATTCTCGAGCCGATGGACGACGCCGAGCGGGATGTAGGTCGACTGGTTCTCCGAAAGCAGGAGCGATTCCTCACCGCGAACGACCGCTGCGGTGCCCTTGACGACCACCCAGTGCTCGGCGCGATGGTGATGCTTCTGCAGGCTCAGGCTGGCGCCAGGCTTGACCACGATCCGCTTGACCTGGTAGCGCGGACCATGCGCAAGAGCTTCGAAGTTGCCCCACGGCCGGTGAACGACATGGCGGAACTCCGTCTCGCAGCGCCCGGAGCGCTTCAGGTCTTCGACAAGCGTCTTCACGTCCTGCGCCTTCGCCTTGTCGGCGACCAGCACCGCGTCGGGCGTCGCGATGACCACCAGATCCCTGACACCGACCGTCGCCAGCAGCCTGCCCTCCGAGAACAGCACGCAATTGCTGGTGTCGACGCTGCGCACGTCGCCGCGCCGGGCATTGCCGTCGCCGTCCACCTGGCCGAGCGTCGCCAGCGCATCCGACGCGCCGATGTCGTTCCAGCCGGCGTCAAGCGGTATGACGACGCCGTGATCGGTCCTTTCCATGACCGCGTAGTCGATCGAGTTCGACGGGCTGGCGGCGAAGGCAGTTTCGTCAAGACGGAGAAAGTCGAGATCGCGCCGCGACGCCTGGTAGGCTGCAGCCACCTGCTCGCGGATCGCCGGCGCAAACTGCTGCAGCGCATCGAGAAAGCTGTCGGCGCGAAACAGGAACATGCCGCTGTTCCACAAGTAGTCGCCCGCATCGAGGTAGGTCTTCGCCGTAGCCGCGTCGGGCTTTTCGACGAAGCGATCGAGAACATGGCCGCCAGGCAGCGGCGCTCCCCGGCGGATGTATCCGTAACCGGTTTCCGGTCGATCCGGCAGGATGCCAAAGGTCACCAGCGCCCCAGCCCGGGCATGCGGGATTGCCGCCCGCACGGCTTCCTGAAAGGCAGCGACGCCGGCGATGACATGGTCCGAGGGAAGCACCAGCAGCAGTGGCGGCTCGTCACTGCCGGCGTCAGCAAGCGCCCCGATGGCAGCCGCGGCGACCGCTGGCGCCGTGTTGCGGGCGGCCGGTTCGAGCAGGATATCTGCCTTGAGACCGATCTCGAACAACTGCTCGGCAACCAGAAAGCGATGATGCTCGTTGGCCACGGCAATCGGCTTACCCAGCCCGTCGAGACCCTCGAGTCGCCGCAGGGTATTCTGCAGCAGAGAAAAGTCATCGACCAGGCAGAGAAACTGCTTCGGATAGTGTGTGCGCGACAGTGGCCACAAACGGGTCCCCGATCCTCCGCAGAGGATGACCGGGCGAATCACGGGGGATTTCATTTGCATCGTCTCCATACGGAACCGGCTTGCCGCGCAGGGCTTGCGGGAGGCGGGATTATAGCCGGCAGATGCGACGGCGGCGACGACCAACGGCAAGGACCCTATAATGCGCAATTCCCGGCTGCCATCCACCTTCGTCACCCTCACCCGGCGATGCACATCCTACTGCTGAAGACCTCGTCGCTCGGTGATGTAATTCACAACCTGCCGGTGGTCAGCGACTTGCGGCGCTGTTTTCCCGAAGCCGGCATCGACTGGTGCGTCGAGGAGAGCTTCGCCGAGATTCCACGCCTGCACCCGGCGGTGGGGGAGGTCATCCCGATCGCCATCCGGCGCTGGCGCCGACAGCTTGGCCGGGCCGCCACCTGGCGCGAGCTGCTCGACTTCCGGCAAGACCTGCGCGCGCGGACCTACGACTTCGTGCTCGACACGCAGGGCCTGCTGAAGAGTGCTCTGGTCAGCCGGCTGGCACGCGGCCGGCGGTTGGGCTATGCCGCCGAAGCGGCACGCGAACCCCTCGCCGGGCGCTTCTACGACAACACCTTCGTCATTCCGCGCAACGTGCACGCGGTGCAACGCAATCGCTGGCTGGCGGCTGCGGCCTTCGACTATGCCGTCGACCTGCCGCTCGATTACGGGATTGTTCCTCCGGCGCTCGACATCGGCTGGCTGCCGGCCGGCCCCCTGGCGGTGCTGCTGACGGCGACCAGCCGCGACGACAAGTTGTGGGACGAAGGACACTGGCGCGTGCTCGGCGGCGAACTGCTGCGCAACGGTCTGACCCCGGTGTTGCCGGCGGGGAGTGCGCGCGAGCGGGAACGTGCCGAACGTATCGCCGCTGCCGTTGCCGGGGCGGTCGTCGCGCCGCCGCTCGGTCTGCGCGAGCTGGCGGCTCTGCTCGGGCAGGCCAGTGTGGCGATCGGCGTCGACACCGGTCTGGCACACCTTGCTGCGGCCTTGCGGGTGCCGGTGATCGCCCTCTACGTGGCGACCGATCCGGCTCTGACCGGAGTCCTTGGCAGCGGCTTCGTCCGCAATCTGGGCAGCGCGGGCGCGCCACCGGGGGTCAGCGAAGTCATCGCGGCCGCCGAACGGGCTCTCTGTCGATGATCCGCCTGATCTATTCGCTGCTCTTTCATCTGGCGATGCCGCTGGTCTGGTTGCGCCTTCTCTGGCGTTCCCGCCGGCAGCCTGAGTACCTGCAGCACGTCGGCGAGCGCCACGGTTTCTACCCGCCGCGGCCGGACAGGCCACTGATCTGGCTGCACGCAGTGTCGGTCGGCGAAACCCGTGCCGCCGGCCCGCTGATCGACCTGCTGCTGCAGCGGCACCCCGAGCACGACCTCCTCCTGACCCACATGACGCCGACCGGCCGGGCGACGGGAGGCGAACTCGTTCTTCGCCACCCCGGCCGTCTGACGCAGGCATATCTGCCTTACGACCTGCCGGCTGCCTGCGGACGGTTCCTCGATCATTACCGACCACAGCTCGGGCTGTTGATGGAGACCGAAATCTGGCCCAACCTGATTGCCGCAGCAAGCCGGCGAAAGGTGCCGATGGCGCTGCTCAATGCCCGCCTGTCGCCCCGCTCGCAGCGCGGCTACGCTCGGCTGGCGAGCCTCAGCCGACCGGCGGTCGCAGCATTGAGCGCGGTCGCCGCGCAGACGGCGGCGGACGCCGACCGGCTGCGGGCGATCGGCGCGCGGCATGCCGTCGTCTGTGGCAACCTGAAGTTTGACGTCACGCCACCGACCGACAAGCTGCGCCTCGGAGCGCACTGGCGACAACTCCTCGGCTCCCGCCCGGTCTGGCTGGCAGCCAGCACGCGCGAGGGGGAAGAGGTGCTGCTTCTCGATGCCTTCGCCCGCCTGCCGTACCGCCACCTGCTGCTGCTGGTGCCGCGCCACCCGCAGCGCTTCGCCGAGGTCGCCGAGCTGATCGCCGCCAGGCAGCTGCCGTCCTGCCGACGAAGTGCCGGCACGCTACCCGACGCGGAAACGCGCGTCTGGCTCGGTGACAGCATGGGAGAAATGCCCGCCTACTATGCGCTGGCGGACCTGGCGCTGATCGGTGGCACGCTGCTGCCCTTCGGCGGACAGAACCTGATCGAGGCGGCAGCCTGCGGCTGCCCGGTCCTGCTCGGCCCGCACACCTTCAACTTTGCCCAGGCGAGCGCGGATGCCGTTGGCTGCGGCGCCGCTTACCGCATCGCCGACGCCGACGCAGCGGTGGCAGTCGCCGCCGAACTTCTGCAGCAGCCGCAGGCACTCGCGAACATGCGCGCTGCCGCGAGCCGCTTCAGCCAGGCGCATCGGGGCGCGGCCGAACGGACGGCAGCACTGATCGAAGGTCTTATGGCGCCTCGAGCAGGATGTTGATCCGTTCGAGGTCGGCCTCGCTCAGGGTGCCAACGGCTGCCTTCAACCGCAGCTGATTCTGCAGGGTGTTGTAACGGGCCCGCGCCAGATCCCTGCGCGTCACGTAAACCTGGTTTTCCGCATTGAGGACGTCGATGTTGATCCGCACCCCGACTTCGTAGCCGAGACGGTTCGACTCCAGCGAACTGAGACTCGACACCAGCGCCGCCTGCAGGGCGCGCACCTCGGCAAGACCATTGACGACCCCCAGATAGGCCTGGCGCGCGTTGAGCGCCGCCGTCCGGCGGACGTTGTCGAGCGATGCCCGCTCCGCGTCACGGCGGGCAATCGCTTCGCGGGTACGCGAATTGACGGCGCCCCCTTGGAAGATCGGGATGTTGATCTGCAAACCGACCTGCCGCGTCGTCGTGTCGATTTCACCGAGGCCGAACTGGCCGGGGGCGTTGTTGGCGGAGTAGCTGGCGACGGCATCCACCGTCGGGTAGTGACCGGCACGGTTGATGTCGACCGTCTTGCCCGCAGCCTCCGCCGCCGCCTCCTGTGCCTGGACGAGAAAGCTGTCGCGCTCGGCCGCTTCGACCCATGGTTCCATGGTTGCCGGCTGTGGCGGGTCCATCACGGCCTTCGGCTGCAGCCGGTTGAGCTCGCCGGGATCCTTGCCGATGAGAACACGCAGGGCGTAGCGCTTGACCTCGAGTTCGTTCTCGGCGGCGATTTCCTGCGCCGTCGCGAGATCGTAGCGCGACTGCGATTCGTACGTATCGGTGATCGTCGCCGTACCGACCTCGAAGTTCTTCTTTGCCTGCTCGAGTTGCTGCGCGATCGCGGTCTTGTTGGCCTGCACGGCGCGCAGGTTCTCGATCGCCACCAGGATATCGAAGTAGGCCTGCGAGACACGGAGAATCAGATCCTGCCCGGCCTGGGCAAAGGTCGCCTCGGTCTGCATGACCAGCAGCTTCGATTGGTCGTACTGGAC
>DDUX01000065.1:0-26609 GCA_002345025.1 Candidatus Accumulibacter iunctus | reverse complement strand
GTCGTAGCTCGAATCGTTCCAGAAGGTATTGCCCGTAGCGCCAATGGTCGGCAGCAGGCCCGCCAGGGCCTGTGGCTGCTTCTCGCGCCCGGCTACGGCAGTCGCACGCGCGGCCACATACTGGGCGTCGTACGCCAGCGCATCACGGTAGACCTGAACGATGTCGGCGGCCAGTGCCGAACCGGCGAGCAGAAGGACAGGAAGCAGGATGGCGCACTTGTCGACGCCAGGAGCACGAAGCATTGAGCTATCTCACTTTCGGCCAGAATGGCGAAAGACGGCGTACCGCGACGTCACACTGCAGTCGACATCACTCCGACCACGCCACCTGGCACGTCTGCTTCAGAAGACGAAGCCCGAGCGCTGGCCCGAGGTCAGCGGCATGACCACGGTTTCGAACAGGTTGCGCGCCTTGTACGCCTGCTCGTCGGTGCGGACGATCAGCCGGGCCTCCATCACCGGTGGCTCGCCGATGAACGCGACGAGCCTGCCACCGACCTTCAGTTGCTGCAGGAACACTTGCGGCAGAGCGGGCAGCGAGCCGGAGATGACGATCACGTCGTAGGGCGAGGGGCCGGACCAACCCTGCGAAGCATCCCCCGTCTCCACCGTGACGTTGACGATCCCGGCTTGCTGCAACCGCCGCCCGGCACTCGCGGCGAGCACGGGGTCGATCTCGACGCTGAAGACGTACTCTGCCTGCGACGCCAGGAGCGCCGCCATGTAGCCACTGCCGGTACCGACCTCGAGGACGATATCGGTGTTCCTGATCGCCAGTTCCTGCAGCACACGTGCCTCGACCTTCGGTTGCAGCATCGTCTGGCCGTTGCCGATCGGCAACTCGAGGTCAGCAAAGGCGAGTGCCTTCAACGCCTCCGGCACGAAATCCTCGCGCCGCACTTCGCCGAGCATGTCGAGGACCGCCGGATCCAGCACCTGCCAGGGGCGAATCTGTTGCTCGATCATGTTGAAGCGCGCCCGCTCCATGTCCATATTAAGTACCGCCATAGCACTCCCCGTCGCAACCGTGTTGTCAGCCCTGTCAGTCGTCGTGGCAGCAGGGCGCGTTCGCTCCTGCTCCTTCGCTGGCGATTATAACTCCGATCGGCACTGCTTCGCCGACGTCCGCGGCAACGTGAAACGGTGCCAGGGGGCTCGCTGCTGCAGCCGCCAGTGTTCGTTGCGTCCTGGCTTGCGGAACGGTCAACGACAAAGCGGCGCCCGCGGGCGCCGCTTGCCTGGCGTGCGCAGCAGCTTCAGGCGGCAGCGAGCCCCTTGATCTGCGCCGAGAGGCGGCTCTTGTGGCGTGCTGCCTTGTTCTTGTGGATGATCTTCTTGTCGGCGATGCGGTCGATGACCGCCACCGAGTCCTGATAGATGCTCTGGGCGGCAGCCTTGTCGCCAGCGATGATCGCCTTCTGGACGCGCTTCACCGCCGTGCGCAGAGTCGAGCGCAGGCTGGCGTTGTGGGCGCGCTGCTTGACGGCTTGGCGTGCACGTTTGCGTGCTTGTGCGCTATTGGCCATGAGATGGGTCCCTTTGAAAGGCTGCAGATCAGTCGAGAGGCGCGGAGTATACCGACTGCCACCAGCCGACGCAAGAGCCAACTGCTCTTTTCCCCTGTCGGCTGCCGACTATTGCATTCGGCAGCATTCTCCCCCATCCTGCCGGCGTTCGCCAGGGCCGCACTGTGCCGGTTGCGATGCGCCCGCCGAGCGGGTACGCAGACGCTGCCGGGCGGCGGGCGACCGGCAGCTCCCCCACCCGGGAGCAGGAAGAGCTCAGGAGGTGCGGTTTTGCGACTCGGAATAGACCTCGGCGGCAGCAAGATCGAGCTGGTGGCGCTCGACGACCGTGGACGGGTTCTCCTGCGCCGGCGGCGACCGACCCCCTGCGGCGACTACCACCAGACAGTTGCCGCCATGGGCGAGCTGGTGGCGGAAGCCGAGCGTGACCTCGGGCAGCGTGGCAGCGTCGGCGTCGGCATCCCGGGTGCCGAGTCCGCGGTCGATGGCACGATCAAGAATGCCAACTCGACCTGCCTGATCGGCAAGCCACTGCGTGACGACCTGCAGGCGCGGCTGTGCCGCGACATCCGTCTCGCCAACGATGCCAACTGCTTTGCGCTGTCCGAAGCGACCGATGGCGCTGGCGAAGGTGCCGAAACGGTCTTCGGCGTCATCCTCGGTACCGGGGTTGGCGGCGGCATCGTCGTTCGTGGTCGGGTTCTCGCTGGTGCCAACCGGATTGCCGGCGAGTGGGGACACAACCCGCTGCCGCTGCCCGACGAGGAATGCCTGCCGCCGTCGCCGTGCTACTGTGGCCGCTGCGGCTGCATCGAGACTTGGCTCTCGGGTCCGGCACTGGCCGCCGATCATTTGCGGCACGCGGGGGAGGCGCTGACCGCGCCGGAGATAGCGGATCGCGCGAGCGTCGGCGACGATGCCTGCGAGGCGACGCTGCAGCGCTACATGCGCCGACTGGCCAAGGCACTGGCAATGGTCGTGAACGTCCTCGACCCGGATGTGATCGTCCTTGGCGGCGGGCTCTCGAACATTGATCGGCTGTATCGGTCGGTGCCGCAGCTGTGGGGCCGGCACGTCTTCTCCGACGTCGTTCGCACGCGGTTGCTGCGCAACAGGCATGGCGACTCATCGGGTGTGCGCGGAGCCGCCTGGCTGTGGAATACGGACTGAGATCAGCGAGGATCCATCGAAGATGCTGTGGTTGCGACTCTTCCTGCCCTTTGCCGGGGCCTACTTCCTCTCCTACCTCTACCGCACCGCAAACGCCGTCATCGGCCCGGTACTCGCCGACGAACTGAAGCTTGGGGCGGGCGATCTGGGGCTGCTGACAAGCGCCTACTTCCTCGCCTTCGCCGCCGCTCAGCTGCCGCTTGGCATGCTGCTGGACCGTTTCGGTGCGCGGCGCGTCGAAGCGGCACTGCTGCTCTTTGCCGCCGCCGGTGCTGCCGCCTTCGCTTTCGGACAGAGCATCGCGGAGCTGGCTGCCGGGCGTGGCCTCATCGGTCTCGGTGTCTCGGCCTGCCTGATGGCCGCGTTCAAGGCCTTCTCGCTGAGCTTTCCGGCCGAACGGCAGGCTTCACTGACCGGCTGGATCATGACCTCGGGAGGGCTCGGCGCCCTCGCAGCGACTGCACCGCTGGAGGCCGCGCTGCAGCTCACCGGCTGGCGCGACATCTTCATCGTCCTCGCCGGCCTGACCCTGATCGTCGCCGCCTGGCTGTTCGCCAGCGTCCCCGAAGCGAAGGAGGGGAGCCGACCTGAGCCACTCGCCAGCCAGTGGGCGGGGGTGAGAGCGGTCTTCGGCAGCGGCCACTTCTGGCGCTTCGCGCCACTCGGCCTGAGCCTGACCGGAGGTTTCATGGCAGTACAGAGTCTCTGGTCGATCTCCTGGCTGATGCAGGTGAATGGCTACACGCGCACGATGGCGGCCGAGCACATGGCGGGGATGAGCCTCGCGATGCTGCTTGCCTATGTGCTGATCGGCCTCTTGGCGACGGCTCTCGCGCGCCGCGGGATCAAGCCGGTGCAGCTTCTCGGCGCCGGCCTCAGCCTCTCGCTCGTCACCCTGGCGCTGATCATCAGCGAGGCGGTCACGCAGAGCCACCTGCTCTGGCTCGCCTACGGCACCTTCTCCAGTTTTGGCACCCTGGCGTATTCGCAGGCGGCCGCCGGCTTCCCGCTCGCCCTCTCGGGTCGGGCAAACACCGCTTTCAACCTGATGGTTTTCATCGGGGCCTTCGGCGTACAGTGGGGGCTCGGTCTGCTGATCGACTCGCTGCAGGCGTACGGACAGAGCGTGGCGATGGCGCACCGCAGCGCCTTTTTCGTCCTCTTCGCGGCGCAGGCTGCGGCGCTGGCGTGGTTCTGGATTGCCGGGCGCCGGCCACGCTGAGCGTCGCCGATCACCGCTCCGGGTGCCGCACCGCTCAGCGGTAGAGCGGCATGACGCTGAGGCGGCGCTCGATTTCGGCCACCAGCTGACGGTAGTTCGCGCTCTCAGTTTGGCCGAAGCGCCGTTCGAAGTCGGCCGCCGACAGGCCCTCGGGCAGCCCGGCGAGCGATGGCGCCAGGTCGCCGTCGCTGAGGGGCCCGCGCAGCGCCGTCTGCAGGCGCGGCGAGTGCGCGGCGACGAGCTCGCCGAAGCGGGTGCCGGCACGGTCGGCTGCCAGATCGGCGAACGAGAAGCCACTGCCGCCGCGCGCGTCGCGCAGCTCCTTGTCGACACCGATGGCGTTGGCTGCCGGCTCACCGGCCCAGGCGGCGAGCGCGGCCGAGACGGCGAAGTGCTGCGCGCTGTCGTAGCGCCCGTGCAGAACCAGGCGCACGCGCCGCGCGCGCGGCCAGGAGCGCGCCTCGGGAAGCGCGTGCGCCAACGAGTGTCCCGAGAGGTAGGCCGCCAGAACGAGCAGGGCAGCGTGACCGTAGCGTGGTGACCGCTCGCTGCAGCAGCGCAGGAGCGGCAGCAGCACCTGCGCCAGTGGTACCGGTGCTGTTCCGGCGCGATGGTCGAGGAGCCCGGCCAGCGCCGCTTGCGCAGCCCGCAGGTTGTCGACGTCATCGGCGGTGACGGCGAGCGACCGCGCCTGCTCGAGCAACTCCGGCTGCCAGACGTAGCGGACGACGACGTTGCCACCGCCGGCATCGAAGTCCACCCGGCGGATCGCCTGTTCCGCAGCCTGCCACTGGTCAGCGACGCCGGCAGCGCGGATCACGGCTGCGGCAACGAGCTCGGCCAGCCACGCGGGAAGCGGCAGCGCAGCGACCGACGCTGCGGTGATCGGCGGGCGGCCATCGGCCTCGCCGATCACCGCCCGCACGTTGAGGTAGCGCGTGCCGGGGAAGCCAGGCAAGGGAACGCTGAGGCGAATCTCGCCCCGCTGCTCGACGACGACGAAGGCGCCGCGGCCACCCAGACTGCGGCTGGCGAAGTGGTTGATGGTGGTGTCGATCAGCCCGACGGGAATGAGCGCGGTGCGCTCGTCGCCGCGCCGCAGGCGACGGGGGTCGTTGCTCGCCAGCAGGCGCCTGGCGTCGGCGATCGAAGTGCTCGAGATGCTGTCGCTGCGACTGACCAGCGGCTGCGACTCGGCGGTCGCCAGCAGCAACGATGCGAAAGCCAGCGGCAACGGCAGCAGCCCGAGGAGCAGCCAGCGCCGCACCCGCCGCGACCTCAGGCCTGAACCGGCGGCACCTGCTCGCTGGTTCGTTTGGCATCACCGAAGCGCAACGCGAAGCCGGCCTTGCTCAACATGGCGGCTTCGATCTGCAGATCGGCGCGAGTCAGTGGATGCGCCGCCAGCCAGCCGGCCGGGAAGAGCAACTGCAAGCGCTGCCCATCGACGTGCAGGGTGATGGCCGGCAGCGGTTCGCTGCTGCGGCCGCGGTGCAGCACCACCGCCAAGCGCAGCAGCGCGCAGAGGCGGCGGGCAGGGCGCGCCGACGCCTTCGGCAGGGCGGCGAACGCGTCGGCCGGAAAGGACCGGCGGTGGCGCCTGACGAGAACGGCGAGCAACAACTGGTCGTCGCGCGAGTAGCCCGGCAGGTCGGCGTGCTGCAGAACGTAGGCGCCGTGCTTGTGGTACTGGTCGTGCGACAGCAGCAGGCCAATTTCGTGCAGGCGGGCGGCACGCTCGAGCACGTGTCTCGACTCCTTGCCGGCGAGACCCCAGCGGCCGCGCACTTGGCGCAACAGATCGAGCGCCGTCGCGCTGACGCGCTCGGCCTGTGGCTGATCGAGGGCAAAGCGGCGGATTACGTCGGCGATCGTTCGGTCGCGCACATCCTCATGCCGGATGCGACCCAGCAGATCGTAGATCAGCCCCTCGCGGAGCGCGCCTTCCGAGACTTCCAGCCGCTCGATGCCAAGCGTTTCGCACAGTCCGTGCAGGACCACGAAGCCACCGGCGAAAACACGCGCACGCGGCGGCTCCAGTTGCCAGCGCGTGGCGACTGCGGCCACGTCGGGTGTCTCGAGCAGCGCGGCGCGCAGCCGACGCAGCGCATCGAGAGTGATGCCCTCGCGACTCCAGCCTTCGCGGACGACCACCTCCTGGATCGCCTTGATCGAGCCGGAAGCGCCGGTCACCACCTCCCAGCCACGCGCCAGGTACTCTTCACGGACCGGTTCGAGATGCAGTTGAACGAGCAATTCCGCCTGGCGCAGGCGCCCGGCAGTGACTCGGCCGTCAGCAAAGAAGGCCCGGCTGAGGCTGACGCAGCCCATTCGCAGACTGGCCAGATGCAGAGGATCGAAAGCCGCGCCAATGATCAGCTCGGTACTGCCGCCGCCGATGTCGATCACCAGCCGCTGCCCCGCAACGTGGCCGACACTCTGGGCCACTCCGAGGTAGATCAGCCTCGCCTCCTCGTGACCGCTGACGACCTCGACCCGATGACCCAGCAGTTGCTCGGCGCGAGCGACGAACTCGGCGCTGTTGCGCGCCTGCCGCAGGGTGTTGGTGCCGACGATCCGCAGGCGCCCGGCCGGGATGTTGCGCAAGCGCTGACCGAAGCGCCCCAGGCAATCCAGGGCTCGCTGCTGGGACTGCGCCGACAGGCGGTTGTGGTCGTCGAGACCGGCGGCGAGTTGGACCATCTCGCGCAGACGGTCAAGGATCTGCACATGACCATCGGTGATGCGCGCGACGACCATGTGGAAACTGTTCGACCCGAGGTCGATGGCAGCGACGAAATCCGAAGACACGGGAGTACTCCTCAGGCTGACGGGTAGCGACCGCAACCGCCAGCAAGAAACCGCTCCGGCGGCAGGGCTGCATTCGCCTCGAGTATCCCCGCCTTCGTCACCCGAAGTCAAGCTGCGGCCACCGCGGGCGGCTGCCGTCGGGCGGGCGGCGGACGGCAGCGCACAGCTGGTTCTCGTCAATGTGAAAGTCGCGCCTGCGACTCGCGAATCTCCCTTCTCCCGTGCGCGGGAGAAGGGCCGGGGATGAGGCAAGCGGTCACGACTTTCATCATCAGGGGCGTTTCGACAGTCATGACCGTTAACGACCGGCTGACCGGCGTTCACAGGTCGAGCGGATCCACCTCGAGGTGCCAGCGCAGCCGGGAGGGGACACGCAGCGCCTCGATCTGCGTCACCCAGTCGGTAAGGAAGGTCTGCAGCACGCGACGCGACGGCGACTCGACGAGCAGCTGGCCTCGCTCCATGCTCGCGCGCCGCGACAGGCGCATCGGCACCGCATCATAGAAGCTCAGCTCTGCCGGGGCAGTGGCTGCCGCACAATCCCGCGCCGCCGCCAGGAAGGCTATGGCGTCGGCCATGCGTGGCGCTTCCGCCCGCAACATGGCCTGGTAGGCGTAGGGCGGAAACCCGGCCTGCCGACGCTCGCTGAGCTGAGCGGCGGCAAAGCCCGGGTAGTCGTGGCGACGCAACGCCTGATAGAGCGGGTGATCGGGAAACTCGGTCTGCAGCAGCACCTCGCCAGAGCGCTCGGCCCGCCCGGCGCGCCCGGCAACCTGCATCAGCTGTGCGAAGAGGCGTTCGGGCGCTCGCCAGTCGGCGGCGAAGAGTGCCGCATCCGGGGCGACCGCACCCACCAGTGTCAGGTTCGGAAAATCGTGTCCCTTCGCCAGCATCTGCGTGCCGACCAGGATGTCTGCCTCGCCTTCGTGAATTCGTCGCAGCAGTTCTGCCCATTGTTTGCGGCTGCCGGCCGAGTCCCGGTCCACACGCAGCAGGCGGGCTTGCGGAAAGCGCTCGGCAAGGATCATCTCGAGACGCTGCGTCCCGCGTCCGAGGGCGCGCAGGTCCTGGTTGCCGCAGCTCGGGCACTGCCTCGGCAGCCGCGTCTGATAGCCGCAGTGATGACAGCACAGGCAGCGATCAGCCAGATGCAGGACCAGATTGGCCGCACAGCGCCGACAACCCGAGACCCAGCCGCAGGCCGGACAGCTCATTGCCGGCGCATAGCCGCGGCGGTTGAGAAAAACCAGGCTCTGCTCACCGCGCCCGAGACGCTGCTCGATCGCCAGCAGCAGAGGTCCCGACAGCCCGTCCTGCGTTTTCTCGACCCGCGTATCGATGATCCGCACCAGCGGCAGACGTGCACCCTCGACCGCCCGTTGCTGCAGCGAGAGCAGTCGATAGCGTCCGCGCCCGTCGTTGCCAGCGGCGTTCGCCCAGCTCTCGAGCGATGGTGTGGCGGATCCGAGGACGATCGGAACGTCGCCGTCGCGGGCACGGAACACGGCCAGGTCGCGCGCCGAGTAGCGGACTCCATCCTGCTGCTTGAATGAACTGTCGTGCTCTTCGTCGACGATGATCAGACCGAGTTCGGGCAACGGCGTGAACACCGCGAGCCGGGTACCGAGGACGATGCGCGCCGTGCCGCTGCATGCGGCCTGCCAGTTGCGGCTGCGTGCCGCCTCGGCGAGATCGCTGTGCAGGCTGACCAGTCCGGCGTCCGGAAAGCGCTCGGCGACGCGTGCTTCCAGTTGCGGCGTGAGATTGATTTCCGGCACCAGCACAAGTGCCTGCCGCCCGGCTGTCAGCGCCCGTTCGATCAGGCGCAGGTACACCTCGGTCTTGCCGCTGCCGGTCACCCCATGCAGTAGGTAGGCATGAAAGCCGGCGCCATCGGCAATCACGGTATCGAGCGCCATCTGCTGCCCGGTGGTCAGCGTCGGCGGTGGTGCAGGGGCTCGGTCGTGCACCGGCCGCCGCCGCACGAGCGTCCTGGAAGCCGCCAGGGCGCGCAGTCTGCCCGGAAGTGTGGCGAGCATCACCTGGCCGAGTGGGGCCTGGTAGTAGGAGGCGCAGAACCGGGTCAGCCGGAACCATGCATCCGGCAGCGGATGCTGGTCACGCAGGACTTCGAGAACCGGTCTCAGCTCCGCATCGGCCAGATCGCTCGCAACGCCGACCGCGACGATGATGCCGATCCGCTGGCGCTGGCCAATGGGAACGCGTACGCGATAGCCGACATCGGCGGACGAGAGCTGTTGGTCATCGGCACAACGGTAATCGAACAGTCGGCGCAGAGGCAGATCGAGCGCGACGCGCACGACGCAGTGCACGGGTTGCCGTACCGACATCGCTCAGGACCGCAGCGGAGACGCGCCACTTAGCACCGGAAGCTCGTGCCAATTCTGGCAAAGGAAGCTAACGCGCTCACTTAGCACGGGTTTTCACGCTTCCCCCAAGCCCTGTGGATAACTCTGTGGATTGGCCGCCCGGCAAGGGCCGCAAAGCCCCTTGCAGCAAGGGCTGCAGGACTCTTGCCCAAAATTTCAGCAATATAAAAACGTTTATAAATCATTTGGTTGGGAAATTGGCCCGCGGCGACAGCGGGCTCAGCGGCGGCCGTCGGCAAGTGACGACATTTCTGTGAATAAGTCAAGTCCCCAGGGTCAATTAATCGCCTGTCGGGCGCAGACTGCGGCTGCGCTGGTGCACCGCATCGATGAGTGCCTTGACGTTCTCCGGTGGCGTGAACTGCGAGATCCCGTGCCCCAGATTGAAGACATGGCCGCAGCCGTCGGCCCCATAGCTCGCGAGGACGCGCGCGGCCTCACCGGCGACCTGCTCCGGCGAAGCGAAGAGAACAGCCGGATCGAGGTTGCCCTGCAGGGCAACCCGCTGGCCGACACGACGGCGGGCCTCGCCGATGTCGATCGTCCAGTCGAGACCGATTGCGTCGCAACCGATGTCGGCGATCGCTTCCAGCCACAGTCCGCCACCCTTGGTGAAGACGATCGATGGTACGGGCTCGCCAGATCGTTCTCGGATCAGGCCGCTGACGATACGCCGCAGATAGGCCAGCGAGAACTCCTCATAGGCCGCAGCCGAGAGTGAGCCGCCCCACGAATCGAAGAGCATCACCGCCTGGGCACCGGATTCGATCTGGGCATTGAGGTAGGCGGTGACCGCATCGGCGGTCACCGACAGGATTCGATGCAGGAGGTCGGGCCGGCCGTACAGCATGCCCTTGATCTGGCGGTAGTCGCTGCTCGCACCACCCTCGACCATGTAGCAGGCGAGCGTGTAGGGACTGCCCGAGAAGCCGATCAGCGGCACCGAGTTGTGCAGCGCTCGCCTGATCTCGGCAACGGCATCCATGACATAGCGCAAGTGGTCCCACGGATCCGGGGCCGTCAGATCGCGTATCGCCCATTCTTCACGCAACGGGCGCTCGAACCGCGGGCCTTCGCCATCGGTGAAATAGAGGCCGAGCCCCATCGCGTCCGGTACCGTCAGGATGTCCGAGAAGAGGATCGCGGCATCGAGGTCGTAGCGCGCGAGCGGTTGCAGCGTCACCTCGCACGCCAGCGCCGGATTCTTGCACAGTTGCAGGAAGCTGCCGGCCCGGCGCCGCGTTTCACAGTATTCAGGCAGATAGCGACCGGCCTGGCGCATCAGCCAGACCGGCGTCTGTTCGGTTGCCTGCCGGCGCAGGGCGCGGAGGAAGCTGTCGTTTCTGGGTCGGGTCACTATCGGCTCCGCCGCTAGGGCTGTGCGTTACGGAGCACGAATTATCCGCCTTTTTCGCTGCTACTTGCGCCAGAACGCTGGCGTGAGGACGACGAGCAGGGTGAAAATCTCGAGCCGGCCGAGGAGCATGGCAATCGTACACACCCAGGTCTGGAAATCGCTGAGACCAGCGAAATTGTTCGCCGGCCCGACCTCGCCGAGCCCCGGACCGGTATTGTTGATGCTGGCGATCACCGCCGACAGGGCCGTGATGATCTCGAGACCGGTAAAGGACAGCAACAGGGTCATCGAGACGATGCAGACCATGTAGATGAAGCCGAAGGCAAGCACGGCGAAAAGGATGTTCGGCGGCACGACGGTGTTGCCGACCTTGATCGGGTGCACGGCGTTCGGATGCATGGCGCGCGCCAGCTCGCGGTAGACCTGCTTGTAGAGGACGATCGCGCGGATCATCTTGATGCCGCCGCCGGTCGACCCGGCGCTGGTCGCGAAACTGCAGAGGAACAACATCCACAGCGGCGCGAAGAAGGGCCAGAGCGCGTAGTCGGTGTTTGCGAAACCGGTGGTGGTGGCGATCGAAACGACGTTGAACGCCGAATAGCGCAGTGCCTCGAGGAAGCTGGGATAGACCTCATGCACGTCGAGGAAGATGGCGATGCCGATGACGCTGCCGATGGTCACCAGCAGGAACCAGCCGGCCTCCGGATCCGCAGCGTAGGGACGGAACGAACGCTGCGACACGACGAGGAAGTGCGTGGCGAAGTTGCAGCCGGCGATCAGCATGAAGACGATGCTGACCGCCTCGATCGCCGGCGAGTCGAAAAATCCGAAACTCGCGTCGTGGCTCGAAAAGCCGCCGAGTCCCATGGTCGCGAACATGTGCATGATGGCGTCGAGCCCGGTCATTCCCGCCCAGTAATAGCACAGCGCGCAGGCGATCGAGATCAGGACGTAGACGAACCACAGCCCCTTGGCCGTCTCGGCCATACGCGGTGTCATCTTCGAGTCCTTCATCGGGCCGGGCGTTTCCGCCTTGAACATCTGCCGGCCGCCGATGCCGAGCAGTGGCAGGATGGCGACGGCGAGAACGATCAATCCCATGCCGCCCAGCCAGACCAGTTGCGTGCGCCAGAAGTTGATCGAAACCGGCAGATCGTCGAGACCGACGATGACCGTCGCCCCGGTCGTCGTCAGTCCCGACACGGCTTCGAAGTAGGCGTCGGTGAAACTGGCGTCGAGCTGCAGGATCAGCGGCAGCGCCGCATAGACGGGCAGTACGGTCCACACCAGCGCGACCATCAGAAAGCCGTCGCGGATCGTCAGGTCACGTTTCTCGTGGCGCGTTGCCCACCACAGGCCGAGACCGGTGCCGACGGTGAGCAGGAACGCCTCGTCAAAGGCGCTCTCGGCGCCATCGCGCATGAACCAGGAGAGCAGCAGCGGGACCAGCATCGTCATGCCGAACATGAAGATGACCAGCGAGAGCACCCGCACGACCGGGTAATAGCGTTGCATGGCCCTTTGCCTCAGAAGAAGTGGAAGCCGACGGAGAAGAGCTTCTCGACCTGCTTGACCACCTTCTTGTCGAGGCAGAAAACGATGACGTGGTCATCGGTCTCGACGACCACGTCCTTGTGGGCGATCAGCACACGGCCCTTCTGCTTCTTCTTCAACAGACCGCGGTAACCGACGTCGCGATGCCGATCGAGATCGCGGACGATGGCGGCGATGAAGGCACCGTTGATGTGCGGCAGCTCGTCGATGCGCCGGCCGACGACCTTCGACGTCTTGCGATCACCGTGGGCAACGACCTCGAGCGCTTCGGCAGCGCCACGGCGCAGCTTGTGCACCTGCGCGACATCGCCATGCCGCACATAGGTCAGCAGCGAGCCGATCGAGACCTGCGCCGGTGAAATCGCAATGTCGATCGGTCCGCCCTGGACGAGATCGGCATAGGCGCGGCGGTTGATCAGCGCCAGCACGCGCCCGCAGCCCATTCGCTTCGCCAGCGAGGCTGCCATGATGTTGTCCTCGTCGTCGTTGGTCAGCGCGAGGAACAGATCCATCGCGTCGATGGCCTCCTGTTGCAGCAGTTCCTCGTCGGTGGCATCGCCGTTGAGAACCAGTGCCGACTTCAGGGACCCGGCGATATGCTCGGCGCGGCGTCGGTCGAGCTCGATCAGCTTCACTTGGCAACGGGCCTGCAGCGCCAGAGCAACGCGCAGCCCGATGTTGCCGCCGCCGGCGATCATCACCCGCTTCACCGGCTCGACTGAACGGCGCAACTCACGCATCACCGCCCGGATGTGTTCCTCGGCGGCAAGCAGGAAGACCTCGTCGCCGTCCTCGATGACCGTTTCGCCACTCGGCGTGATGGCCCCGTCGCGGCGGTAGATGGCAGCGATGCGGCCATCGATTTCCGGCGGCAGATGGCCACGCATCTCCTTGATCGGACTGCCGACGAGCAGGCCGCCGGCGTAGGCGCGAATGCCGACGAGGACCACCGAACCGCCGGCGAAACTGAGCACCTGCAGCGCTTCCGGAAAGTCGACCAGGCGCGCGATGTATTCGGTGATGACCTTTTCCGGAACCAGCGCATAATCAACGGCGAAGTTCTCCGGCGCCAGCAGCTTCTCGCTTTCGACGAAATCGCTGGCGCGCAGGCGAGCGATTCGCGACGGCACGTTGAAAACGCTGTGCGCCACCTTGCAGGCGACGAGATTGGTCTGATCGCTCTGGGTGACGGCGATCAGCAGATCGGCGTCTTCGACACCGGCGCTCGCCAGCACCGAGGGATGCGCCGCATTACCCAGAACCGTCTGGATGTCGAGGCGATCCTGCAGGTAGGCGAGACGCTCCTGGTCGCTGTCGACCATGGTGATGTCGTTGTTCTCGGAAGCCAGACTCTCGGCGACACTGGCCCCCACCTGACCAGCACCCAGGATCACGATGCGCATTCTTCTTCATCTCCCTGACACGCCGGCGGGTACAGCTCAGTCTCGTTCGTCTCCTCGCCGGCCGATATTGAGGCCAAGCTGCTTCAATTTGCGGTAGAGGTGCGTGCGTTCGAGACCGGTCTTTTCCGCCAAACGCGTCATGCTACCGCGTTCGCCAGTCAGATGGTACTCAAAGTACATCTTCTCGAAAGCCTCGCGCGCCTCGCGCAGCGGCTGGTCGAAGAAGGTCGCCGGCAAGGCCTGCGTCGCCCCGTTCTCAGCCACCTCGGTCTGCAGGATCCGCGTCACGTCATCGGCGCTGATCTCCTCTTCGAGTGCCGAAAGGGCAAGGTTGCGGACCGTACCGAGCAGTTCGGCCCATTCGCCATGCCAGCGGTGCAGGCGGAGCGCGTTCTGCGCGCCGCTGGAAAAGTGCCGCAGCGGCACTTCACCACGCTCGGCGAGATGCGCCAGCAGCAGCGAGGCGATCTCGGGAACGTCGTCGGCATGCCCCGAAATCTGCGGCAGCGCCACCCATACCTCACCCAGCCGGCTCACCAGCGCCGCGTCCCAGCCCGACTCGACGAGAGCCGCCAGCGGTCGGCTCGATGCGGCGACCAGTTGCAGATTGAGGCGTTCGAGCCGCTCGAGGGCAAACGCCAGGCTCATCTGTTGCAGCTTTCCCAGGTGCGCCAGGTCGGCGATGAAGAGGATGCCGCCGCTGGCTTTCTGCAGCATCTCCTGCGTCAGCGCCGAACTCGCTGTCGACAGGTCAAGCCATGGTGTCAGCGGCGTCTGCAGAGTACGAGCGCAGATTTCCGCGATGGCACCCGAGGCGCTCTTCAGCAGCAGCACCGAGGTCTTCCCCGCGGCCTGCTCGAGCCGGCGCTTGAGATCCTTGAGCAGCGGCGAGTGCGCAAAGGCGTCGAGGGTGAGCGGCTTCTTGACCAGCAGCGTCTCGTGCTTGAGCGCCTTCTTGACGGTGAGCAGCAGCTTCTGCAGGGCGATCGGCTTCTCGAGGAAATCGGTGGCGCCGATGCGCGTCGCCTCGACGGCAGAATCGATCGTCCCGTGACCCGACATCATCACCACCGGCATCGTCAGGAGGCCGCCGGCCGACCACTCCTTGAGCAGCGAGATGCCGTCCGTATCCGGCATCCAGATGTCGAGCAGAACGAGGTCCGGACGTCTTTCGGCACGCAACCGACGCGCCGCCGCTGCATTCTCGGCCAGCCATACCGAGTGGCCCTCGTCGGCCAGGATCTCGGACAGGAGTTCTCGAATGCCCATTTCGTCGTCAACGATCAGTACTTGCGCCATGCTCAGGTCCCGGAAGGAGTCTTTTTGGAACGGCCGCCAAAACCCGGCTGCGGGGCAAGCGGCAGACTGATGCTGACCTCCGCGCCGACCGGCTGACGGTTGTTGATGGTGATCTGCCCATGATGCTCGTCGACGATCTTCTTGACGATCGCCAGACCGAGCCCGGTCCCGCGGGCCTTGGTGGTGACATAGGGTTCGAAGACCCGGGCGATGATCTCGGGTGGAAATCCGGGTCCATGGTCCTTGACCAAAAGCTCCGCCGTGTTCTCTCCCGGGCGGGTGACAATGACGATACATGGTGCGGCAGCCGCTTCCTGCGCGTCCTCGGCGTTGCGCAGAAGATTGTGGATGATCTGCCGCAACTGCGTGGCGTCACCAAGCACCAGCGGCAGCTTCGGCGAGAGCTTGCGCTTGATCTGCACGCGCGAGGTCTCGTAGAGGCCAAGGACCTCGGCGATCAGCGCGTTCAGGTCGACCGCTGCCAGCTCCGGCGCCGGCAGACGTGCGTAGTCGCTGAAGTCGTTGACCATGCGCTTCATCGCCTGCACCTGGGTGATGATCGTTCGCGTCGCCCGGTCGAGCATCTCGGCGTCGGCACCGCTGAGGTGGTCGGCGAGCTTCATCTGCAGTCGCTCGGCCGAGAGCTGGATCGGCGTCAGCGGATTCTTGATCTCGTGCGCCAGGCGACGTGCGACCTCGCCCCAAGCGGCGCTGCGCTGTGCGGCAACCAGCCGCGTCACGTCGTCGAAAACGACGACGTAGCCGCCGTGCGACTCGGTCGGCAGTTCGGTGCCGCGCAGCAGCAGAATCTGTGGCAGGCCACCCGCGTGATCGAGCTCGATCTCCTCCTGCCATTCGTGGCGCTCATGCTCGACAAAGGCGCGACTGATCGCGCCGCCGACCACCTGCTGCCGCGGCCAGTGCTCCGTCGACTCGCCGAGCAGGCCGTCGAAATCGTCCGTCAGAATGTTCAGTGCGCCCTGGTTGACAGTTCGCAGCACGAGGCGGCGGTCGAAAACGAGAACACCCGCGGATAGGTTGGCGAGGATTGACTCGAGATAGGCGCGAGCCGCCTCGAGTTCGCTGCGATGACGCTCGTTGTCGCGCCGCGCCTCGTCGAGCTGGCTCGTCATCTGCTTGAACGAGCGGGTCAGAACACCGAGTTCGTCGCGACTGTAGACCGCCTGGCGCGGCGTGTAGTCGCCGGCCGCCACGGCCTGCGTTCCCTCGGCGAGGATCGACAGCGGCGCCGACAGGCGGCGAGCGAGGACGAAGGCCAGGGCGATGGCCGTAAAGAGTGCCAGGAGCACGGTCAGCGTCAGCGTCATGGCATAGATTCGGGTGAGACCCTCGCGGCCCAGCGAGAGCTCCTGATAGTCTGCGTACACTGTCTGCACGCGGTCGGCATTGACCGCCAGAGCGCTCGGTACGGCGTCGATGAGCTGCAGAAAGCGGGTGTCAACGCCGAGGCCTGCCGGCATGACGGCGATCAGCACGCGCAGCGTCAGGTCCTTCTCACCACTGCTCTCGATGACGGCATAGCGCCGCTCCTTGCGCGCCAGGCGCATCTGCTCGTCACTTGGCTGCGATGGCAGCAAGGTCGCCAGATCACCGGTCGCCGTCGCCAGCAGTTCGCCGCTGGTCGAGAACAGCGCAGCCGACTGTACCCCGTGCTGCTCACGCAGCCGGTTGAGATCGACTCGCCGCTGCGCCTCCGATCGCTCGGCGAGCTCGAGCGCCATGATCTGCGCCTTCGCCGCCAGATCCTCGAGCAGCGAATCGAGAACGCTGCGCCCGAGATTGAGCCCGGCCTCGAGTGCCTTCTCGACACGGACATCGAACCAGGTCTCGATGCTCTTGGTCACGAACTGAACAGAAACGGCGTAGATCAGCACGCCGGGCAACACCGCCATCAGACCGAACATGAGCATCAGGCGCAGCTTGAGACGCGAGCCGAAGACCTGTGCCCGGTGTTCCTGCCAGAGCACGTGCAGTTGCCACGAGATCAGCGCCAGCAGGGAAAGTGCGACGATCGCGTTGAGGCCGAGGAGCCATGGATAGTGGCTTGCGAAGAGCGCCGTATTGGCACTCGCCGACGCCAGAAGAAAGAGCAGGATGCCGCCAAAAGAGGCGGCGGCAACGATCAGGCTCTTCATTTTCCGTCGGCGACGGCAGCCGGCGCCGCCGGCACGACGATGTCGGCCGGAGTGAAGATCCAGCGCGACCAGTCCGACGACAGGGTCCAGTCGCGGTTGGCGAGCGCGTTGACCTGAAAGGTTTTCGGCATCTGGCTCAGGTCGAGGCGCATGCGAACGGCCGCCTGGTAGCTCTCGCCGGGCCGCACGCTGCCCCGTTCGAGGACCTGCCAGTTGCGCAGTCGTGAGAGGATCCGCTGCGCGTCATCGAGCGAGGGAAAGCTCTGGTGCAGGGCGCCGCTCGACAGGCGATACTGGCGGGTCAGCGCATGATACGAGAGCTGGAACGTCTGGCTGCGCGTGATCACCTGCTCGTCGAGCCAGTACCAGCGTGCCCGCGTCAGTTCAAAGTCGACGACGAAGTACAGGGTGACGCCACGTGCTATGGCGTCGTCGAGGCGGGCGTTGAGGTTGATGTTGAATTCGGCTGAAAGCGCATAGCCTTCTTCGCTGGGCGCGAGGGTCGGGTTGCGGACACTGATGTCGGCAGCGAGGCTGCTGGACAGAGCTGACAGAAGCAGCAGGCCGAACAGACAGCAGCTAAGCAGCTTTCTCCAGCAGCGCATAATAGAATCCGTCATGTTCTTCCCGGGGCAGCAGTCTTTCTTCGCTCAGCCGCCTGGCTGCCGGCTGGCGGAAGAGAAACGCGTCGATCTGCGCTTCATTCTCGTCCACGAACAGCGAACAGGTAGCGTAGAGCATCCTTCCGCCCGCTTTCAACAACGGCCACAAGCCGTCGAGAATCTCCCTCTGCAGGTGGACGAAACGCCTGATGTCGCTCTCGCGGCGCAGGTACTTGATGTCGGGATGCCGACGCACGACACCCGACGAGGAACACGGCACATCGGCGAGGATGGCATCGAAGGGCCGCCCGTCCCACCAGTCGGCGGTCTTTCGACAGTCCGCCACGACGACGGTCGCCGGCAGACGCAGGCGGCGCAGGTTGTCCCTGATCAGCCGGACCCGACCCTCCTCGACATCCAGGGCCAGCAACTCGACGTCTGCCAGCTCGAGCAGATGGCCTGTCTTGCCTCCGGGCGCCGCACAGGCGTCGAGAACGCGCTGGCCTGCGCGAGGCGCCAGCAGTTCCCCGGCACGCTGCGCGCCGGCATCCTGGATCGATACCAGGCCCTCGGCAAACCCCGGAAGAGCGTCGACCGGAACCGCCCGGGCGAGCAACAACGCAACCGCTCCGACTGGCCGCGCATCAAGGCCTGCGGCCTGCAGCCGTGCGGCGTATTCGCCGACGCCGAGACGCCGCCGGTTGACGCGCAGGGTCATCGGCGGCGGCCGGTTGGCGCATTCGACGACTTGCTGCCAGCAATCGGGACATGCGCGTCGCAGTCGTTTCAGCCACCACGCCGGATGCTGATAGCGCGCCTCGTCGTCGTCGAGCATCGCTTGTTCGAGAGCTTCCCGCTGCCGCAGATAGTTGCGCAGCACCGCATTGACCAGTCCCTTGAACGCGCCCCCCGCCACTGCGGCAGCCGCGGTCACCGCCTGGTCGACAACCACGTAGGCAGTGTCCGGCCGAGATTGCAGACGGTACAGGGCAGCCAGGAGAAGCGCCTCGGCTTCCGGATGCGGCAACGATCTGGCGAGAAGCCGTCGCAAGAGGAACTCGCCGCAGCCGTAGCGCCGCAACGTCGCGTACGCGGCATCCTGCGCCGCTGCTCGGGCCGGAGCCGCCTCTCCGGCAAGCGGCGCCAGCGCCTGCGTCAGGCTCTGTCCCGATCGCACCGCAGCGATCACCCGCGCCGCCAGCAGCAGGCTGAACGCCAGCGAATCGGGCGGCAACGGAGCGGGCGGGCTGGCCGATGGCCCCCTGCGCACTCGCTGGACGCGCGACGACGGGGCGGAGGGTAATGAGGGCAAGCGCAGACTTTCCATCGATGGTCGAAGGTGCGACGAGTTTAGCACGATGCCGGACGCTGGCGACGCGGACGCGGAGAGCCGATAATGGCAGCATGGTGCGAAGCTCAGCCAAGGCCCTCCTGCTTCTCGTTCTGCTCGGCCTCGCGCCGGCGGCAGCGGCCTGGAACGCCGCCGGCCATCGCATCAGTGCAACGATCGCCTGGGAGAACCTCGACCAGAACAGCCGGCGGGCGGTGACGGCAATCCTTCGCCAGCATCCCGATTTCGATCGCTGGCAGGCGCGCAGCAAGAGCGACGATCCGGGTCGCACGGCCTTCGTCGAGGCATCGACCTGGCCCGACGACATCCGCCGCGACAGGCGCTTCTATAGCGCCGGCAGCGAGGAGCCGACGCCGACACTGGCGGGCTTCCCGGACATGGAGCGAAGGCTGGACTGGCATTATGTCGACCGGCCGCTCGGTCGCTTGGCGGGCACGAAGACGCCTACGGGTGAGATCGAGCGACAGATCGGAAGGCTCGCGCGCACCGTCGGCAACCCGAAGGCCAGGCCGGACGAGCGCGCCTATGCCTTGCCGTGGCTGATTCACCTGGTTGGTGACGCTCACCAGCCACTGCACGCTGCCAGCCGCTACGCGGCGGACGGGACGAGCGATCAGGGCGGCAACGCAGTCAATATCGTCAACCCGTTCAACTCGCGTTACCCGGCGACAACCCTCCATCGCTACTGGGACGATCTTCCAGGCCCGCCCTGGCTGCGCGACAGCCGGTTGGCGGCGGCCGTCGGCAGCCTGATGAGTCGCCATCCAGCACCGGCGACGGGCACGACGGCGGCGCAGTGGATCGACGAAAGCTGGCACCTGGCGCGCGATCACGCTTACCCGCCAGACTGGGACGACGTACCGACGATCGACGCGATCTTTCACCAGAACGCGCTGGCGATCGCCAATCGTCGCGTCACCGAAGCGGGCTACCGCCTCGCCGCGCTGCTGCGATCGTTGCTGGCAAGCGATGGGGGCCCGTAGTCAGCGGATCGTGTTTCACGTGAAACAGGCTTCCGGCAGCGGGTGCCGGCCCTCAGGAAGCCACCTGCGCGCAGAGCGCACCCACCGACACCGGCGCCCCGTTGAGGAACTCCGCCGCCGGCAACCGCCGGCCTCCGGGCTGCTGCACCTCGTCCAGGGAGAGCGCGCCTTCTCCGCAGGCGACCAGCAGAGCATCGCGATCCGCCTGCAGGATGATCCCGGGCCTACCGTTGCCGACGCCCGGGCGCGCCGCCCAGACTTTCAGTACCTTGCCCTGGAGTGTGAAGCTTGCGCCCGGATGCGGATTGAAGGCGCGTACCTGCCGTGCGAGCTGCGCGGCGGGCAGACGCCAATCGAGCACTGCCTCGGCCTTGTCGAGCTTGGAAGCGTGCGTGATGCCACCTGTCGGCTGCGGGCTGGCAGGCAACGGCAAGCGATCGAGCACCTCGACGACCAGTCCGGCTCCTTGCGCGGCCAGCCTGTCGTGCAGCGAAGCCGCGGTATCGTCGTCACGGATGGGCTGCGCCGTCGACAGCAGAACCGGCCCGCTGTCGAGCCCGGCGTCCATCTGCATGATGCTGACGCCGGTTTCGGAATCACCGGCAAGTATCGCCCGCTGGATCGGTGCCGCCCCACGCCAGCGTGGCAACAGCGAGGCATGGATGTTGATGCACCCCCAGCGCGGTAGATCGAGGACCGCCTGCGGCAGGATCAGGCCGTAGGCGGCGACGATCAGGGCGTCCAGATCGCTGGCGCGAATTCGCTCCTGTACCGCCGGGTCACGCAGGGTCGTCGGCTGCAGCAGCTGCAGCCCTGCCGCCTGCGCCAGCCGCTTCACCGCCGACGGTCGCTCGGCCAGACCACGTCCCGCCGCCCGATCCGGCTGGGTCAGTACCAGCTCGACCTGGTGGCCGGCAGCGAGCACCGCCCGCAGCGCAACGGCGGCAAATTCCGGTGTTCCGGCAAAACCCAGCCTCACGCGGTGATCCGCGCCTGCTTCGCGAGCTTGTTCCGGATTCGCAACTGCTTCAGTTGCGACAGGTGCTCGACGAACACCCGCCCCTGCAGGTGATCCATTTCATGCTGCAGGCAGACGGCCAGCAGACCGCTAGCATCGACGGTCTGCTCGCTGCCGTCGAGATCCAGGTAGCGGACGACGACGTGCTCGGCCCGCTCGACCCTGTCGTAGATGCCGGGCACCGAAAGGCATCCCTCCTCGCACTTCTGCGAACCCTCCTGCACTTCGATCGCCGGGTTGATGAGGACCAGCAACTGGTCCTTTGTCTCCGAGGCATCGACGACGATCAGCCGCAGGTGCACATCGACCTGCGTCGCCGCAAGCCCGATCCCTGGTGCTTCGTACATCGTCTCGGCCATGTCGCGCGCCAGGCGGCGAATGCCGTCGTCGATCCGGGCTACCGGCGCGGCAACCTTCTTCAGACGTGGGTCAGGAAAACGAAGTATTGGCAGTAAAGACATAAAAAGCTTGATCGAATAAGTAACTACGTGCAAAATTTAACGCAGTGTCTCGACAATGCCGGCCACCGCGAATCGCACGCACCGGAGGCTTGGCGACAGGGCTGCCGAATCGATACGCTCCGACACGAGACTCGACCCTGAGTTCCCAACGAGAGTGCGGCTACACGTACGAGGATAACACGATGATCCGCTTCCTGTTCGCCTTCCTCCTGGCCACGCTCGCTGCGGTCTCCAGCGCCGCCGCCCAGGACCTGGAACTGGCCAGCGGCGCTCCCGAGCGACACATCGTCGTCCCCGGAGATACGCTCTGGGGGATTTCAGGCAAGTTCCTCAAGAACCCGTGGGAATGGCCGCTGATCTGGCGCATGAACCGCGCCGAGATCCGCAATCCGCACCTCATCTATCCCGGAGACGTCATCGTCCTCGAACGTCACGCTGACGGCAAACCCTGGCTGCGCCTGGAAAGCGCGAAGCTTCTGCCGCGGATTTACGCCGAAGGGATCGAACAGGGCGTGCCACCGATTCCGCCAAACCAGATCCGCCCCTTCCTCTCCGAACCGCTGATCGTCGACAAGAACGGTCTCGAACGCGCCGCGCGCATCGTCGCCTTGCCGCCGGATCGCATTTTCCTCAGCAGTGGCGACCGCGCCTATGTTGCCGATGCGGACCCCAAGCAGCGAGGCTGGCAGATCTACCGCAAGGGCCAGGAATTGGTGGACCCGGACAGCAAGGAAGTCCTTGGCTACCAGGCCTACTATCTCGGCACCGCCCGCCAGATTGAACCCGGCAACCCGGCCACCTTCGAGGTGCTGACGTCCAAGGAGGAAATCGGTCGCGGTGACCGTCTGCTGCCGGCGGTACGCCCTCCCCTGGTTCCCTACGTTCCCCACAAGCCCGATTTCGCGGTCGATGGCCGGATCATCTCGGTTTACGGTGGCGTCGACGCGGCTGGCGGGGGATCGATCGTCGCCATCAACCGTGGCCAAGCGGACGGCATCGAAATCGGTCATGTGCTGGCACTGGAGCGCAATCGCACGGTCGTCGAGCGCGACGAGTATGAGAACAATGTGGTCATAGCGATTCCCCCGCAGCGGATCGGCCTCCTCTTCATCTTCCGCACCTTCGAGCGCATCTCCTACGGCCTCGTGGTTCAGGCCATAGGCACCGTCGAGGTCAACGATTTCGCCCGCGTGCCGCAGTAATGAAGGCCGGGGCAGCCGAGCTGCTGCCGTGGCTGCGCCTCACCCTGACTCCCGGGATCGGCGGCGAGACGCAGCGCAAGCTGCTGCGTGCCTTTGGGCTGCCAGAGGAGATCTTCAACGCTGGCCGGTCTGCGCTGGCCGCTGTGATTGGCGATCGCGCCGCCAGCCTGCTGCTCGATCAGGACAACACGGCAGCCCTCGAGAGCGCCCTCGCCTGGTCGGTACAGCCGACACAGCATCTGGTCTGTCTCGCCGACCAGGCGTACCCGCAGTCGCTCCTGCAGACCCCGGATCCGCCAACCGTGCTCTATGTGCTGGGCCGCCTCGAACTCCTCAACTCGCCAACACTGGCCATCGTCGGCAGCCGCAATCCGACGCCGCTTGGCCTCAGGAACGCCGAGCGCTTTGCCGCGTCCCTCGCCGACGCCGGACTGACGATCGCCAGCGGCCTCGCGCTTGGTATCGATGCCGGCGCGCACCGCGGAGCGCTGACCGGCTCCGGCAATACGGTCGCCTTCGTCGGTACCGGCATCGACCGCGTCTACCCCGCCAGCAACCGTGAGCTGGCACGCGAGATCAGCCGCAAGGGCGCAATCGTTTCCGAGTTTGCACTCGGGACGCCACCGCTGGCTGCCAATTTTCCGCGTCGCAACCGGCTGATCGCCGGCCTGTCGCGCGGCACCCTGGTGATCGAAGCCACCGTCGAGAGCGGTTCGCTGATCACTGCCCGTATCGCTTCGGAACAGGGACGCGAGGTTTTCGCCATTCCCGGATCGATTCACTCGCCGCAGTCGCGGGGCTGCCACCGACTGATCAAACAGGGAGCGAAGCTTGTCGAGACCGTCGCCGACGTGCTCGACGAGCTGCGCTGGAACGTCCCGGCAGGACATCCCGCGACGAAGGCCGGCATGGCGGCAGATACACCAGCGCATACAGCACACGACGTCGCAACCGATGCCTCTCCTTTCCTGGAGGTCTTCGGCTTCGACCCGTTCAGCCTCGACGAACTGGTCACGCGCACCGACCTGACGGTCGAGCGTGCGGCCGTCCTCCTGCTCGAACTCGAACTGCAGGGGCTGATCGCCAGCATGCCTGGCGGCCGCTACCAACGGCAGCCGCCGCCGTCTGCGGGCAACGGCCCGTAGACCACCACCACTCGCGGTAACTGCCGCACCGCCGCGATCATCGTCTGCGGCGCCGGTCTGCGGCTCGTCGGCAGTCAACCGAGCCACCGCGCAGCCTACCGGCGCCGGCCGCCGCGGCCAGCTTGCTTGCCAAGGCCGGCGGACTGCTCTTATCATCGGCCGCAAGAGCTCCCCTGCGGAGCGCACACAACCCCACCATCGCACCCCTGTGCGGCTGACAAAGACCCCATGAGCAAAAAACTGATCATTACCGAAAAGCCGTCCGTCGCCGCTGACCTCGCGCGCGCGCTGGGTGGTTTCGTTCGCCATGAGGACTACTTCGAGAGCGAGGAGTACGTTCTCTCGTCGGCCATCGGTCATCTGCTCGAGCTCGCCTGCCCCGCTGAGTACGAGGTCAAGCGCGGCAAGTGGTCCTTCGCGCACCTGCCGGTGATTCCCCCACATTTTGCGTTGCAGCCGATCGCCAAGACGGAGACGCGCCTCAAGTTGCTGCTTCGCCTGATCAAACGCAAGGACGTGGTCAGCCTGGTGAACGCCTGCGACGCCGGCCGTGAAGGCGAGTTGATCTTCAACTACATCAGCCGGCATGCCGGCACCGGCAAGCCGGTCGAGCGGCTGTGGCTGCAGTCGATGACGCCACAGGCGATCCGCGAGGGCTTCTCCAGGCTGCGCGACGGCAGCGAGATGCACGGGCTGGCGCAGGCAGCCGTCTGTCGTTCGGAATCCGACTGGCTGGTCGGCATCAATGGCACGCGGGCGATGACGGCGTTCAACTCGAAGACCGGTGGTTTCCATCTGACCACCGTCGGTCGCGTCCAGACACCAACGCTGGCGTTGATCGTCGACCGTGAGGATCGCATCCGCAAGTTCAAGCCGCGCGCCTACTGGGAACTCGAGGGGGTCTTCGTCTGTGCCGCCGGGGACTACCGCGGCAAGTGGTTCGACGAGGAGTTTCAAGGCAAGGAAGAGGATGAACACGCCCGTGCCGACCGCCTTTGGGACGAGAGGCGGGCAGCAACACTGCAGCAGAAGTGCCTTGGCAAACCGGGTGCGGTCAGCGAGGAGTCAAAGGCTTCGAGCCAGCTGTCACCTCTGCTCTATGACCTCACGAGCCTGCAGCGCGAGGCGAACAGCCGCTTCGGATTCTCCGCCAAGTCGACCCTTGGGCTGGCGCAGGCTCTGTACGAGAAACACAAGGTCCTCACGTACCCGCGCACGGACTCGCGGGCGCTGCCGGAGGACTATCGGCCGACGGTGAGCACCACGCTGGCGATGCTGGCTGGCGAAACGGGCGCCAAGGCGCAGGACGAGGGGCTGCTGGCGCGTTACGCCCCCTTTGCGCAAGTGATTCTCGAACGGCACTGGGTGCAGCCGAACAAGCGCATTTTCAACAACGCCAAGGTGTCCGATCACTTTGCGATCATTCCGACGCTGCAGGCGCCCAGGCACCTTTCCGAGCCCGAGTTCAAGCTCTACGACATGGTTGTCAAGAGGTTCCTCGCCGTCTTCCATCCCGCCGCAGAGTACCAGATCACCACCCGCATCACCCGCGTCGAAGGCGAACCCTTCAAGACCGAAGGCCGGGTCCTCGTCAATCCCGGCTGGCTGGCAGTCTATGGCCGCGAGGCACAGGAAGGTGAAGACGGCAACCTGGTCGCCGTCGCTACCGGCGAAACGGTGCACACCGAGGACGTGGTGATCGCTGCTCATCAGACCCGGCCGCCGGCGCGCTATTCCGAGGCCACCCTTCTGACGGCGATGGAGGGCGCGGGCAAGACCATGGACGACGAGGAACTGCGCGCCGCAATGGCCGGTCGCGGCCTGGGGACTCCCGCGACACGCGCCCAGATCATCGAGAACCTGCTGGCAGAACAGTATCTTCTCCGTGAAGGTCGCGAGTTGCTCCCCACGGCCAAGGCCTTTTCTCTGATGACTCTGCTCAACGGACTGGGCATCCCCGAACTCACCGCCCCCGAGCTGACCGGCGAATGGGAGTGGAAGCTGGCGCGAATGGAGCGTGGTGCGATGTCGCGCGACGACTTCATGCGCGAAATCGCCGAGATGACCCGGCGCATCGTCGACCGCGCCCGCAGCTACGACAGCGACAGCATTCCCGGTGACTTCGGTGAACTCGCGACGCCGTGCCCGAAGTGCGGCAAGGTTATCAAGGAAACGTACAAGAAGTTTCAGTGCCAGGGTTGTGACTTCTCGCTATGGAAGATCGTCGCCGGGCGGCAGTTCGACGCGCGCGAGATCGACGAGTTGCTGACGCAGCGCAGACTCGGCCCACTGACCGGCTTTCGCAACAAGCTGGGCCGCCCGTTCAGCGCCATCATCCAGCTCAACGACGACAATGCCCCGGTGTTCGACTTCGGCCAGGGCAGCGCCAGCGATGAAGGGGGCGGCGAGGAGCCGGACTTCTCGCAGAGTGACGTGCTCGGTGCCTGCCCGAAATGTGGCGCGCGGATCTTTCAGCACGGCATGGCCTACGTCTGCGAAAAGTCGGTCACTGCCGGCCGCAGCTGCGACTTCCGCTCCGGCACGGTCATCCTGCAGCAGCCGATAGAGCCCGAGCAGATGCGCAAGCTCCTCGCCGACGGCCGTAGCGAGCTGTTGCGGGGATTTGTCTCGGCCCGCACCCGCCGCAAGTTCTCGGCTTACCTGGTACGCGGAAGCGACGGCAAGGTCGGTTTCGAGTTCGAAAAGCGCGAGCCGCGGACCGCTGCGGCCAAGGCCCGCACGGCGAGCGCCAAGCCGGCCGCCGCGGCAACCGGCGCACCCCCCTCCGCAGCGGCGGCGCGCCGGCGCAAGGCGCCCGGCTGAGCGAGCAGCCGTCGGCGACGGAGCGAGGGCGGTTTTCCTGGAAAAACCCCCCGCCCCCGCCCCCCCCCCCCCCCTTTTCCAACCCCCCCTTCGCCCTTTACCCCCCCCCGGCTCACCGGGGACACCCCCCCCAGCG
>DDUX01000016.1:12503-13664 GCA_002345025.1 Candidatus Accumulibacter iunctus | reverse complement strand
GGCTGTGGGGCGAAATGTGCTTCTTTACACCGCAGGATTCGACCACCGCCCGCAGTGCTTTCTGGACGCCGCCGCGATCGAGCGGTGTCCTCGCGGTGCGCGCGCCTGGCAATCCGCCGTGCCGATTGGGAAACAGCAGAACGGGATTGCGGTGGCGTTGCCAGAAACGGCGCAGGAGCTGGTGCGTGGCCGTCGGCAGCGGCACCAGGCGATCCTTGTTGCCCTTGGCATCGCGGATGTGCACCCGCTCGCGCGCGCCGTCGATGTCGGCGACCGTCAGCCGCAAGCCTTCGCCCAGCCGCAGGCCGAGACTGTAGAGCGTGAAGAAGAAGACGCGGTAACTGAGCACCTGCGTCGCCAGAAAGATCCGCTCGGTCTCCTCGACCGTGATGATGTCCGGCAAGCGCTGTATGCGCGGCGGTTTGATCAGGCCGGGTGCCACCCAGGGCTTCTTCAGCACGTGCTCGTAGTGGAACTTGAGCCCGTACAGATCGAGCTTGACCGAACTCCAGGAGTGCGTCTCGCGCAGGTCGGTGAAGTAATCCACCAGGTCGGCTCAGATCGCCGATCTGATGATCGAAGGAGTCTCCCACCCGGCGGATGGGGCGCGAATAAGCCTCGATCGCCTTCGGCTGCAAGCCCTTGAGCTTCAGGTGCTTCAGGTGCAGTGCGCAGTTCCGGTCAAGACCGGTCGTTGCGAGAGCTGACAGGTCTTCCATCTTGCGGTAACCTCGCTTTCGCCATCAACATCCCTCCGGTGAGGGGCGAGGTCACATCTTGACTTCAACACGACTGCAGCGCCGCCGTTTCCTCCGCGCAGCGGCTTCGTCCAACCCATCCATCAACACGGACGCTGTGCGATGAAGCCCCGCAGCGCCGGTGATTTCAGAAGTTTGGCTCCTGATCACGGGGACACGCCATGCCGATCATCTCGATGTTCTACGGCATCATCATTCGGATGTACATGCTCGACAGCAAGCATCACAATCTGGAACACATCCACGCCAGATATGGTGCATTCGAGGCATCGATCGGCATTGAAGACGGCGAAGTCCTTGCCGGGGAATTGCCGCGCAAGCAGTTGCGCCTAGTGCAAGCATGGATCGAACTGCACCGCGATGAACTGATGGCCGACTGGGAACTTGCTGCCAGTGGAGAGAA
>DDUX01000016.1:0-12101 GCA_002345025.1 Candidatus Accumulibacter iunctus | reverse complement strand
AACAGGTAGGGATCGTTTTTGGTGCCGTGACCTGGCCTCACGAGCAGGACATCGCACCCGAGACCTTGGGGGCAGAGCTTGTTCCGGACAGTTCCGCGCCTAACGAGGCGCTCCAGGGGGACTCGCCGCAAGCGGCGCATCCCTGAGCTTCGCCGTGTGCGCCGGGCATGGCGCGTTACTTCATAGGTGCAAGTCCTATGGCCAGGTTTTGCCGCACCTGCGGTGCCTCCAACCCCACTACGCAGAGCCGAAGGCAAGGAGAAGGGCAAGTGCGTCGTCGTGAGGCGAGGTGCGGAGGAAGCCCAATCCAAAGTTGCGGGGCGATGAACAAAAACCGGATATGAAGCGTGATGCATCCGGGGCGAGCAGGCACGTGACCGCGAAGCCCTCCATCTGCGGCTGGGGTGCATTTTGTAAATCCGGCGTCTATGCAGCGAAGGTAACGAGTCTGACCCCGGGAGATCTCCCCGGTGCCTCAGAGCAACGAGGCTGGGCGCTGGGTGACTGGCGCTGAATGCCGTAGAGAAGTCAGCAGAGGGCATGGCCCGGGCGCGCTGGTTGGTCTGCGAGGAAGTGCGCACTGCCGAATCGGCGACGCGGGGGCATGCGGGCAGCGCTCCCCGAGACCGCGGGCCAGGAGGTCCGCCAGCGACCGTGTACCCTTCGTTCAGCCCGCCCGGACTCAGCGCGTCGACGCGGCACCTGCTCCGGCATCGGGCGGCCTTCGCGCTGCGGGCGCGCGCGCCAGCAGCACCGTCAGAACGGCGTGCAGGACGACCGCCGGCCACAGCAGCGCGCCGGTCGAACTGCCGCTGACACCGAGGTAGGCGAGATAGAGCGTGACCGCTGCGCTGTAGGTCAGCATGCCGACGCGCGGGGTGGCCGGCCAGCAGGCAATCCCCAGTGCGATCAGGGCGATGCCGGCGACGCGGGCGACCGGTATGGCTATGCCGGTCAACTCCTCGCCCAGCAACAGCCGCCCGACCAGCCCCGGGACGATCAGCAAGGCCAAGCCCGTTGATGCTTCACCAACTGCAGCGAGGATCATCGCTCCTTGCATGGCTTGGCCGCGACAACGTGTTGGCGCTTGTCCCGACCCCCCGGTTTGCCTGACCGATCGCCGTCAGCGTTGTTGCGCATTCTTGGCCGTGCCTGGCGTGGCCGCCGCGTGCTGCTCCGGTTCGAGTTTGAAGCTCAGCCTGTCGATCGTGCCGGTGAACTTGAACGGGGAGTCGTAGCGATACTCGATCAGCGCGACACCGGTACGCGTGTCGAGACCGACATCGAAGGTCTCGTCTTCGGCGAAGGTGATCGGGGTCGAATTCGCCATCGAGTTCCTCGCCACTTCCTTGCCGTCCACGTACAGCACACCGGTTCCGCCCTTGCCGAGACCCGGTTCAGCGGACATGAAGTCGAAGACGATCGTGTGCCTGCCCGGGCTCAGTTCAGGCCCCTCCCAGACGGTGCGCTTCAGGTCGAGCAGGTTGTAGAGGAAGACTACCTTGCCGCGGCCGATGCCGAGTTCGCCCTTGCTCAGGAACAGCCCATAGCCGCCAAAACGGCCACCCTGGGTGACGATCATGCCTTCGGCGCCCCCTGCAGGGATGGTGACCTCGGCGGTGATGGTGTACGACTTGTTCAGGATGTGTGGCGCCGTGCTGCCGGGCACGTTGGCCAGCGTGCCCGAGTAGGTGAACTCGGTGCGTCCGGCCGTCAGGCTGGGCTTCGGCGCGTTCCAGCGGGCGAGCGTCGTGTTGTCGAGCGGCAGGACGTTGTACTTGGCCGCCTCGAGGTAGAAGATGTTCTGCATCTGCTTGAGCTTGTCGGGCATCCTGGCCGCAAGGTCGTTGTTCTGCGTGGGGTCGTCCATCACGTTGTAGAGCTCCCACTTGTAGCCGGTGATCACATCCGGCGGCGGCTTGGTACTGAGTTCCCATGGCAGCGTCACTGGCGTCGTCGCCGCGACCCAGCCGTCATGGTAGATGGCACGGTTGCCAAGCATCTCGAAGTACTGCGTGGTGTGCCGGGTTGGCGCGTTGGCGTTGGCCTTGTTCCAGGTGTAGGCCAGGCTCGTGCCTTCGATCGGCAACTGCTTGATGCCGTCGATCGTCTCCGGCGCCGGGATGCCGGTGGCTTCGAGGATGGTCGGCACGATGTCGATGATGTGGTGGAACTGGCGGCGGATGCCGCCCGGGTCGCCGATGTGACCGGGCCACGAGATCGCCATGCCCTGCGCCGTGCCGCCGAAGTGCGACGGTACCTGCTTCATCCATTTGAACGGCGTGGCAAAGGCCCAGGCCCACGCCGCCGAGTAGTGCGGGAAGGTTCGCTCGGAGCCCCAGAACTCGTACCAGAGGAACTGGTCCTTGACCGGCACCGGGATGCCATTGAAGGTGGTGAACTCGTTGGGCGTGCCGTTGACCATGCCTTCGGCGCTCGGCCCGTTGTCGCCGCTGATGTAGATGATCAGCGTGTTGTCGAGCTGGCCCATGTCCTCGACGGCCTGGATGACACGGCCGATCTCGTAGTCGGCGTACGCCTGATAGGCGGCATAGACATTCGCCTGCTTGATGAAGAGCTTTTTCTCTTCCCAGCTCAGCGAATCCCAGCGTGGCAGCTTGGCCCCGTCGTAGATCTCCTGGCCATCCGGCCACGGCGTCAGCTGCGCGTTGGGTGGCATGATGCCCAGCCGCTTCTGGTTGGCGAAGATCGTCTCGCGCAGCTTCTCCCAGCCGTCGTCGAACAGATTCATCGCGCTGATCTTCTTGATCCACTCCGGCGTCGGGTGGTGCGGCGCATGCGTGGCGCCGGGAACGTAGTAGACGAAGAAGGGCTTCTCCGGTGCCAGTGCCTTGAGCTGCTTCATGTACTGGATCGCCTCGTCGGCCATCGCTGTCTGCATGTTCCAGCCGGGATTGCCCTCAAAGGGGAAGATCGGTGTCGTGTTGCGGAACAGGTTCGGCTGCCACTGGCTGGCGTCGCCGCCGACAAAACCCCAGAAGTACTCGAATCCCATGCCATTCGGCCACTGGTCGAACGGCCCGGCCTGGCTGTTGGCGAAGAAGGGCGTGTTGTGATCCTTGCCGAACCATGAGGTCGCGTAGCCGTTGTGCTTGAGGATGGTGCCGACGGTGCCCTTCTCGATCGGGATGATCGAGTCGTAGCCAGGGAAGCCGGTTGCGATCTCGCCGACGACGCCGAAGCCCACCGAGTGGTGATTGCGCCCGGTGATCAGTGCCGCCCGCGTCGGCGAGCAGAGCGACGTGGAATGGAAGTTCGTGTAGCGCAGGCCGCTCTTGGCGATACGGTCGAGCGCCGGGGTCGGGATCACGCCGCCGAAGGTGCTGGGCGAGCCGAAGCCGTCGTCGTCGGTCATGATCAGCAGCACGTTGGGCGCGCGCTTGGGCGGCACCACACGGGGCGGCCACCATGGAGTCGATTCCGAGGCCCGCTGCTTGATCACCCCACCGAACTTCGGGTCGGGCGGCGGCAGCTGCTTGCCGCTGATCGTCGTCGTGGCGCTGGCTGATCCTGGAATGCCGGTGACCTGCTGTGCCGATGCAAACCCCAGGCAGCCGAGGGTGGCAATCCCGACAAGCGCCAGTCTGAGGAAGTGCTCTTTCATTGCTGACTCCAACGGTCGGGTTGCGGAAGACGGGGAAGCATTCGTCGCGGCATTCCGGCAAGGCCTCCCCGGCCGTGTCCGAGCCCGCATGCGCTGATGAATGATCGTCCTGCGATTGTGTCAAGGTGTCGGATGAAGACCGGTGCTGCACGCAAGCCGCAACAATTCTGATCCGCGGCGGGGGGTTTTCCTAGGACAATCGACGACAGCAGGTGGACATCTGACGACATTCCGGCGATCATGCCCGCATGCACCAAGCCCCCCTGCTCGTCCGGGCCCGCGCTCTCACGGGCTTCGTCGAACTCGTCGACAGTCTCGGCGGCGACGCCGAAGGGCTGCTCCGTGACGTCGGAATGAGCACCCAGATGCTCGCGCAACCGGAAGCGACGATCAGCATGCCCGGTGCCGTCGCACTGCTCGAGAATGCCGCATCACGGCTCGCCGCCCCGGAATTTGGCCTGCTTCTGGCGCAACGGCAGGATTTTTCGGCCCTCGGCCCGATCGCATTGGTCGCCCGTCGCGCCGACACGGTGCGCGATGCGTTGCAGGCGATCGCACGCAATCTGCCGTATCACGTGGCACGCACCTCGCTGCGGATGGAAGCCGGTCCCGCTGCGGGGCTTGCCTGGTTGCGTTACGAACTGCCGTCAGCAGCCGGGGCAGCGCAGCGGCAAACGGTGGAGATGTGCTGCCTGATGCTCGTGCAGACGCTGCGCATGCTCAGCGGCGAGGCCGGCACTGACTGGCGGGTCGTCCTCGCTCACCCGCCCGGCGTCCCGCTGTCCCGCTACCGTGAAGTCCTGAACTGTGAAGTGGCGTGTCAGCAGGCAGGCAGCGGTGTGGTTTTTCCCAAGGCGGTCCTCGAGCATGTGCTCGACGCCGGGAATCCGCGGATTCGCGTTGCCGTCGAGCGTTTCGTGGCGCATCTGGTTCGACGCAATCCGCTCGATCTGGCACGCCAGATCGAGGAACTCATCGCTCGCCAGCTGGCCGGCGGCGGCTGCACCCTGCCCGATATCGCCCGCCAACTGACTTTGAACGAGCGTACTCTGCAACGACGCTTGGAGGCGCAGCGAATCCGTTTTGCCGACATCGTCGACCGCGTCCGACGGAACCAGGCACACGAGTTCCTGACGCAGTCCGCGCTGCCCTTGTCGGAAGTGGCGATGCTGCTTGGCTACACCGACCAGAGATCGCTCGGCCGGGCCTGCCGTCGCTGGTTCGGCACGACGCCGGCAGCGTTGCGGGCGCAGTCATGAAGGGCGTGCCCGTTGCCGATGCGGTGCGCGGCATTTGATCAGTCGGAAGAGATGGACAGGCGAAGTTTCGTCCGGCTGTGACGCGCCGCGGACGTTGCCTGGCTTGTCGAAGCCACAAGGCGGACGTCGGGATTGTGCGCACTCCTGGTTCTGGCGGCGACCCGCTGCCGCGGCAGTCGATCCTCGGGCATACTGGCGGTGACTCCAGAGCCCGGGCCAGCCGGCCCGCCAGCGACCGTGTTCTCATTCTTCAGCATGCCCGTACTCAGTGCATCGACCCGCCAGGTGCTGCGGCACCCGGCGGCTTTCGCCCTGCGCGCGCTGCGCCGCTTCAGCCGCAATCAGGGGCTGCTGCTGGCGGCGGCGATCGCCTACTATGCGCTGCTGTCGGTGGTGCCATTGCTGATCCTGTCGGTGATCGCGCTGTCGCACCTCGTCGAGCAGGCGGAACTGCTGGCGACGATTGGCCGCTACCTCGAATGGCTGGTGCCCAGCCAGTCGCACGCCTTTCTCGCGGAGATCTCGAAGTTCATGGAGCAGCGGGCAGCGGTCGGTGCGGTCCTGCTGCTGACGATGCTGTTCTTCAGTTCGCTGGCGTTCTCGGTGCTCGAGAAGGCGATGGCGGTGATCTTCGCCCACCGCAGCGCCGGTGAGCAACGGCATTTCCTGACCTCGGCGCTGCTTCCCTACTGCTTCGTCGTGCTGCTCGGCGTCGCGTTGCTCGCCGTGACGATCGTCTCGATCGCCCTCGACACGATCGCCAGCGCCAACCTGTACTTTTTCGGCTGGGAGTGGTCGTTGCGTGGGCTTGCCGGCACGCTGATCTACCTCGTCGCCCTCGGTGCCGAAGTCTGCATCCTGACCGCGATCTATCTCGTCATGCCGGTCGGGCGGGTGCGTTTGCGGCACGCGCTGTTCGGCGGCTGCACGGCGACGCTGATCTGGGAAGTGATCCGCCATCTTCTGGTGTGGTTCTTCACCACCCTGTCGAAGGCGAGTGTCGTTTATGGGCCGCTGGCGACGGCCGTCGTCGCGATGTTCAGCATGGAGATCGCGGCGACGCTGCTGCTCTTTGGCGCGCAACTGATCGCCGAATACGAGTGCCTCGGTCGCGAGCGCGATGCTGCGGCTGCGCCGCCGCCTGCAGCCGGCACTGCGCGCGGGCATTGACCGCTGCTTGCCGGCGCGGCGATACTGCACCGGCGCGGCGACGCTCGCTGCCAGCCGGCGCCGGGCGACCGCCGCCGGCAACGATCGATCCTCGTCAGGAAGGCCGGGAAGATGAACACAAGCATGGATTCGGGCGACGCTGCACTGCGCGAGGCGTATGCGCTTGCCACCGCTTTTCTCGCCTCGCTGCCGCAGCGCCCGGTGAGCCAGGTGGCGACACCGCAGGAGATGGCGAGCGCGCTCGACGAGGTGCTGCCCGAGCACGGCAGCGACCCCGCCGGCGTTGTCGGCGAGTGGTTTGCCCGCGCCGAGCGCGGCATCACCGCCTCGCCCGGTCCGCGCTTCTTCGGCTTCGTCAATGGTGGCGTCACACCGGCAGCGCTGGCCGGCGACTGGCTGGCATCGGCGATCGACCAGAATGCGGGGATGTGGGCCGCCAGCCCGGCGGCGGCGCAGACCGAACTGGTCGTCCTGCGCTGGCTGAAGGAGCTTTTCGGACTGCCGGCGGAATGGGCCGGTGCGCTGACCAGCGGCGCGACGATGGCCAATCTCGTCGGACTCGTCACGGCGCGGCAGTGGGCCGGCAGGCAGCTCGGTTTCGACGCTGCCGGCGATGGTCTCGCGGGCCAGCCGCCGATCGTCGTCGTCGCGAGCAGCGAGATCCATCTCAGCGCCGTCAAGTGCCTCGGTACGCTGGGCTTCGGCCGCAACCAGGTGCGCCAGGTGGCGGCCCGCCGCGGCGCCGTCGACATCGACGCACTCGCCAGCCTGCTGCGCGGCATCGACGGGCCGGTGATCCTCGTCGGCAATGCGGCCGAGGTCAACAGCGGCCATTTCGACGATCTCGGGGCGCTTGCCGATCTGCGTGACGCACACGCCGGCGGCGCCTGGCTGCACGTGGACGCCGCCTTCGGGCTGTTCGCCGCCGTTTCGCCGCGCCTCGCGCACCTCGTTCGCGGCGTCGAGCGTGCCGACTCGGTTGCGGCGGACGGACACAAGTGGCTCAACGTCCCCTACGACAGCGGCTTTGCCTTCGTCCGCGATGGCGCGCTGCTGCGCGAGGCTTTCGCCGCCAGCGGCGCTTACGTCGCCGGCAGCGGCGGCTGGGATCCCTTCACGCATGTACCGGAAATGTCGCGCCGCTTCCGCGGCCTCGCCGCCTGGTGCGCGCTCAAGGCCTACGGTCGCTCCGGCTATCGCGCGATGGTCGAGCGCTGCGTCGATAACGCGGCGGCTTTCGCGCGCTGGGTCGAGGCGACGCCGGGGGTCGAGCTGATGAATCCGGCGCCGCTGAACATCGTCTGTTTCCGCCTCGTGCGCGCCGCGCTCGACGACACCGCCAGCGACGAACTGACCCGGGCGGCGGTGCGCGCGATCCAGGCCGACGGGCGTGCTTTCGTCACCGGCACGGTCTGGCAAGGCCGCGCCGCGATCCGCGCCGCCTTCGACAACTGGCGGACGACGGCAGCCGATGTGCGTTTGCTGCAGGAGGCGGTGGCGCAGGCCGGCATTGCGCTGGCCGCTTGAGGGCGGTGCCGCTGGTGGGCTTTCGTTGCCGCCGGCAGCGTGCTATACCGTCAGTTGATATCCGCACTGACCCGGGAGGTCACGATGAGAGAGACGAAGACTGCCTTGCGGCCCCTGACGGCAGCGCTGCTGCTTGCCGGCATCGTGCCGGCGGCGTTGGCGGCGCCGGTGGCTTATGAGATGACGCTGAGCACGCATTCCGGGGCCGGCAGCGGCGGCGCGGGCGGCATGCTCGGGATGATGAGCGGGCGCGGCAGCAGCGTCAGCCGGATGATGGATCTGCGCCTGACGAGTCCGGTCGATATCGTCGGCGCGCAGACGGCGGAGCATCTGGTCCCCGAAGCGATGCGCATCGGGCCCGTGCTGCCGCTGCGTGGCGAGCGGCGTGGCAAGGGAGAGGGAAGCCCGGCTGACGAGCAGGGCGGCAAACTGCTTCTGTACTGGGGTTGCAGCGCGAGCGTGCCTGCCGGGCAGCCGGAAGTCCTCGACCTGCGGGCGATCGGCGGCCGGGTGTCGCCCGAAGTGGCGGCGATGGCGCGGCACAGCCGGCACGGCAAGGGCGGTGTCGACGGCGGCGAGAGCCTGCCACCGCGAACCCTGTGGTGGCCACAGGGCGATGCGGCGGGTGGCAGCGTGCCGGCCGATGCATCGGCAGTCGGCGAGCACCTGGTGCGGGCGAGTTTCATGCCGCAGGAGATTCGCTATGCACTCGACCAGCAGATGGACTTCCTCGAGCCGATGAACCTGCGCGCCGGCGGCGGCAGCCTGAACGCGGCGATTCCGTTGCAGTGGGCGGCTCTTGCGCGTGCCCGGGGTTACAACCTGAACGCCGTCGGCGCCGCCAATGAACGCGAAGTCATCATCTGGATGGCGTCGCGGAACCCGGCGCCGATGCTGCCTGCGAGCCAGAACACCTGCACCATCCCGGCGGGCATCTTCGGCAGGACGCAAGGTGCCATGCTGATGGGCGAGGCGCTTGGCCCGACGCGTGGCTTCGCCTACCCGCCGCAGAAAGCCGGCGAGCGGAAGCCGCCGATCTGGACGGCGACGGTGCGGGTCAACAGTTTCGACTCGCTGCTGCTGGGAATGGGGGACATGGCCCGGGAGGCGGCGGGCGACGCGGCCGCCGACGCGGTGGTGCCAGGCGGAGCGACGATCATGAAATCGCTCAAGGGCCTGTTCGGCAACTGAGGGCCGGCGTCGACCGGTCGTGCCGGATGCCCTGCTGCCGCCTCGGTTTGCCGAGTCGGCAGACGGCCAAGAGGCCTATCATGGTGCACCGGCGGCGGCCGGCGCGCTCCCTGCAACAACCACTCTTCTCGAGGTACCAGAATGAACCCGAACGTCCTTTCGCGGCATGGCCGCGCTGCGCTGTTGTTCCTGATCGCTTTGATCACCGGGCTTGCCGCCTCCTTCGCCGCCGTTGCCGCCGATCGGGCAGCGCTTGAACGCGACGCGCGGCAGGCGTACCGCAAGCTGACGGCCACGGTGCCGGCGGCGAAGTCGCTGGCGCGTGATGCGGTGGCGGTGATCGTCTTTCCGAAGATCACCAAGGCGGGCCTGGTCGTCGGCGGCCAGTACGGCGAGGGCGTGCTGTTCCGCGGCGACGCCGTCGTCGGCCACTACAACACCGCCGGCGCTTCCTTCGGGATGCAGGCGGGCGCCCAGCAGTACGGCTACGCGATGTTCTTCATGAACGAGAAATCGCTTGCCGCCCTGACCGAGAGCGACGGTTTCGAGGTCGGCGTCGGTCCGTCGGTGGTGATGGTCGACCAGGGAATGGGCAAGTCGCTGACGACGATGAGCGCCAAGGACGACATCTACGCCTTCGTTTTCGGCCAGAAGGGGCTGATGGCGGGTATCGGCGTGCAGGGCAACAAGATCACGCGGCTGAGCGACTAGCCGCCGATGGGCGACGCCGGCCCGACGGCTGCGGCCGGCCGTCGCCCGCGGCTGCCGGCACGTCGTGGCGACAGAAGTGCTCGGGCGACGGGAAATGCTCGGCGTAGCGGGCGATCCACTCGAGCGCCGCGCTGTCGCTGTCGAGCAGACGACCTTCGCGGCGCAGGACGCTTGCGCGATAGCGTTCGATGAGCGTGACTTGCGCCAGCATGCGGGCAGCAAAGGGGTCGGTCGATGGCATGTCTCGGAGCTTCCTTGACGGTGACTGCGCCCATCTCAAGCAAGCGCCGTGCCGGGAAAAATAATTGGCATTAAAGCAGTATGATGGGTCTTCCTGCCGCGGCCTGCCTGGAGCGCGGTGTAAGGCTGGCCGACAGTCGCCGGCAGCGGCCGGCCGACCGCGGAGGTGGCCCGACGGTGCTATACTCGCGCCTCCGTTTTCCGGGTCCCGCCGATGCTCATTACCCGCCGCCTCGAGTTCGACGCGGGCCACCGCATTCCCGACCACAGGAGCCAGTGCCGTCACCTGCACGGCCACCGTTACGCGCTCGAGATCACGCTTGCCGGCGACATCATCAGCCAGGCTGGTGACCCGGCCAATGGCATGGTGATGGATTTCTCCGAGGTCAAGGCACTGGCGCGGCAGCATCTGGTCGATGCCTGGGATCATTCGTTCTTGGTCTATGCCGGCGATCGCCCGGTGGTGGATTTTCTCGCTTCACTGCCCGGGCACCGGACGGTCGTTCTCGATTGCGTGCCAACGGCCGAGAACCTGGCGCGCAAGGCGTTCACGATCCTCGATGCGGTCTATCGCGATACCTACGGCAATCAACTGCGGCTCGAGCGTCTGCGTCTCTATGAAACCCCCAACTGCTGGGCCGAAGCCGTTCGCGAGTAGCAGGGCGCGGCCGCGGCGTGCTGCCGGCAAGGGCTGCCATCGGCTGCTGCCGGAGGGCCCGGGCGAGCGCCGTTGCTGTTGCGGCGAGCGGTGTTGAGTTACCGCATCCTTGCGCTCGGCGACGCGGCGCTGACGATCGAATTCGGCGACGCCATCGACCGCCGTCTGCTGGCCGAAGTGGCGGCGGCCGATCAGGCGCTGCTGCAGGCGGTGGCGAGCGGGCAGTTGCCGGGGATCGTCGAGACCGTGCCCACCTTCCGCTCGCTGACGGTGATCTACGATCCCCTGCGCTGCACGCGTGCCGGGATCGAACCGGCCATTCACGTCGCCCTGCGCGTGCCGTTCGCGGTCGCCCCACGGCGACCGCGGGTCTGGCAACTGCCGGTCTGCTACGGTGACGCGATCGCTGCCTGCGGGCCGGACCTCGACGAACTGGCGGCTGCCTGCGGCCTGTCGGCGGCCGAACTGGTGCGCCTGCACGCGGGTGGCTGCTACGAGGTCTATATGCTGGGTTTCCTTCCCGGTTTTCCGTTCATGGGCGATCTGCCGCCGCGGCTCGCGCGCGGGCGCCGCAGCGAGCCGCGAACGCGCGTCGCCGCTGGCAGCGTGGCGACGGCCGGTACGCTGACGGCGATCTACCCGTGGGAGAGTCCTGGTGGCTGGCACCTGATCGGCGTCTGTCCGCTGCCGCTGTTCTCGCCGTGCTGGCCGCAGGCGGCGCTGCTGCAGGCCGGCGACCAGGTGCGCCTGCGGCCGATCGACGCCGGCGAGTTCGCCTCGCTGCAGGCGGCGGCGCCAGCGATGCGCGCTGCCGCGCAACCGCCTGCGGCCTTTCTCTGCGCGGCTGCCGGGTGACGCTGCGCGCCGTGCTCGAGGTGCTCAGCCCGGGGGCGATGGCGTCGATCCAGGATCTCGGTCGTTTTGGCCTGCGGCGTCTCGGCGTGCCGTGCTCCGGGGCGCTCGAACCCGGCTGGCTGCGCCTGGGCAACGCCCTGCTGGGCAACCCGGAGGGTGCGCCAGCGATCGAGTTCTTCGCCGGCGGGCTGGCGGTGCGGGCGCTGCACCTGCCGCTGCAGGTCGCCATCGCCGGTCCTTTCGCGGCCGAACTGTGGCACGCCGCTGGCCGTCGTCGTCTCGCTTCGTGGCGCAGCGTGCGCCTGGCGCCGGGCGAGACGCTGCGTTGCGGCAGTCCTGCGGCAGGCCGTGTCGGCTACCTTGCGCTCGCCGGTCTCGAGGTCGCGCGGCAACTCGGCAGTGCATCGACCTATGTTCGCGCCGGCCTGGGCGGTGTCGACGGTCGTCTGCTGGTTCCGGGTCAGCGGCTGTCGGTGGCGGCAGGCAGCGGCGGCGAACGCATGCTGCGCTCGCCGCCGCTGCTCGACGAGGCGCCGATTCGCGTCGTTCCGGGGCCGCAGGACGAGCATTTCGATGCCTTGGCGATGGCCACCCTGGTCGGCGCGGCCTACCGCATTTCTCCCGCCGCCGACCGCATGGGGATTCGTCTTGACGGCCCGCTGCTCGCGCATCGTCCTGACCGGGGGCCAGAGATCGTCTCCGATGCGACCGTGCCGGGATCGATCCAGGTGCCGGGCAGCGGACAGCCGATCGTGTTGCTCGCCGACGGCCAGACGGCTGGCGGCTATCCGAAGATCGCCACCGTCATCACCGCCGATCTGCCGCGCCTGGCGGTCATGGCGCCGGGACAGACGGTACGCTTTGC
>DDUX01000018.1:8378-12359 GCA_002345025.1 Candidatus Accumulibacter iunctus | reverse complement strand
AACGCTGGCACACCTGGCGGCGGGGCGGCGGCTGAGAGCCTGTGAAGAAATCGTCGCGAGCAGGCCGCGATGCAAGGCGCGATGGAGCGAACGGTCATGACTTGCGCACACCCCTGATGATGAAAGTCATGACCGTTTCCCTCATCCCCGGCCCTTCTCCCGCGCACGGGAGAAGGGAGATTCGCGAGTCGCTGACGCGACTTGCACATCAACGACGAGACAGATCAATAGGACGGTCGCCAACAGGCATCCGAGTTTGGCAGCGGAATGGCGAGTCGGTGGCGGGTGCCGGACTATCATCCCGCGCGATGCCGCAGTAACATGGGCATTCACGCAGTCACCCCCGCTTCAGCCGCTCTTCCGTGCCCAACAAGAAAAGCCTCTCCGAGCGCGACATCTGCACCCAGTACATCACCCCTGCCCTGCAGCGGGCAGGCTGGGACTTCGCCACTCAGGTGCGCGAAGAAGTAAGCTTCACCAAGGGCCGCGTCATCGTGCGCGGCAAGCTGCACACGCGGGGCAAGCAGAAGCGGGCCGACTACATCCTCTACTACGCCCCCAACCTGCCCATCGCCGTCATCGAGGCCAAGGACAACAACCATAGCGTCGGCGACGGCATGCAGCAGGTGCTGGGTTACGCTGAGACGCTTGATCTCCCCTTCGCCATCAGCAGCAACGGCGACGCTTTCCTCGTGCACGACCGCACCGGCCAACACGCCCCCATCGAGCAGCAAATGGCGCTCGACGCTTTCCCGACGCCAGCCGAGCTCTGGCAACGCTACTGCACCTGGAAGGGCATCGCCGGCCCCGAAAAGCGGGTCACGGTCGAGACGCCCTACTACGACGACGGCAGTGGCAAGACCGCGCGCTATTACCAGATCAACGCCATCAACCGGACGATCGAAGCCATCGCCCGCGGACAGCAGCGCATCCTGCTGGTCATGGCCACCGGCACCGGCAAGACCTACACCGCCTTCCAGATCATCTGGCGGCTGTGGAAGTCGAAAGCCAGAAAACGCATCCTTTTCCTCGTCGACCGCAACATCCTCGCTGACCAGGCCCGCACCAACGACTTCAAGCCCTTCGGCCAGGCGATGACCAAAATCGTCAACCGGCAGGCCAACAAGGCCTTCGAGATCTACCTGTCGCTCTATCAGGCGGTCACCGGCAATGAAGAAGAAAAGAACATCTACAAGCAGTTCTCGCCCGATTTCTTCGACCTGATCGTCATCGACGAATGCCATCGCGGCAGCGCCGCCGAAGACTCGGCGTGGCGCGAGATTCTCGATTACTTCTCCGGCGCCACCCATATCGGCCTGACCGCCACGCCCAAGGAAACGAAGGACGTCTCCAACATCCACTACTTCGGCGAGCCGGTTTACACCTACTCGCTGCGCCAGGGCATCGACGACGGCTTCCTCGCCCCCTACAAGGTCGTGCGCATCGACATCGACAAGGACCTGCAGGGCTGGCGGCCCAGCCAGGGGCAGACCGACAAGCACGGCAAGCTGATCGAAGACCGCATCTACAACCAGAAGGACTTCGACCGCAGCCTCGTGCTGGAGAAATGCACCGAACTCGTCGCCGGCAAGATCACCGAATTCCTCAAGGCCACCGACCCCTTCGCCAAGACCATCGTCTTCTGCGAGGACATCGACCACGCCGAGCGCATGCGCCAGGCGCTGACCAACCTCAACCCCGAGCGCATCGCCGAGAACCGCAAGTACGTCATGCGCATCACCGGCGACGAACAGGAAGGCAAGGCCGAACTCGGCAACTTCATCGACCCGGAGAGCCGCTACCCGGTCATCGCCACCACCAGCAAGCTGATGACCACCGGCGTCGACGCGCAGACCTGCAAGCTCATCGTCCTCGACCAGCGCATCCAGTCGATGACCGAATTCAAGCAGATCATCGGCCGCGGCACCCGCATCAACGAGGACTTCGACAAGTACTGGTTCACCATCATGGACTTCAAGAAGGCCACGGAGCTGTTTGCCGACCCGGATTTCGACGGCCCCGCCGAGCAAATCCATGAACCCAAGGGTGATGACCCTCCTGTTCCGCCGGACCCTCCGCCCGGTGACGATGATTTTCCGCCTGTCGACCCTCCCCCCGAGCCGCCATTCCCTCCCCAACCTCGGGGCGAAAAGCGCATCAAGTACGTCGTCGGCGGCGAGGTCACCGTCTACGTGGTCGCCGAGCGCGTCCAGTACTACGGCCCGGACGGCAAGCTGATCACCGAGTCGCTCAAGGACTACACGCGCAAGGCGGTGCGCAAGGAGTACGCCTCGGTCGATGATTTCCTGCGCCGCTGGACCGGCGCCGAGCGCAAGAAGGCGGTCATCGACGAACTCGAAACCCAGGGCGTGCTGCTCGAAGCACTGGCCGAGGAAGTCGGCAAGAAACAGGGCAAGGCTTTCGACCCCTTCGACCTGATCTGCCACGTCGCCTTCGACCGCCCGCCGCTGTCGCGCAAGGAGCGCGCCGAACAGCTCAGGAAGCGCGACGTCTTCACCAGGTATGGCGACCAAGCCCGCGCCGTCCTCGACGCCCTGCTCGTCAAGTACGCCGACACCGGCATCGAGAGCATCGAAGACATCAAGATTCTGACGCTTGATCCATTTTCCAGGCTGGGGACCGCGCCGGAACTGGTTGCCGCCTTTGGCGGCAAGTCCGGCTACCTCAAGGCCGTTCAGGAACTCGAACAGCAACTTTACGCATAGGCAAAAAGGAAGCAGCAGCATGGGGAAAGCCAGTCGTCGCAAGGTCGCAGCGCGGACAAGGGAATTGTTGAATGCCACACAATCGAGACTGAAGGCATTGGGGGTCGATCATCCACTGGTGATTCGCAGCGATTTGCCGCCGGAGCAGAAGATCTCCTACGGCATCAGCAAAATCCTCGACAGCGAAGTCGGTGAGGATGCGTCGCTGGACGAATACCGCCATCGGGCGAAGGCAATCGTTCTTGCATGGAATGTCAGCCTGTTGCCCCTGGAAGAGCAGGCGAATACGCTGAAAAATCTTGGCGACTTCGCTCGAGAAACCGACCCGGGTGGTGCGGCGGCGGCGCAGGCAGAGCTTCTGCGGCTGATCGAAAAAAAGCGCCTCATGTTTCCCGACGACAAGCGCTTCATTGTTTCCTGTGACCTGCAGCTTGTCGGCAACAAGGTGCATGTGACGGCAGCGGCGATTTCGGCGCCACCGCAGCGTTCCGCCACGTCCTGAGCCCTGGCTCATGTCCCTCTCCACCACCATCAAATCCATCCAGGACATCATGCGCAAGGATGTCGGCGTCGATGGCGACGCGCAGCGCATCGGCCAGCTCGTCTGGATGTTCTTCCTCAAGATCTACGACGACAAGGAAACCGAGTACGAGCTGCTCGAAGCGAACGATGGCGACTACCGCTCGCCGATCCCCGAGCCGCTGCGCTGGCGCAACTGGGCGGCCGACCCCGAGGGCATGACCGGCGACGAGCTGCTCGACTTCATCAACATCCGGCTCTTCCCCACCCTCAAGAACCTGCAGCCGGCACATGCCGACCGGCGCGGCTTCGTCATCCGCGGTGTCTTCGAGGATGCCTACAACTACATGAAGTCCGGCCACCTGATGCGCCAGGTGATCAACAGGATCGTCGCCGGCGTCGACTTCAACAAGGCGCAGGACCGTCACCTCTTCGGCGACCTCTACGAACAGATCCTGCGCGACCTGCAGAATGCCGGCAACGCCGGCGAGTATTACACGCCGCGCCCGGTCACCCAATTCATGGTCGATGCGGTCGCCCCCCGATTGGGCGAGAAGATCCTCGACCCCGCCTGCGGCACCGGCGGCTTCCTCACCTGCGCCATCGAACACGTGCGCAAGCAACACGTCAGGACGGTCGAAGACGAGCAACTCCTGCAGCGCTGCATCAACGGCGTCGAGAAGAAGCCGTTGCCGCACCTGCTGTGCACCACCAACATGATCCTGCACGGGCTGGA
>DDUX01000018.1:5577-8027 GCA_002345025.1 Candidatus Accumulibacter iunctus | reverse complement strand
GACGGCATCGAGAGCAACTTTCCCGCCACCTTCCGCACCCGCGAAACCGCCGACCTCTTCCTCGTCCTCATCATGCACCTGCTCAAGGACGGCGGCCGCGCCGCGCTGGTGCTGCCCGACGGCACGCTGTTCGGCGAAGGCATCAAGACGCGCATCAAGGAGCAACTGCTCGAAACCTGCAACCTGCACACCATCGTCCGCCTGCCGAACGGCGTGTTCAACCCCTACACCGGGATCAGGACCAACCTGCTCTTCTTCACCAAGGGCACGCCGACACGGGACGTCTGGTTCTACGAACACCCCTACCCGCCAGGCGTGAAGAGCTACAACAAGACCAAGCCCATGCGCTTCGAGGAGTTCGCAGCGGAGAAAGCCTGGTGGAACAGCCGGGTCGAGAACGAATTCGCCTGGAAGGTCAGCGCCGCCGACATCAAGGCGCGCAACTACAACCTCGACATCAAGAATCCCCACAGCCCGGATGCTGTGGTGCATGATCCGGAAACGTTGCTCGCCGAATATGTCGCCCTGCAAGCGAAAATTGGCGAGACGCGGGCTAAACTGAAGGGCGTACTGGCCGCCGCCCTGCAAGGAGAAAACTGACCATGCCCATCATCAGCCGGTTTCTCGGCATCGTGATCACGATGCTCTGGAACGACCATGCGCCACCCCACTTTCATGCGAAATATGGCGAATTCGAAATCACGGTCGAGATCGAAACCGGCATTGTTGAAGGAAAATTTCCACCGCGCGCGCTTCGTCATGTGCTCGAATGGCGTGAATTGCACAAGGTAGAATTGATGAACGACTGGGAACTGTGCCGTCAGGCGCAAATGCCCAAGCCTATCGAGCCGCTGGAGTAAGACCATGATCCTGCACATCACCGCTGTCGAATATCTGGACGATTACAAACTGGCCGTCACTTTCGACAACGGTCGTTCCGGCGTTGCCGATCTTGCCGATGCACTGGGTCAGGGGGTATTTCTGCCACTGAAGGACATCGAGCAATTTCGCCAGGTCAGGGTGGATGGCGAGCTGAAAACCATCGTCTGGCCAAATGGCGCCGACCTTGCGCCGGAATATGTGTATTTCCAGGCATTCAAGGATGACCCGAAACTACTCCCGCAATTCGAAGCTTGGGGCTATACCGGGGAGTCTGCGGCGTAGAACAGCCATGAACCCTTACGTCAAAGACCTGACCCCACTGCCGGACTATCGTTTGTTGCTGTACTTCGAAAACGGCGAAACCCGGATTTTCGATGCTGCGCCTTACCTCGAAAAGGGTGTATTCACGCGCATCCGGCACCCCGGCCTGTTCGGTCTTGCCAAGGTGGTGGCCGGCTCCGTCGAATGGCCGGGTGAAGTCGACCTGAGTTACGACACGCTCTACCTGGAATCGAAGCCGGTCGCGCACGCCGAGGCGACCTGATTCGCCATGGCCACGCTGAACGTTGATGCACCGGACGAATTGGCCGAGGAGTTCAATCGCCTGTTTGCCAATGTCGACCCGGATGCACTCGTGACCACCTTGCTGGTCGACTTGCTCGACCGAATCAGACGGTTGCCCTCTGCCCGTCAGGTGATCGCAGACAATCCAGACCTGCCCATCGGTTTCGTGCTCGATCTGCTCGAAGCCAGGGCTGAAGGACGGCAATCCGCTGTACCGTTTTTGCCCGGTATTCAACCGGTTATTCTTGCTGGCGACACATGAAAGGAAAACCCATGCGGCCATCGATCGCTCTTGATCTTGGACGCCATGCCATCCGTGAAGCAGCGAGTCGCTTCAACACGGTGAACCCGCGCATCTTCGGCTCGGTGCTGCATGGCACCGACCGGGAGGGTAGCGACCTGGATTTGCTGGTCGACGCGCTGCCTGGAACCACACTGTTCGACCTGGGCGGGCTGCAAGACGAACTGGAATCCCTGCTTGGCATTCCTGTCGATCTCTTGACCCCGGCCGACCTGCCACCAAAGTTCCGCGCCAAAGTCCTCGCCGAGGCCCGGCCGGTATGAGCGAGAGGCGCCTGACCGACCATCTCGACTACATGCGGCAGGCAGCGGCGGATGCGTGCTGCTTTGTGGAGGGCCTGAGCAAAAAGGATTTCCTTGGGGACAAGCGCACGCAACAGGCGGTCATCATGAGTCTCGTCATCATCGGAGAAGCCGCGACCAGGGTCATGGACGGCCATCGCGGCGTTTGCCGATGCGCACAAGGAAATACCGTGGCGCAGCATGCGAGGCATGCGCAAGCGCATTGCTGACGGCTACTTTCGCCATCAACCTCGATGTGGTGTGGGACACCGTGCAAACGGCACTGCCGGCGCTCCTGCAACAATTGCCGGCGGCGCAACGTGACGCTGACGACAGTCGTTCGCCACCCGATGGGTAATGACTTCAACCGACCGCACGAGCATCCAACAGTGAACCTCCCCGACCACCTCGACCTCATCGCC
>DDUX01000018.1:0-5480 GCA_002345025.1 Candidatus Accumulibacter iunctus | reverse complement strand
AAGCTGGTGCCGCAGGACCCGAATGACGAACCAGCGAGCGAATTGCTCAAGCGGATTGCCAAGGAACGGACACGACTGGAGGCTGAAGGTGCTGGCCGGAAATCCAAGGCAACGCCACTTGTAGGCGAGGACGAGCAGCCGTTTGCGTTGCCAAACGGTTGGGCGTGGGTTCGCTTGGGACAAATTGGCGACTGGGGCGCTGGAGCAACACCACTGCGCAGCAATTTTCGTTACTACGGGGGCACAATTCCTTGGTTCAAGTCTGGCGAACTCACCGCAGACTTCATTTCAGACGCCGAAGAGCATGTTACCGAGTTGGCGCTGAAAGAATGCTCGCTGCGCCAGAACCGAGCAGGTGATGTACTGATTGCCATGTATGGCGCAACTATTGGCAAGACGGCAATTCTCGCCAAAGCAGCGACAACGAATCAGGCGGTTTGCGCTTGCACGCCAAACACTGGTGTATTCAATCGATACCTATTGACGCTTCTGAAAGGGCTCAAGCCGAACTTTATTGGTCAGGGCGCTGGCGGCGCACAGCCAAATATTTCGCGAGAGAAGATTATTGCAACGGTGACAGCGTTGCCTCCTGAAGCCGAACAACACCGCATCGTCGCCAAAGTCGATGAACTGATGGCGCTCTGCGACCGGCTGGAAGCGGAGCAGGCGGACGCCGGGGTGGCGCATGCCAGGCTCGTCGAAACCCTGCTCGGCACGCTTACCCAAAGCGCCGACGCCGCCGAACTCGCCGCCAACTGGCAGCGCCTCGCCGAGCACTTCGACACCCTGTTCACCACCGAATCCAGCCTCGACGCCCTCAAGCAAACCATCCTCCAACTCGCCGTCATGGGCAAGCTGGTGCCCCAAGACCCCAACGACGAACCGGCAAGCGAACTGCTCAAGCGGATTGCGAAGGAACGGGCGCGGCTGGAGTCGGAAGGAATGGTCAAGAGATCCAAGACGCTGCCGCCGGTGGGACACAATGAGGAGCCGTTCCCTCTTCCAAATGGATGGATCTGGGAACGCATTGGCAACTACGTATTGCAGACCGACTACGGACTTTCAGAAAAAACATTTGAAGCGACTGAGGGTGTACCGGTTCTCAAGATGGGAGACATTCAAGCAGGCGAAGTAATGCTCGGCAACCAGAAAAAGGTACCGTCAACCACAGAGGGGCTGCCGTTCTTACTGTTGAAACCAGACGACTTGCTCTACAACCGAACCAATAGTGCCGAATTGGTTGGAAAAACAGGCATCTTTCGCGGCCCTCGACTCCAGTACTCTTTTGCATCGTATTTGATTCGAATTCGCTGCGCCAATTATCTGATCTCGGCTTACTTCTTAAATATGGCCATGAATGCCCCACTGTTCAGAGAGACAGAAATCTCCCCACACCTCAAACAACAATGCGGCCAAGCAAATGTTAACGGAACAATTCTGCGCAATATGAAAGTTCCAGTCCCACCCGCAGCAGAACAACACCGCATCGTCGCCAAGGTCGACGAATTGATGGCCCTCTGCGACCGCCTCAAGGCCGACCTCGCGGAGGCCCGCACGCAACAGGAACGCCTCGCCACGACCCTTATCGAATCCGCGCTCAACGCCGCCTGAACCCGGAGCCGCCATGCCCATCCGTCCCGGTCTCTGGAAGGTCTCCGCGACCCCGCAGCCCCTGCCCGAAGCGCAGCTGGCGAACGAAAGGAAGCTGGAAGACATGATCGTCGCCGCCCCCAAGCTCCTCTCCGACGAATGGATGCTGATCGGCCGCCAGGAAGACACCGGCTTCGGCGGGCGCATCGACCTGCTCGCCATCGCCCCCGACGGCGCGCTGGTGCCTGATCGAACTCAAGCGCGACAAGACGCCGCGCGACGTCGTCGCCCAATCGCTGGACTACGTCAGCTCGGTCGAGAAACTCCGCGCCGAGGACATCGCCGCCATCTACGGCCGCTTCGCCCCCAGCCGGAATCTCGGCGAGGACTTCCAGCAACGCTTCGGCCTGGCGCTCGACGAGGACTCGCTCAACGAGAGCCACCAGATCATCATCGTCGCGTCCTCGCTCGACGCCAGCACCGAGCGCATCGTCGCTTACCTCAGCGAGCGCGACATCCCGATCAACCTCCTCTGCTTCCAGGTCTTCGCCAACGGCAATGAACAACTGATCAGCCGCACCTGGCTGCTCGACCCGGTCAAGACCCAGGTCAGTGCCGCGATCATGCAGGATGGCCCGAACGAGCCCTGGAACGGGGAGTTTTACCATTCCTTCGGCACCTACTCCGGGGAACGCGCGTGGGACGATGCCGTGAAATGCGGCTTCATCTGTGGCGGCGGTGACGCTTGGTACAGCAGGACGCTGCAGCTGCTCGATCCCGGCGACCGCGTCTGGGTCAAGATTCCCGGCTCCGGCTTCGTCGGCGTGGGGCGTGTGACCGGCCGCGCGCAGCGTGACCGCGACTTCATGGTGAACACCCCCGAGGGCGAGGCCCGCTTCAGCGAGGTTCCGCGCAACGGCCACTACCACCAGCAGTTCGCCGACGACGAAGAGAAATCGGAATACTTTGTCCCCGTCCACTGGCTGCAAACCATCCCGGCCAGCCAGGCCATTCAGGAGATCGGCATGTTCGGCAACCAGAACACCGTCTGCAAGCCGACGACGCCGAAGTGGCGGTCGACGGTGGAGAGATTGAAGACGCACTTTCCGGCGCACAACAAAAACTGAAGCGACCTGGCGATGACAACCATCCATGGCGACCTGCCGAAGCACAAAGTCGAACTCAAGCCAGCCAAACTGATCCACATCCACGCGACGCTCGCCGAGGCGAACAAGTACGTCGCCGGCGTCTGGAAGAAGGCGCATGCGCCGGCAGAGCTGCTGCGCTGGGACGAGCGCTGGCATACCTGGCGGCGGGGCGGCGGCTGAGAGTTCCTCTCCCGCACCGCGCCTCACTCCATGCCGACGCTGGCTTCGGTACGGAAGAACTGCTCTGCCCGGCGCTTGTCCTCGCCGCGATCGTTGTTGCGATCCGCGGGCGTCGCTTCGAAGTCTGCCCGCGCCGCCAGCACGGCGCGGCAGCTCATGTAGGCACGTGCCCGCTGCGAATCCAGATCGTCCAGGTGGTCGTTGAAGAGCGCGACCAGCGCAGCCTTGCGACGGAACAGTTCGACCTGTCCGGCGAAGGTCTCGGCGCGCTCGTTGAGCAAAGCCTGCACACAGATCGTGAAATCCTGCCGCCGGCACCAGGTCGGCAGCGTCAGCGCATGCAGCTGATGCGCCTCGCGGCCGAGGTCGGCATCCAGTTGCAGAATGGTCTGCAGCAGTTCGTCCTGATAGGCCTGGGCATGTCGGTACAGCGGCTCCTCGCAGGCCTCGCAGACCGGTGCGAAGAACTCGACCAGCCATTCGAGCAGGCTGCCGCGCGAGGCGCGCTGCAGTTGCACCAGTGCCGCATCCTCGGCGCGCATGCGGTCGAGCGGCACCGCGGCGACGGCGCAGGCCTCCTTCTCCCATGCCTCCAGGAGGTCGGCATCGCTGCGGATTGGCACGTCGCCGCGCGGCATCAGTTCGCCGCGCACCAGCAGGCTCCTCGCCTCCTCGTCGTAGGCAAAACTGATGCGCCGGTAGGCGATCGGCCAGTCCGAGAGCGAACTGACGTTGAGCTCGAGCAGCGGACGCCGGTCGAGCGCGCGATGCAGCGCCCAGAAACCGCGGTGCGTGTGTGCCGAAAGGTAGACCAGGGGATGCTCGAGCCTTTGCATCAGGACGCGCAGGAGAAGGCGTGACGGCAGCCCCAGCGAACGCCAGTTGTGGTGACCGGCGAAGATGACGATGTCGCCGTGGGCGACGGCCTCTTCCACCCACTGCGTCACCGCCCGGATCTGGTCGGGATTGATGTGCCCCATGCTGCCCGGGCTACGTCCCATGATCGTGTCCCAGGTGCTCACCAGGCGGCCCGCCTGGTTCGTATCCAGGCCGATGATGATCGTGTCGCGCGTCGCAGCGGGTGCGCGCGGCAGGCGCAGCCGCTGCGCGACGAAGGAATCGGCGTAGTCGAAGCCGTCGAGCACCTGTGCCTCGATCGCCGACACAAAGGCGCGCTCGTCGGGATTGCGCCAGCTCAGCGTCTGCCTGCCCTGCGCAGGCGGCGGAGCAAGCCCCGCCTGCGCCGGAATGCGCTGGCTCTGCTCGGCGAGATAGAGGCTGATGAAGTCGCGCTTGGAGAACGCCTCGTTGTCGGTCCTGTGACGATCGTCATCGGCTGCTGCGCCGCGCCGGCAGGCATGGTTCCATTTGCGGGCGCCGGCATCGAGCATCGCCTGCAGCAGGCTGTAGGCATAGATGCCGAACATCAGCCCGTCATGGTTGCCGGGAAGGATCGCGCCCTCGGCAGGCGCGGTGCGAAAGATCCGCGCCATCCGCTCGGCCTCGCTGCGGCAGGACAGATCCATGACATCGCCGAGATGCAGGAACGGCATGTCGGGATTGCTGCGCAACGCCCATTCGAGCAGGCGACGGCCGAACAGGAGCTGCTCGGGTGGCCGTTGCGCCACCTCGACGTAGGCATCGACGGCGCCATCGTTGTCGTGCACCGGGAAGCCGCTGGCGTGGTGCTCCTGCGTGTCGCCGACGGCGATGAACGGCAGGGTCAGCGGCGCATGGCGGGCCGTCGGCGGCTCCGGATCGGGACCAGGCTGCGGCACGAAGCCGGCGCAGCCGCCAAGCAGCGCCAGCAGCACGGGCCATGCGAGACCCACCCGCAGTGAGCGGCGCGCAGCCGCGACAAGAGCACCGCGGCGCCCGCCAGCGCTCTCAGTCATCCAGGGTGCTGCGGCCGATGCCGCCGGCGATCCGCCGCAGGAGCCACTTCGGTACCGCCCGCCCGGCGATCGTCGCCGCCTGATTGAGCAGGCCGGGAACGCGGATCACCTCGCCCTGCATGCACGCCGCGTACCCCTCGGCAGCGACCGCGTCGACGTCGGCGACGAGGAAATCCGGCAGCCGCGCGAGCGCTGCGCTCGCCGTGACGGCGCCACGCAACATCGGCGTTGCGGTGATCCCCGGGCACAGCGCCGTCACGGTGACGCCGCTGTCGCGCAGTTCCTCCGCCAGCGACTCGCTCAGCGACAGTACGTAGGCCTTGCTCGCGGCGTAGGTGGCGAGCGAGGGAACCGGCTGGAAGGCGGCGATCGAGGCGACGTTGAGCACCCGACCACGCCCGCGTTCGACCATCGCCGGCACGAACTGCGCCAGCATCGCCGTCAGTCCCGAAACGTTGAGATCGATGAGCTGCTGCTGCCGCCCTGCGTCCATGCGCACGAAGGCGCCGTGCTCGAGGACGCCGGCGTTGTTCACCAGGATGTCGATCGGCCCGGCTTTGGCTTCAGCCTCGGCGACCAGAGCAACGCATGAATCGTAGTCGGAAACATCGCCGGCGACACAGATGAAGCCGTTGAAACCGGCTTCGGCCATCGCCCTGGTCCACTC
>DDUX01000158.1 GCA_002345025.1 Candidatus Accumulibacter iunctus | reverse complement strand
GTTATCGAGGAGGCGGCCGCGCTCCGCCGCGGCGAGCCAGCCGGCGAGTTGCAGCAGGTCGCTGCGGTAGCTGGCGAGCGACGCCCTCGCCAGCCCGTCCTCGAGCCAGAGGCTGTCGCAGAAGGAATCGATCGCGGCGAGATCGGCCGGCGCCGGCTCAGCGGGCTTCATGCGCCAGCAGCCAGCGCTTGACGTCGAGCAGGTAGCCGTCGCGCTGCCGGGCAAAGCCGCCGAGCCCACCGGCGGCAGCGAGCACACGGTGACAGGGAACGACCAGCGGGTAGGGATTGCGGCCGCAGGCCTGGCCGACGGCGCGCGCCGCACTGCAGAGGTCGCGGGCGATGTCGCCGTAGCTGCGCGTCTGGTGCACCGGAATGGCGGCGATCCGCTGCCAGACACGACGCTGGAAAAGCGTCCCGGCCGGCAGCAACGGCAGCGCGAACGCGTACTCCGAGTCCACCAGGTAGGCAGCGATCTGCCGCGCTGCCTCGGCGGCGAGCGCGTTGGCCGGCGCCAGTTCGCTGCCCGGCGGCAGGAAGGCCATGCCGCGCACCGCCAGCTCGTCACAACGCACGCCGAGGCTGAATCCCGGGGCAGCGATCACCGCCTGCCAGTGCGACGGGCCGGCGGTGCTCATCGGGCTCAGGAGGCCTTGCCGAGCAGCGCCTGCTTGAGGTCCTCCTGCACCGGCTTGTTGCCCAGCCAGATCTTCAGCAGCGCCCTGTAGAAATCCTCACCGGCGATGTCCTTGCCCTTGACCTGTCCGTTGACCGTCAGCCGCGTGCCGCTTTCCGGCAGCCAGTCGATGACGACGCTGGTTCCGGTCTTCGGCTCGCCGGCCGCCAGCATGGTGTCCGAGAACTGCTTCAGGCGATCCTTGAGGCCGGCCATCTCGGCTTCCGAGTGATTGTTCGCCATGCCTTCCTGCAGCGCCTCGACGAACTGCTGTGCCGACAGATCGCGCAGCAGTGTGATCGCCACCCGCTTGCCGCCCCTGACGGCGAACACGGCCTCGGCGTCGCCGCGCTTCTCGGGCAGATAGAGCGCCATCGCATAGACCTTGAAAACCGCCTTCTTGCGCAGGCCGGCGCCGTTGACCACGAGGTCGGCACTGCCGACGTGCGACTTGTCCTCGAACTTGACGCCGGCGACTTCGACGGCGCTGGCGAGATTGAACGACAGGGCGGCAACGGCCACCAGCAACAGGTGTTTCATAGTGTCTCCTTAATGTGAAAGTCGCGTCAGCGACTCGCGAATCTTCCTTCTCCCGCACGCGGGAGAAGGGTCGGGGATGAGGGGAACGGTCATGACCTTCATCATCACGGGTATATCAACAGTCATGACCGTTGGTCGGTATCAGGCTGCTTCGGCGGCTGCGGGAAAACCGGCGGCGGCATCCGCCTGCCGCCGCCGGGTGGTTGCCGGCAGGCGCTGCCACCGGCAAGGAAGAGTACGGCGAGGGTTCAGCTGCGCACCTCACCCTGGCCGAGAACGATCCACTTCTGGCTCGTCAGCCCCTCGAGACCGACCGGACCGCGGGCATGAATCTTGTCGGTCGAAATGCCGATCTCGGCGCCGAGACCGTACTCGAAGCCATCGGCAAAACGCGTCGAGGCATTGACCATCACCGAAGCCGAATCGACCTCGCGCAGGAAGCGCATCGCCGCGCTGTAATTCTCGGTGACGATGGCGTCCGTATGATGCGAACCGTAGTGATTGATGTGCTCGATCGCCTGGCCGATGCCATCGACCACCCGCACCGAGATGATCGGCGCCAGGAACTCGCTGGCGTAATCCTCCTCGCTCGCCGCCGTCGCCTCGCCGATCAGCGCCCTGGTTTCCGGGCAGCCACGAATCTCGACCCCCTTGCTCGTCAGCATGGCGGCAATCGGCGGCAGCAGCCTGCCGGCCACCGATCGCGCCAGCAGCAGCGACTCGGCGGTGTTGCAGGTGCCGTAGCGCTGCGTCTTGGCGTTCTCGACGATCCGCAGCGCCTGTTCGGCGTCGGCGGCGTCATCGACGTAGACATGACAGTTGCCATCCAGATGCTGGATCATCGGCACCCTGGCCTCGGCGAGCAGGCGCGCGACCAGTCCCTTGCCACCACGCGGGACGATCACATCGACATACTCGCGCATGCGGATCAGGTGGCCGACGACGGCCCGGTCGGTCGTCGAGATGACCTGCACCGCGCTGCCGGGCAGGCCGGCACTGGCAAGGCCTTCATGAACCAGAGCGGCGATCGCCTGGTTGCAGCGAATCGCTTCCGAGCCACCACGCAGGATCGACGCGTTGCCCGACTTGAGGCAGAGCGCCGCCGCGTCGGCGGTGACGTTCGGCCGCGCCTCGTAGATGATGCCGATGACGCCCAGCGGCACGCGCATGCGTCCGACCTGGATGCCGCTCGGCCGGCGGCGCAGCTCACTGATCTCGCCGACCGGGTCGGGCAGCGCGGCAACCTGTTCGACCCCCTCCGCCATCGCCGCGACGCCCGCTGGCGAAAGCGTCAGGCGATCGAGCAACGCCGCTTCCAGGCCGGCAGCCCGGGCTGCCTGCAGATCCTGCCGGTTGGCGTCGACGAGCGTCTCGCTCTCGCGGCGAATCGCGGCAGCGATCGCGCGCAGCGCGCGGTTCTTGGCATTGCTGTCGGCACGTGCGATGATTCGCGAGGCGGCACGCGCCTCCCGGCCCACCTCCTGCACATACTTCTCGATATCCATCGTGCCCCTCTTTCGTCCGCAAGGGTCGATTATAGCCAGCGAGCGCCGGCACACGTCAACATGGAACCTCTGGCACGAAATGCACTCTCAGAGCCATCCCTGCCATCACCTCCCCTCATCCCCCTTTTTGCCCGGACCGACCATGAAGAAGCTGATCCTGCCCGCCGAGGCCAAAGTCTGTGCCACCTGCAGCTACTGGGACGGTGAGCGACGCGTCGATACCGAGCTGCGACTGGTTGTCGTTGCCGACGATTGTTCCGGCGAGTGCCTGGTGCAGGGGAAGGACAGTCACGGTCTCAACGACGCCCGGCGGCACAGCATTGAGGATTGCGCCTGGGAACACCTGGCCCCCGACCCGCTGCTGGCTGCCGATTCGTCTGCCGGCGACCCACCGGCCCGCGCTGACGAGCGCGACCCCGCCTGACACCCGCCGGCGACGGCAGCCACCGCCCCGTCAGGCGGCGACGACGCGCAACGACAGCTGCCGGAATTCGTCCCACACGTCTCCGCTCAGCGCGCCCTTGATCATCCGGTCGATGCGCGACGCGTGCTCCAGGGCAGCGTTTGCCTGCTCGGCCCGCAGCCGCTGCACCGCCCGCCGGAACAGCGGCTGCCGCGGACCCCAGACACGGGCTTCCCTGAGCAGCCCGTCGAGCGGCTGACGACGGTCGAGGCCGGCGCGCACCTGCGCCAGCGCGCGCACCTCCTCGGTCAATGCCCAGAGGATCAGCGGCGGCGCCTCACCCTCCTGCTGCAAACCGTCGAGCGTTCGCGTCAGGCGCGCCACATCGCCGCTCAGCAGCGCCTCGCGCAGGGCATCGAGATCGTAGCGGGCGACATCGAGCACCGCATCACGAATCTGTTCGAGGCTCAGCGCGCCCGCCGGGTAGAGCACTGCGAGCTTGAGGATCTCCTGGTGCGCTGCCAGCAGGTTGCCTTCGACACGCTCGGCAATGAAGCGCAGGCCGTCTGCCCCGGCACTCTGTTGCTGTCGGCCCAGGCGGCCGGCAAGCCAACCGGGCAGGTCGGCGAGCGCCGGTGACAGCAGCTTGACGACGACGCCGGCGGCGGTGACCGCAGCCATCCACGCCGCTTTTTCTTCCCGCCACTCGACGCCGATCATGCTCACCAGCAGCAGCGAATCGGGCGACGGGCGGGCGCAATACTCCTGCAGCGCGAGGCCCCCTTCGCGCCCCGGCTTGCCACCGGGAATCCGCAGATCGATCAGCGTCCGGCCGCCAAACAGCGACATGCTGCCGGCCGCATGATGCAGCTCGTTCCAGTTGAAGCCGGCGATGGCAGTGAGCACCTTGCGTTCGTCGAAGCCCTGACGGCGGGCGGCAGCGCGGATCGCGTCGGCAGCCTCGATGACCAGCAGCGGTTCGTCGCCGTGTACGAGATAAACCGGCTGCAGATCACGCGCGAGGTGGGCGGCCAGTTGTTCGCCCTTGAGCTGCATACCCGGAAGCCCTAGGTCCCGGCGTCCACGAACACCGGTTTGGCAGCCGCCAGGCGACGCATCAGCTGTTGCACGAGATCGAGTTCCATGTCCCGCCAGAGCAGCGATTCCTCCTGCTGCTTGGCAAGCACCTGCGAATCATCGTAGGTCAGGTCGCGCACCAGCTCGACGCTGCTCGGCGGCACGACGTCGCGACCCTTGTTGTCGGTCAGCCGATACGGAAACAGATAGCGCAACCGCAGCTCGCTGACCCGGCCGGTACCCGAGACAGTCAGGATCACGCGGTCGCGATACTCGGCTCCCGGCACGAAGATGACCTGCGCCTCGCTCGCCGTCGCGACCAGCAGCGTCGGACTCGAGGCATTGATCGATCGCCTGAGCTGGGCGCCGATCACCGAGTAGTCGGCAACCGACAGATACAGGCTGTTGAAGGGAAAGGAGTAGGAACCGCGCAACTGAAAACCGCAGGCAGCGAGCAGCGTGCCGACGACGAGCAGGGCGATCGAGCGCAGGGCGACGGGCATGGAGCAGTTCCTCGCGGTCTCAGACGACGATGTTGACCAGACGACCCGGGACGATGACCAGCTTCCTCGGCGGGGCGCCGGCGAGATGCTTGCACGCGACGTCGCAGGCGAGTGCAGCGGCTTCGATCGCCGCCCGGTCGGCGTCGGCGGCAACACGCAGGCTGCCGCGCAGCCTGCCATTGACCTGTAGCACGAGTTCGATCTCGTCCTGCACCAGAGCGCTGGCGTCAGGCTGTGGAAACGCCTGTCCGGCCGCCGACTGTCCCGGCCTGAGCGCAGCGTAGAGCGCCTCGCAGACATGCGGGACGATCGGGTTGAGCATCAGCGTCGCCGCCTCCAGCGTCTCCTGCCTGACGGCACGGGCAGCCGCCGAGCCGTCGCTGATCCGGCCGCAGGCGTTGAGCAGCTCCATGACCGCGGCGATGGCCGTATTGAACTGCTTGCGCCGGCCATAGTCGTCGGCGACCTTGCCGATCGTCTGGTGCAACTGCCGTCGCAGCGCCTTCAGTTCGCCGGACAGATCGGCCGTCGCCGCCGGCAGCAGCGGACCGGCCGCGAGATGCTCCCAGACCATTCGCCAGAGTCGCTTGAGAAAGCGGAAGGCGCCCTCGACGCCGGCATCCGACCACTCCAACGATTGATCGGGCGGGCTCGCGAACATGGTGAACAGGCGGGCGGTATCGGCCCCAAACTGATCGATCAGCGACTGCGGATCGACGCCGTTGTTCTTCGACTTCGACATCTTCTCGATGCCGCCGACGACGACCGGCAGACCATCGGCACGCAGGCTGGCGCCGATCGCCCGCCCGCGCTCGTCATGCACCGCGTCGACCTCGGCCGGGTTGATCCACTGCTTCTTGCCGTGCGCGTCCTCGCGGTAGAAGGTCGGCGCGACGACCATTCCCTGCGTCAGCAGGTTGGCAAAGGGCTCGTCCAGCGGCGCCTCCCCGAACAGTCCGAGGTCGCGCATCAGTTTCGTCCAGAAGCGCGAATAAAGGAGGTGCAGGATGGCGTGCTCAATGCCGCCGATATACTGGTCGATGCCACCGCGGCACCAGTAGGCGACCCGCTGGTCGACCATCGCCTGCTCGTTGTCCGGACAGCAGTAGCGCAGGAAGTACCATGAGGACTCGACGAAGGTGTCCATCGTATCGGTTTCCCGCCGTGCCGGCCGGCCGCACTTCGGGCACGCGCACTCATGGAACTCCGGCATCCGCGCCAGCGGCGAACCGGCACCGGTGATCGTCACGTCCTCCGGCAGGACGACCGGCAGGTCGGCATCGGGAACCGGCACGTCGCCGCAGGTGGCGCAATGAACGATCGGGATCGGGCAGCCCCAGTAGCGCTGCCGCGAGATGCCCCAGTCGCGCAGGCGGAACTGGACCTTCTTCTCGCCGAGGCCCCTGGCGGCGAGGTCGGCGGCAATCGCGTCGACGGCAGCAGCATGGCCGAGGCCATCGTAGCGGCCCGAGTTGAGGCAGACGCCGCCCTGCTTGTCGGCATACCAGTCCTGCCAGGCATCCGTCGAGAAACGCTCGCCGGCAACCGCGATCACCTGCCGGATCGGCAGCCCGTACCTGCGGGCAAAGGCGAAATCGCGCTCGTCGTGCGCCGGCACCGCCATCACCGCGCCATCGCCATAACCCATCAGCACATAGTTGCCGACCCACACCTCGACCTGCTCGCCGCTCAGCGGATGCGTGACGAAGATGCCGGTGGCGACGCCCTTCTTCTCCATCGTCGCCAAGTCGGCTTCGGCGACGCCGCCCCGCTTGCACTCGTCGACGAAAGCCGCCACCCGCGGATCGCGCTCGGCCGCATGCGTGGCCAGCGGGTGCTCGGCAGCGACCGCACAGAAGGTGACGCCCATGATGGTATCGGCGCGCGTCGTGAACACCCAGAGCCGAGCGGGCTGACCGTCGAGTTCGTAGGGAAAGGCGAAACGGACGCCGGTGCTCTTGCCGATCCAGTTCTTCTGCATCAGGCGGACCTGCTCGGGCCAGCCCGGAAGCCGGTCGAGATCCGCCAGCAGTTCCTCGGCGTAAGCGGTGATCTTCATGTAGTACATCGGGATCTCGCGCTTCTCGATCAGCGCCCCCGAACGCCAGCCACGGCCATCGATCACCTGTTCGTTGGCGAGCACGGTCTGGTCGACCGGATCCCAGTTCACGGTCCCGAGTCGCTTGTAGATCAGGCCCTTCTCGTACAGACGGGTGAACAGCCACTGTTCCCAGCGGTAATACTCCGGCCGGCAGGTGGCCAGTTCGCGCTCCCAGTCGAGGGCGAAACCGAGACGCTGCAGTTGCGCCTTCATGTAGCCGATGTTGGCGTAGGTCCATTGTGCCGGCGGAACATTGTTCTGGATCGCGGCATTCTCCGCCGGCATGCCGAAGGCGTCCCAGCCCATCGGCTGCAGGACGTTGTAGCCGAGCATGCGGTGAAAGCGCGCGAGCACATCACCGATCGTGTAGTTGCGGACGTGCCCCATGTGCAGCTTGCCCGACGGATAGGGAAACATCGACAGGCAGTAGTACTTCGG
>DDUX01000041.1 GCA_002345025.1 Candidatus Accumulibacter iunctus | reverse complement strand
CACCGAGGCGGCGGCCTGGTCCGAGCGCAGCGGCGCCGGTACGCGTGCGTTCGCCGTGCTGCTGTCGGTGGGCGTTGCCACGGTGCTGGCGCTGTGCGTGCTGGCGTTGCCCGAGCCCGCGCCGACGCTGGCGCCGCAGGCGGTTGAGAACCTGGCGGCCACTGGCGTCGGTAACCCGATCACCGGCGTGCTCCTCGCCTTCCGTGCGCTGGACACGCTGCTCGAGGCGATCGTGCTGGTGATCGCGCTGATCGGCGTCTGGTCGCTGGCCCCGGACCGCTTCTGGGGCGGCCGCCCCGGGCCACGCTACGGCGCGGACCCGGACGGCATCCTCACCTACTTGGCGCGCGTGCTGCCGCCGATCGGCATCGTCGTCGGCCTCTACCTGTTCTGGGCCGGCGCCGACCACCCGGGCGGCAAGTTCCAGAGCGCCACCATCCTGGCGGCGATGTGGATGCTGGTGCAGATGGCCGGCCTCAGCGATGCACCGCGCATCGACAGCCGCTGGCTACGCGCCGGCATCGTCGTCGGGCCCCTGGTGTTCGTCGCCGTCGGCTTGCTCGGTGCGTGGCAGGCGGGCGCTTTCCTTGGCTATCCTGACGGCTGGGCCAAGCCGATGATCGTGGTCATCGAGCTGGCGCTGCTGCCGATGCTGGTGCTGGTACTGGCCTTGCTGTTGAACGGGGCACCGGCGCGAAGCGCCGACCCCTCGCCGGCGTCCGCTGAGACTTCCATGTCAGAACGCAACACCAGGCCCACGCCAGCCCGGAGTGCCGGGCGATGAACGTTGAGACACTGTTCGCGCTGTGCGGCTGCGCGCTGGTGGGCATCGGCCTGTACGGGCTGATCGTGCAGCCGCACCCGCTGCGCAAGCTGGTGGCCTTCAACATCATGGGTTCGGGCGTGTTCGTGCTCTTCGGCGCGCTGGCCAAGCGCGGCGCCGCGGCCGGCATGGCCGCCGACCCGGTGCCGCAGGCGCTGCTCATCACCGCCATCGTCGTCGCCTTCGCCGCCACTGCAGTGACGGTGGCGCTGCTCCTGCGGCTGATTGAGTCCACCGCTACCGCGTCGCTGGCCGACGAGCCGCCGTCCGGCGACTGAGCGGAAGCGCCGGCGGTGGAACTCTGGACGAGCACTCACGGAGGCGCGCTGCTGGCGGCGGCGGTGCTGTTGCCCTTCGTCGGCATGCTGCTCGGTTTGCTGTTGGGCGGGCGCCAGGTGCAGCGTGTGGCCTTCGTCTTCATGCCATTGGGGCTGGCGCTGGCGCTGGCCATCACGGCCGCGTGGCTGGGCGAAGGCCAGACGCTGGTCTACCTGCTCGGCGGTTGGGCGCCGCCGCTGGGCATCGCGCTGCGCGCCGACGGGCCGGCGGTGGCCATGCTGCTGACGGTGGCCGGGGTGGTCTGCGGCATCGGCATCTACGCGCGCGCTGACTTCGGCACGCCGCTGGGCGTCAAGGAGTCGCGCGCCGCGTTCAGCTATTGGCTGCTGCTGATGGCGGTGTGGGGTGCGCTGAACCTGGTGTTCGTCAGCGGCGACCTGTTTACGCTCTATGTCGCGCTGGAACTGCTGACTTTCGCCGGTGTGCCGCTGGTCTGCCTGGCCGGCGGCGGCGAGACCCTGCGCGCCGCGCTGCGCTACATGCTGTTTGCCCTGTGCGGCTCGGTGCTGTACCTGCTCGGCGCGGTGCTGTTGTACGGTGGCTACGGCACGCTGGACATCCCGCTTCTGGCCGACGCGGTGCAGCCCGAACCGATCGCCTGGGCGGCGCTGGCGTTGATGACCGCCGGCCTGCTGGCCAAGACCGCGCTCTTCCCCCTGCACATCTGGCTGCCGCCGGCGCATGGCGGCGCGCCCGCGGCAGCCAGTGCGGTGCTGTCGGCGCTGGTGATCAAGGGGTCGTGGTTCCTCGTCGTGCGGCTGTGGTTTGATGTGATGCCGGGCGTCGTGACCCTGCCGTCGGCGCAACTGCTCGGGGCTCTGGGCGCGATGGCCATCGTCATCGGCAGCGTCGTCGCGCTGCGTCAGGAGCGCCTGAAGTTGCTGGTTGCCTATTCGACGATGGCGCAGATCGGCTATCTGTTCCTCATGTTCCCGCTCGCCTTCGACGCCACCGGCAACGCGCTGATGCACGGCGCGGCCCTGAGCGGCGGACTCTTGCAGGCGGTGTCGCATGCCACCGCCAAGGCCGGTATGTTCATGGCCGCCGGCCTCATCTATGCGGCGCTCGGGCACGACCGCATCGCCGACCTGGCCGGCGTCGCCCGCGCGCTGCCCGTCAGCGTGCTGGCGTTCGTGCTGGCCGGCATTGCGCTGATGGGAGTGGTGCCGAGTGGTGCCTATCTGGCGAAGAAACTCTTGCTCGATGCCGCCGATGGCTCGGGGCAGTGGTGGTGGACGATCGTGCTGCAAGGCGGCGCCGTCTTCACCGCCGGCTATGTGGTGCTGGTGCTGGTCAGTGTGCTGCGCCGTCGCTCGGCTGCACTGGTTCTGGTGAAGCGGGTTTCGCGACGTTCCGAGTTCGCGGCACTGGCGCTCGCGGCCGCCTCGCTGTTGCTTGCCCTTGCCGCACTGGGACCGGTTCCCTGCCATCTCGTGTCGAACCCGCTGGCGCCCAAGGAGCTGGCAACGACGGTGCTGGTGCTGGTGGGCGGCGCGCTGTTGGCGCTGGGACTATCGCGCGCGCCATTGCTCGCCACTGGACGGTCTGCCGCGGGCGCAAGTGACGGCCGGCTGCGCCAAGCTGCGCTGGCCGTAGGCATGGCCTTCGAGCAGGCCGACCGGCTCGCTCGGCGCTGGCCCGTCGCCAGCATCAGCTTGCTCACGCTGGCGGCGCTGTTCGGCGGGTTGCTGCTCGTCAGCGTACCGAAATGACTGCGGCGCAACATTGTGTGGCCAAGAGAGGCGCTGGGCGTGATCGACCCTTGGCGAGGGACAACGGCCGGTGACACGGACGATCGAGCGCACGTTGGCGCGGATGAGTATTGCTACAATGGGCGCCTGGGTATCTGGCCCCGCACGACATTCCAACGGCAGCGGACACCTGCTTCTGCTCCGCATCACAGGAGGGAAACCGACATGAGGATCAATGTGTTCGTGGCACTGCTGACCAGCGGCCTCGCCGGCTGCATGGTCGGACCCGACTACGTGCGTCCCGTGGTAGAGTCGCCCGCTGCCTGGCGTATCGATTTTCCGATGGCGGCCGAAGTGGCGAACACCAAGTGGTGGGAGCAGTTCGGCGACCCGGTGCTGAACGATCTCGTAGACAGCGCGCTGCGCGAGAACCGCGACGTGCGCATAGCCGCGGCGCGAGTCGATCAGTTCATCGGCGCGCTGACCGCCACCCGCTCGCAGTTGTACCCGCAGATTGGCTATGGCGCCGAAGCCAGCCGGACGCGTGCCAGTCGTGTTGGCCAACCACCGCTGCCGCCCGGCGCCGACCCGTATTTCTCGCTCTACCAGGCATCGCTCGGCGCGTCCTGGCAGCTCGACCTCTTTGGTCGCGTTCGCCGCCTCAGCGAGGCCGCACAGGCGCAGGTCTATGCCAGCGAGCAGGCGCAGCGTGGCGTCGTGCTGTCGCTGGTAACGAGCGTCGCAACCAGCTACATCTCGCTGCGGGCACTCGACCGCCAGCTGGACATAGCGCAGGCGACGGCCAGGAATTTCGGCGCCACCGCAAGGCTGTTCAACCTGCGCTTCAAGGCCGGCATCGTCGCCAAGACGGAAGTGATGCAGATTGACTCGCAGTACCAGCAGGCGCTGGCCGCGATTCCGGCGTTCGAACAGGCGATCGCGGCGCAGGAAAACCTCATCTCGATCCTGCTTGGCCAGAACCCGGGGCCCATTGCGCGAGGCAAGTCCATCGACCAGCTCGTCGCGCCGCTGATCCCGGCCGACCTGCCTTCGGCACTGCTGCAACGCCGGCCCGACATCCTGCAAGCCGAGCAGAACCTGGTGGCCACGAATGCCAACGTCGGCGCCACGCGCGCGCTCTACTACCCGACGGTCTCGATCACCGGGCTGCTCGGCAGCGTCAGCACGGCGTTCAGCAGCATCTTCAGCGGCCCGGCAAGCGCCGGCCTGGTCGCTGCCGGCGTCAGCGGCCCGATCTTCACCTTCGGGGGGATCTCGGGTCAGGTCAGCTCGGCGGAGGCACAATACCAGCAGGCGCTGCTCTTTTATCAGCAGACCATCCTCAGTGCCTTTCGCGAGACCAACGATGCACTGACCGGGTCGCAGAAGAAGATCGAGGAAGTCGCAGTACAGAGCAAGCGAGTGGACGCATTGCGCGAGTTCGCACGGCTGTCGAAGCTGCGGTTCGACAAGGGGGTGGCGGCCTATCTCGATGTGCTGGTGGCCGAGAACGAGTTGTTCGCAGCCGAGCTGGCAGGGGTGCGTCTGCTTGCCGAGCGGTACACCCAACTGGTCAATGTGTACCAGGCGATGGGCGGTGGCTGGGTGGACATCGCGGCCTCGATGGCGCCGACCCCACAAAGCACGCTGACCGCGCAAGCACAGTAGCGTCACGGCGCCGTCCGCATGACTGTCCCGCGGCCAGCACACAGGTCGAGGCAAACCGCAAACCAACACGTATTCAAAGGAATAGCATTGAGCCACAATCTGCGTAGCACCCCGAGGCGCGCCCTCCCCATTGTGACGGCTTCCGCAATGCTCAGCCTGACTGCGGCTCTCGCGCCGACGATGGCTCGGGCCGACATCAACCTTGTTCCTCCAGGCCGCACCATCGATCCCGCCGTGCCGTTCCGGCTCTCGCTGATGGTGACCGGCGAGGCCGAATCGCGTTCCTATGCCCTGCCCGAGGTGCTGCGCGTCAACCTGACGCCTGACCTCGGCGCCGTGGCCCGTGTGGAATTGCGCCGCGAGACGCCGGTGCCCGACCAGATCAATCTGCGCCAGGGCGAATTCAGGCGCATCGACTACGTCGGCGAGGTGCCACCGAATCTGCGCGGCCGGGTTCGCGTGGACGCCGTCGACATGGACGCTCCGGCAATGCTGGTGCAGCTCTCGACGCCGCGGGAAGCCGCTGCGGCGGAACCGATGCTGCCGCCAGCCGGCAGCCGTGAACGCCTGGCACAGGCCGACGCGGCAGCGACGCCCGACCGCGCGCCGGCCACGGTCCTGACCGTGCGCTCCGACAACGACCCCAACCGGCAGGATGAAGGCCGCCTGAGTTTTCACGAGCCCATGTTCTTCGTTGCCGGCGCCGGCGTCGATGCCAACGCGCAGATTCAGTTGAGCTTCAAGCTACGCCTCTACGAACCCGCCGACAAGAACTCGCGCCGCTTCCTCGACAACCTGTACTTCGCCTACACACAGGCGGCGTTCTGGGATCTGACTGCGGATTCGAAGCCTTTCCTCGACACCAACTACATCCCCAGCTTCTTCTATTACGTCCCCAACACCGACTGGCGCGTCGGTGGCAACGCGGTCGGCATCGCCGCAGGTTACGAGCACGAATCCAACGGCAAGGACGGTAGCGAGTCACGCAGCATCGACACCCTGTTCGTGCGACCGTACTTCACCTTCGGCGACACGAGCGATTTCTACTGGACGTTCTCGCCCAAGATCTATGCCTACATCGAAAAGAGTGAGAACCCGGATATCCAGAAGTATCGTGGCTACGGCGACTTCCGCTTTACCTACGGCAAGAACGACGACTGGCAGACGGCGTGGATCCTGCGCAAGGGGACCAAGTCGAGTGCGTTCAGCTCCGATCTGCAATTCACCTACCCGCTCAACAAGCTCTTGCCCGGCCTGTCCGGCTACCTGATGGCGCAGTATTTCACCGGCTACGGCGAGACCCTGCTCAACTACAACCAGCGCGAGCCGTGGAGCGTGCGTATCGGCTACGCCATATCGCGCTGAGGAGAAACCAGCGAGGCGGGAGCAGACCGCCGCAATGCAGGGCATAGCGGCGGTCTGCGTCGATCAGCAGCACGCCGGAAGAAGCACCCGGATCAGCGTTTGGCGATGGCCGCATCGCGCTTGGCCTTTGCGGCGGCCATGGCTTCACGGCGCGTGTCCGTAATGGGCTTCATCTTGGCATCGAAGTCGGCCTTGGTGGCCTCCATGGCCTGCCTCCTGGCAACGCGCCCGGCGACCACGGGATCCTTGCCGCTCGCCTTGGCTCCAGCCACGGCCTTGTCTACAGCAGCCTGAACGGTAGCGGCACGTTCCGCACGGATGGGTTTGGCGGCTTCATTGAAGGCATTCCTTGCCGCACGCTGCTCGTTGCGCATCACCACGACGGGGTCGCTACTGGTCTTGGCAGCGGCTGCGGCTGGGGCGGCCGGTGACGTCTGGGCATGTGCGAGCCCACCCATCAGGGCAAGCGACAAGGCGGAGGCGACAATCAGATTCTTCATGGCAGTTCCTTCAATGACTGTAAGGGTGGCGGGACGGTAAATCCGACGGCACCAGCAGCAGCTGGTGAACTCGCCGCAAGAAATGTCGCCCGGGGAGTTTAGCTGAGCCCACTTTCTCTGGTCAAGCACGCGCCAGACCAGTGGACTCCCCGTATCGGCGCCGGAGTTGCGGCTCGGGGGATGGCGCAGGGCCTCCGCACTCGGTTGTCATAGCGGTCTGAGGCCAAGAATCCTGAGCCGAGCGTCGTCGTCCCAAGCGGCTCGGTTTCG
>DDUX01000044.1:6172-11899 GCA_002345025.1 Candidatus Accumulibacter iunctus | reverse complement strand
ATCGAGGAGGCGCAGCGCGCCTACGAACAGGTCGTGCGCAGCGATCCGCGCAATGCCGACGCGCTGCTCGGGCTGGCGGCGATCGCCGTTCGCCAGGGCCAGCACGAGCGGGCGCAGAACTTCTATCTGCGGGTACTCGAGTCGGATCCCGCAGACGCGACGGCACAGGCGGCGCTGATCAACCTGCACGGCGGCAGTGACGGCGGGCAGTCCGAGAGCCGCCTGAAGACGCTGCTGGCGGCGCAGCCCGACTCGGCGGCACTGCATTTCGCGCTCGGCAACCTCTATTCCCGCCAGCGCCGCTGGGGCGAGGCGCAGCAGGCGTACTTCCAGGCCTATGCCCTCGATCCCGAGAATGCCGACCATCTCTTCAACGTCGCCGTCAGCCTCGACCACCTGCGCCAGAGCAAGCTGGCGCTGCAGTACTATCGCATGGCACTGAGCGCCGCCGACACCAGCCGCGCCGCCTTCGACCGCAATGCAGCCCGGCAACGAATCCTTGAACTGCAGCCCTGAGGCGCTGCGCGGGTCGCCGCTGCTGCCGCCTCCGATCTGCCCGCCGGTGCCGTCATGAACGCTCCTGCCGGACATCCGCATTCGCGGCCGCTGGGCCAGATCCTGATCAGCAAGGGCATCCTCAGCGAAGACCAGTTGCGCATCGCGCTGCTCGAGCAGATGAAGTCCAACCGGCCGATCGGCAAGCTGCTGGTGGCGCTCGGTTTCGTCTCCGAGGCGACGCTGCGCGACGCGTTGTCGGAAAGCCTCGGCAAGCAGAGTGTCGATCTCTCGAAAGCGATCATCGACCCGTCGGCGCTCCGGTTGGTGCCGCGCGAGCTCGCCAAGCGTCACCACCTGCTGCCGCTCGACTACGACGCGGCCAACACCTGCCTGACGGTGGCGATTGCCGACATCAACGACATCGTCGCCCTCGACCGGATCCGCGGTCTTGCCGGCGACGAACTGGAGATCAGCACCCTGCTCGCCGGCGAGACCGAGATCGACCGCGCGATCGACCTGTGCTATGGCTACGAACTGTCGATCGACGGCATCCTGCACGAGATCGAAACCGGCGAGATCGACTTCCGCGGCCTGCAGTCCTCGTCCGACGAGTACAGCCAGCCGGTCGTGCGGCTGATCGATTCGATCATGACCGATGCCGTCAAGCGCGATTCTTCCGACATCCACTTCGAGCCGGAGGCGAGCTTCCTGCGCATCCGCTACCGCATCGACGGCATGCTGCGGCAGATCCGTTCGCTGCACAAGACCTACTGGCCGGCGATGGCGGTGCGCATCAAGGTCCTGTCGGGAATGAACATCGCCGAAACCCGCGCGCCGCAGGACGGCCGCATCTCGCTCAACATGCGCGGCCGGCAGGTCGACTTCCGCGTTTCGGCGCAGCCGACGATCCATGGCGAGAACATCGTCCTGCGCATTCTCGACCGGCAGAAGGGGATCGTCCCGCTCGAGGGCCTCGGCCTTGCCGAGCAGCAGCTCGACCTGCTGAAGCTGATGATCGCGCGGCCGGAGGGGATCATCCTCGTCACCGGGCCGACCGGCAGCGGCAAGACGACGACGCTGTACTCGGTGCTCAACCACATCAACTCCGAGGGGGTCAACATCATGACCCTCGAGGACCCGGTCGAGTATCCGATGACCCTGGTGCGACAGACTTCGGCGGCCGAATCGGTCAAGCTCGATTTCGCCAACGGCATCCGTTCGATGATGCGCCAGGACCCGGACATCATCCTGGTCGGCGAAATCCGCGACGCGGAGACGGCCGAGATGGCGCTGCGGGCGGCGATGACCGGCCACCAGGTCTATTCGACGCTGCACACCAACTCGGCGATCGGCGCCATACCGCGCCTGCTCGACATCGGCATCCTGCCCGACATCATGGCCGGCAACATCATCGGCATCATTGCGCAACGGCTGGTCCGCCGCCTCTGCGTGCACTGCAAGGTCCCCTATCAGGCCGAGGCGCACGAGGCGCGCCTGCTCGGCACCCTCGCCGACGCGCCGCGGCCGGTCATCTACCGCCCCAGCGGCTGCGAGCGCTGCGAGTTCCAGGGCTATCGTGGCCGGCTGGCGATCATGGAACTGATGCGCATCAATGCCGACATGGACGAGCTGATCGCCCGTCGCAGCACGCTGCGCGAAATGCAGCAACTGGCCCGGCGCCAGGGCGTCGTCACGCTCGCCGATGACGGTCTGCGACGCGTGCTCGACGGTTCGACATCGCTCGAGGAAATCGGGCGCGTCGTCGACCTGACCGACCGGATGTAGGTCCGTGCCCCTGTACACCTACAAGGCGGTGAGTCCCGACGGACGCATGGTCTTCGGCCGCATCGACGCGATCAACCTGGTCGACCTCGACCTGCGGCTGCGGCGCATGGAACTCGACCTCGTCAGCGGCGAGCCGCTCAGCAATCGCAGCCTGCTGCGCAGTGGCGGGGTGCCGCGGCGCGAACTGATCCACTTCTGTTTCCATCTGCAGCAGCTCGTCCGCGCCGGCGTGCCGATTATCGAAGGGCTGACCGACCTGCGCGACAGCCTCGAGCATCCGCGGTTCCGTGAAGTGGTCGCCAGCCTGATCGAGTCGATCGAGGGCGGCCAGACGCTGTCGCAGGCGATGGAAAGCCATCGCCGCGTCTTCGACCAGGTCTTCGTCAGTCTGGTGCGTGCCGGCGAGGCCACCGGCCGCCTGCCGGACGTGCTGCACAGCCTCAACGAATCGCTGAAGTGGGAGGATGAACTGGTGTCGCAGACGCGGAAGATGGTAGCCTACCCGGCCTTCGTCGGCTCGATCGTCATCGCCGCCACCCTGTTCCTGATGATCTACATGGTGCCGCAGCTCAGGATGTTCGTGAAGAGCATGGGGCAGACGCTGCCGTTGCAGACGCAGATCCTCTTCCTGGTCTCCGACCTGCTCGTCGCCTACTGGTATCTGCTGCCGACGCTGCCGCTGCTTGCCTTCTTTGGCGTGCGACTGCTGCTGAACCACAACCCGCTCGCGCGGCTGCGCTTCGACGGCATCAAGCTGCGCGTGCCGGTGCTCGGCAGCATTCTGCGCAAGATCATCCTGGCACGCTTTGCCAACACCTTCGCGCTGCTCTACGCTTCGGGAATACCGATCCTCGAGTCGATCCGGACGACGCAGGGGGTCGTCGGCAATCTGGTCATCCGCAGTGGCCTGGAGCGGGTCGAACAGTTGATCATCGAGGGGCAGAACGTGACGGCCTCCTTCCACAGCACCGGCTTCTTTCCGCCGCTGGTGATCCGCATGCTGCGCGTCGGCGAGAACACCGGCGCCCTCGACGAAGCGCTGCTCAATGTCAGCTACTTCTACAATCGTGACGTGCGCGAATCGGTGCAGAAGATGCAGCAGCTGATCGAGCCGCTGCTCACCCTGATCATGGGCGGCATGCTCGGCTGGATCATGCTCTCGGTGCTCGGGCCGGTGTACGACGTGATCAGCAAGATCAAGACCTGAAGCCATGTACGCCCGCCGCCTACTCTATCTCAGCGCGCACCAGTTGGCCGCCTATCTCTGGCACGCCGGCAAACTGACCGAGGAGGGATCCTTCGACGCCACCGAGGACGGGCGTTCACGCTTTGCCAGTTACCTCGCCGGCAACCGCAAAAGCCTCTTCCGGCTCGTCGCCAACGTTTCCGAGGAAGGCTTCCACATCGAGAAGATCCCCTTCCTGCGCGGCGACGACCGCGAGGCGGTGATCGCGCGCAAGCTCGGGCAGCATTTCTTCAGTGCGACGCTGACCACCTCGCTCTCGCTCGGCTACGAGAAGTCGCGGCGCAAGGATGAGCGTGTCCTGCTGGCGGCGCTGACCAGCAACGAGTTCTTCGCGCCCTGGCTGGAAGCGATCGCGAGTTCCGGCGTGGCGCTTGCCGGCGTCCATTCGCTGTCGCTGCTCGGCCCCCTGTTGCTCAGGAAACTCGGCATTGCCGACGAGCGCTGCCTGCTGCTGACGATTCAGGACCAGTCGATCCGGCAGAGCTACCTGGAGAAGGGACAGCTCCATTTCAGCCGGCTCAGCCCACTCCAGAACAGCAGCATCGGCGGCATCGCACAGACCTTCGCTGCCGAGGCGCGCAAGCTGCAGCAGTATCTCGTCAGTCAGCGGCTGCTCGGCCGGCAGCAGGCGATCAGGGCCTGCCTCGTCGCCCATCCGCAGGCCATCGGCGCGATCGAAAGCAGTTGTCTCGATGGCGAAACGCTGTCCTTCGCGATACTCGACGTCGAAACCTGCGCCCAGCGTTGCGGCCTGGCGACGGTGCCGACGGACAGTCGCTGCGAACGCCTGTTCCTGCATCTGCTCGCCAGCGATCCGCCGCGCAGCCAGTTCGCCAGCGATCGGCAGCGCCACGGCTACCACCTCTGGCTCGTCCGCTCGGCGTTGCAGGGGGTCGGTACGGTCGCTCTGGCGGCCTGCCTGCTGTGGTCCGGCAAGCAGTTCTTTGATGCCTACCAGGTGCGCCAGGAGGTCGATCTCCTTGTCAGCGAGACGGCGCTGGCACGCCAGCGCTACGAGGAGATCGTCCGCACCTTCCCGCCGATCCCGACGAGCAACGACAACCTGCGGCGGGTGATCGATCGCTACGTCGAACTGGAGAGAGCCACCGGTTCGCCGGATTACCTCTGGCGGGAACTCGGTCGCGCGCTGCGCGGCGTGCCGGCGATCGAGCTCGAAGGCCTCGACTGGAAGCTGACGCCGGCGGCGTCGGCGCCGCGCCCGCTCGTCGGCGGCGACAGCAAGGGCAAGGCGCCGCCAGGGCCCGACGGCGAGACGATCATCGTTCGCGGCAGCATCCGCCTCGGCGACGAGAGCAACCCGCGGCAGGTTCTGGCCGTCTTCAACCGCTTTCTCGAGGCGCTCAGGCGCAACCCGCAGCTCGACGTCGAGGTCCTGCAGCAGCCCTTCGATGTCGAGTCCGGCAAGGCGCTCAAGGGCGGCGACGCGGCCGCCGAAGACCGTCAGCCACGCGCGTTCAGGCTGCAGCTCCGGCGGGTTCTCGGGGCATGAAGTTCAGCGTCGAAGACTGGCCGAAGGTCCAGGTCAGCGCGCTGGCAACGCTGTTCATGCTTGCGGTCGGCGCGGCGACCCTGTACGCGGCGAACCGCTTCCGCGACGCTGCCGAGCAGGCGCGGACAGCCGCCCTCGCGCAGCGCGGCGACGTCGACGGCAAGCTGCGGCGGGTACGCGAGGAAGAGAGCGAGATCAAGCAGAAGTCGCTCCTCTTCAACCGGCTGCTGGAGCGTGGCATGATTGGCGAAGAGCCGCGGCTGGAGTGGATCGAGCTGCTCAAGGACATTCGCGACCGGCACCGCCTGATCGACCTGCGTTACGAGCTGTCGCCGCAGCGACCGCTGGACAGCGGCGAGGTCGGCGATTTCGCCTTCTACCTCAGCCCGATGAGCCTGCAGCTCAAACTGCTGCACGAGGAGGATCTGACGCGCTTTCTCGCCGATCTGCGGCAGCAGGCGAAGGCGCTGATCCGGATCAATCGCTGTCACGTCGAGCGGCTGCCGGCGGGGTCTGACGAGCGTGCAGGCGGCCGCGCCAATCTGCTGGCCGAGTGCGACATCGACTGGCTGACGGCGCGCGAGGCGGGCAGGAAGCATCCGCCGGACGACAGCAAGCCCGCCCGCCGCTAACGGTCATGACTGCTGAGACACCCGTGATGATGAAGGTCATGACCGTTCCCCTCATC
>DDUX01000044.1:0-5899 GCA_002345025.1 Candidatus Accumulibacter iunctus | reverse complement strand
AGGGAGATTCGCGAGTCGCTGAGGCGACTTTCACATTGACGCGTGGCGGCAGGCACGAAGCCCGGAGCGACAGGAGAGTGAGGTGCACGCAGGTGATGACCGGAGGCGGGAGATGATGCGACTGATTGCCGGCAGCCTGGCGAGTGCCTGCCTCTGGCTGCTGCTGCCGTGGCCGGCGACCGCCGAGGAGGCGCTCGATCGTCTGTTCTTCACCCCCGAGCGACGGCAGCAGCTCGATCGGCAGCGGCAGCTCAACGTCCTCGACCAGCAGGCGGTCCAGAGCGAGCCGACGCTGACCATCGACGGCGTCGTCACGCGCAGCAGCGGCCGGCGAACGGCGTGGGTCAATGGCAGCCCGCAGAACGAAGGTGACGTCGGCAGTGGCGTCAGCGTCGGCGCGCAGCGCGGCGATCCCGGGCGGGTGGTGGTCCGTACCGATTCCCTGCCGGCAGTCAGGGCGCGCGTCGGCGAAACGGTGAACAGCAGTACCGGCGAGACGCAGGATCTGCTCAATGGTGGCACGATCAGCGTGCGCGGCCGCCCGGCGACGGCGAAGTAGCCGATGCGACAACGACGCGGCGCGCAGCTCGGGCCGTTGCCGGCGGGCTCGCCGCGACGGCAGGCCGGCGTCGCGCTGCTGGCGCTGCTGACATTGCTGACGCTCTGGGGACTGTATCTTGTCGTCGCCGAACTCAACACGACACAGTTCCTGCTGGCGCGCAAGCAGGCGACCGGGACGGCACTCGCGCAGGCGAGGCAGGCGCTGGTCGGCCGCGCTGCCGGGGACAACAGCCGCCCGGGCAGCCTGCCGTGTCCGGCGATCGACGAAAATGGGGTCGCACCGAATTTCGTTGGCATCCACTGTCCCACCTACGTCGGGCGCCTGCCCTGGCGAACGCTCGATGTCGGCGAGCTGCGCGATGACGCCGGCCAGTTGCTGTGGTACGCCTTGGCGCCGGCATTGCGCGACCACCCGAATGCAATGCCGATCAACTTCGAGACCGTTCCCGAGTTGCGGCTCGACGGGGCGCCGAACGTCGCTGCGATCATCTTCGCTCCGGGGGTGCCGCTGGCCGGCCAGAACGGCCGACCGGGCAACGCGGTCGCCGATTATCTCGACGGCAGCAACAGCGACGGCGACAACGACTTCGTCTCCGGGCCGCAGTCGGCGGCGTTCAACGATACCGTCCTGGCCGTCACGCGTGACGACGTCTTTCGCGTCGTCAATCAGCGTGTCCTCGGCGAGGTCCGTGCGCGCGCCAACAACGCGAGTCTTCCCGACCACGGCCTGCGCGGCTACCAGGCGCTCAACGGGAGCTTCCCGGCGGCAGACGGCGACAACGATGGCCTGGCGGATGCGGGCGTCACGGCGGGCCGGCTGCCGTACCGCGATCTCTCGTTCAGCGTGAGCGTGTCGACCTGGCTGACGGCCAACCACTGGTGGCGGCTGCTGAATTACACGCAGCTCAGCGCCTGCCTGGCGCGGATCGGCATCGTCGGCAGCACGGCGACGATGGATGTGGCTGGAGCCAGCCCCCCCTGTCCGTGAGCCGCCCGCGAACGCCTGCCGGGGCGGCGGGCCCGACCTGAGCAGCTACTCGAGCCGACGGAGCCTTTGTAATTGCGAAAGGCACACACTAGAATGACAGCCTCGCATGCCGCGTCTCGACGACGCAGTGCGCTGCCGATCTTCCTGCTTCGGCGGCAACGGGGGATAGCCGGTTGCCGAAATGCCTTCAGATCCAGTGAGGTGCCCGCATGAACAGATTGCCATCGCGTGCCAGGCCGAGCCCGGGCTTTACGTTGACCGAACTGGCCGTCGTCCTCGTCGTCGTTGCGCTCGTCCTCGGTGGCCTTCTCTCGCCGCTGGCAACGCAAATGGACGTCCGCATGACCGCCGAAACGCGGAAGGATCTGGCTGACATCAGGGAGGCGCTGCTCGGCTTTGCCGTCATCAATGGCCGTTTTCCCTGTCCGGCCGCTGCCACGACCGTCAGCGGGGCTGCCGGCGCCGGGCTGGAAGCGGCGCACGATGCCGGCGGCGACTGTCCGAACGCCTCCGGCGTCGTGCCCTGGGTGACCCTCGGTGTCCCCGAGACCGACGCGTGGGGGCAGCGCTACTCGTATCGGGTGACGCCGACCTTTGCCCGGCGCGTGTCGCCGCCCCGGAATGCGGCCTTCGATCTGGACACCGGCGGTAACCTCGACGTTCGCTCGGCAGCTGTTGGCGGAACGATGGTGGCCGGTGGCCTGCCGGTGGTGTTCGTATCGCACGGCGGCAACGGCCGCGGCGGTTATAACCGCCAGGGCGTGCAACTGCCGGGCGGCGAGGTCGCCGACGAAGTCGACAACCAGTTGACGAATGCAGGCACGGCGATGGCGAATACCTTTTTCGTCAGCCGGGCACGGAACCCGGCCAGCGGTTTTGACGACGAGGTCGGCTGGGTTCCGCGCGCCATTCTCGTCAGCCGGATGATCGGCGTTGGCAAGCTCCCGTGAGCAGTCGCCGCGCCGCTCGGCGTGCGGCGCTGGCAGAGTGCGGCGGTGCCGGGTGCGCGGTTGCCTTGGCGCGTAGTGGGTAGTGGCGGGGCGGCGGACGAAGGTGCCGCCCTTCCCTGTCTGGCGCCCTTCTGCCATCGGTCGGCAGGCCGATGTGTCGCGCGCGGCGACGAGCGTGCTGCGGCGTTCCGCTGTGGATCGAGGCGGCGGTGACTGCTTGTCGCACCTTCCTTGCCCGTCTGCGTACCGCCGGCGTGGCCGCGGACGACCCGGAAGAGCTGCGCCTGCAGAAATCGCTGCTCTTCTTCGCCACCGGCCTGATCTGCTTTGCTTCGGTTGCCTGGCTGCTGATCTACTGGCAATTGGGGCCGCGTTTCTCGTCCAACCTGCCGTTTGCCCTGCAACTCCTGCTGGTCGGCAACCTGCTGCTGTACCTGTGGACGCTGAACTTCAACTTCTTTCGCCAGGTTCAGCTCGCGCTCTTCCTGTTCATGCCCTTCGTCGCGCAATGGAGCATCGGCAGCTTCATCGACGCCAGCGGCATCAGCCTCTGGGCGCTGCTGGCGCCGATCGGCGCCGTCCTGTTCATCGGCCCGCGCGAATCGGGCGCATGGTTCTTCGCCTATGTCTTTCTCACCATCCTTTCCGGCGGTTTCGACTTCTATCTCGCCGACTCGCTGCTGGCGCAGCCGCCGAAGGTGCCGCTGCGAACGACGGCTTTCTTCTTCGCCCTCAACTTCGTCGCCGTTTCGACCATCGTCTACCTCTTGCTGCGCTACGCCGACGCCGAGAAACACAAGGCGCAGCAGCGCCTGCAGGAAGCGCACCGGCTGCTGCAGATCGAACAGGACCGCTCGGAGCGGCTGCTGCTCAACATTCTCCCCGGCCCGATCGCCAAGCGCCTGAAGGACAGCGACCAGACGATCGCCGATGGTTTTGCCGAGGTCTCGGTGATGTTCGCCGACATCGTCAGTTTCACCCGCGTTGCCGAAGGGCTGACCCCGCAGCAGGTGTTCAGCATGCTCAACAAGATATTCTCTTCGTTTGACGAACTGGCCGAGAAGTACGAGCTGGAGAAGATCAAGACGATCGGCGACGCCTACATGGTCGCCGCCGGGCTCAACGATGCCTGCCGCAATCCCGCCGCGTCACTCGCCGACATGGCGCTGGAAATGTGTGCCCTGCTGCACGACGACTTCAGCGTCAACGAGATGCATCTCGAACTGCGGATCGGCATCGGCACCGGACCGGTGGTCGCCGGTGTCGTCGGCAAGAAGAAGTTCATCTACGACCTCTGGGGCGACACGGTGAACATCGCCAGTCGCGTCACGACCGAGGGCGTTCCCGGCATCGTGCAGGTCGACCAGCGGACCTATCAGCGTCTGCGCGACAGTTTCGACTTCCAGGAACCGCAGACGATTCAGGTCAAGGGCAAGGGCAGCATGATCGTCCATCGCCTGATCGGTCGCCGCGCGGCGACGCGGGCGAGCGCCTGATGGTCGTGACTGTCAAGACACTCCCGATGATCAACCGTATGACCGTTTCCCTCATTCCCGGCGCTTCTCCCGTGCACGGGAGCGGGAGAAGGGCGATTCGCGCCTCGCAGACGCGAATCTCAGATCAAGCGGAAGCGGCAGCGGCAGCAGGATCGTCGCCGGCTTCGCAGCGGTGCAGCTCGAAGCAGACCCGGCCGGGCTGGTTGCTCGCCAGACGCAGTCGATAGCCGCTGCTGGCGGCCTGGCGCGCGGCGTGGTAGAGGCCGATGCCGAGGCCGCTTTCGGAGGCGACCGGCGCCTGCAGCAGATCGCCGAGGACCCGGTCGCTGACGGCGCTGCCATCGTCACAGACGCGCAGCCGGGAGGCATCGGCGGCGAGGGTGACGCGGATCTGCAACCCGTTCTCCACCTGCCGCTTGAGCAGTGCGTTCTGCAGCAGATTGTCGGCGACGCTGTCGAAGAGTGTCGTTGGCAGCATCGCCTGCGGGTCGATCTCGTCGGCGACGAAGCGGACCGACGAGCCGGCGTAGCGCTGCTGCTGTATCCGCCACCACATTTCGGCTGGCAGCATGCCGCCGATCTCGCTCTGCGGCTTCTGCAGCTTGGCAAGGGTCTGTTGCAGGCGCTGGCTGATCTGCGGCAACTGACGCTGCAGCAGCAACTCGAGCCGCTCGCCGTCGTCTCCCTGTACGGTCTGCGCCAGATAGCAGAGCCCGTCGATCGACTGCAGCAGGTTCTTGACGTCGTGCGTCAGGCGGGCGCCGGTCTCGTGGATCGCCCGCAGATAGCTCACCTGCTGCAGCTCGCGTGCCCGCAACTTGGCGACGTAGTGTTCATTGGCGAGTTGCGCCAGCAGATGGAAGTGCCAGACGAGCGCCGGACTGAGCTTGTGACGGGTGTACAGCGTGAGCAGCAGCGGTTGCCCGGGAAACTCCTGGCGATGGAGCGATTCGCTGCCGAAGGAGCCCTGGCGTCCGCCGGCGACCCAGGAGCCGCCGTCGACCCACGGCAGGTCGAGCATTTCGGCGAGTGCCTGCGAGAGAAACTGCTCCGGCTCGTTCTCGTCACTGGCCAGTGTCGTCAGGCGATGCAGCCAGCGCTCGAAGGGCAGGCCGATACTGAGTAGGTAGCGCGAGAAGAAGACGTCGATGCCGGTGTAACCCGGGCGCGTGTTCCAGGTCCAGCCGATCAGCAGGAGCAGGGCGGAGATCGATACCAGCGTGTTGATCACCGCTTCGAAGTAGCCGGCCTGCCGCAGCAGCATGAACGCCAGGCTGCCGAGGACGAGGACGGCGATCAGGAGAAAGATGAACAGGCTGTAGAAGAGATCGACCATCGCGCCGCCCGGTCGGTCGCTTTCCCGCGACAGCGGCAGCAGCGTCATCAGCAGCAGGAACAGCGGCATTCCCCAGGCGAACTCGCGGTCGAGCGCGGGACCGTTGAGCAGTGTCTTCGGTACGACCTGCGGCACCAGCCAGAAGAGCAGCGCCGCCAGCAGGTAGGCAAAAGCGACGAGGTAGAAGATGCGCGTCGGCCGATGGTCGATGAACATCACGCGTCCGCCGACCAGGGCAGCGAGGATCACCACCCAGACGATCAGCAGCCACCAGCCGTACCAGATGGCGCCGCAGGCGAGCATCAGCGTGATCACCGTCAGGCCGCCGAGATCGACCTTTCGTTCGGCGTAGATGAACGGCTGCCAGAGGATGAACAGGCCGACGTTCACCAGCCAGCAGAGCAGACCGACCATCGACGCGGCGCCGGCGACCAGCGCCAGGTGCAGGAAGACGAGCAGCGAGATCAGCAGCCAGCGCTGGCGCTGGCGCAATGCCGTGCCCATGCGCTGCAGCAGGCTCACGCGCCGCGCCCCGTTGCCGTCGCGGCTGGCCTCGCTCGTCGCGGCA
>DDUX01000166.1:31986-42230 GCA_002345025.1 Candidatus Accumulibacter iunctus | reverse complement strand
CTCCATAACAAAGGTAAAGGCGCGCTCGCCACCTCGCAACCCCCCCTCCCCCGGGGGGGGGGAGAGGGGCGGGGGAGGAGGAAAACGGTCATGACTTTCATCATCAGGGGTGTGTCGAAAGTCATGACCATTGGCTCAGCCATCGTTGCGCAGACGCTCCGCCAGCGTGCTGCAGGCTCAGGCGAATACGTCGATCATCGCCTGGCCGTGGCGTGCAGCCGACGGCTGCACGAGCATGCCGGCAGACGGATCGGCGCCAAGTATAGCCGGATCGGGCAGCCGGTGGGTGGCAGGCGACGAATCTCGCTGTCCCTGCGGCTGCTGGCCGAGGGACTGGCTGCCGACACTCAGCTGCCCCATGTCGATTCCCGCGCTCGCGAACATCTCGCGCAGACGCGGCATCGCCGCTTCGATGGCGCCGCGCACCTCGGCATTCGCCGAGGCGAAGTGTGCCGTGGCGCCGTCGCGGTCGAGATTCAGGGTGATCTCGATGACCCCCAGTTGTGGTGGATGGACGGTAATCTGTGCGACCTGCTTCTCCTGGTTGGCGAACCAGACGAGCTTCTGACCAAACTCGCTTGCCCAGGCCGGGTCGCGCAGCGGCGTTTGCAGGGTGTGCGTGGCGGCATTGGCCGGGGTCGCCGCATTGCCGGCGACCGCTGCTGTGGCGTGTGACGGCAGCGTTGGCGCCAGCGGCTCCGCCTGCTCTGCTACAACCTGCTCGCGCGGCATCGCCGCGAGGTCGGGCACGGCAAAACTTGCCGGTCTGAACCCGGCGTCGGCTGCTGCCGCCGCCGGCAGCTGCCGGCTGTCAGTGGTCGTCGGCGCGAATTCCGTTGCGACACGTCCGCTGCCGGTCGGCAACAGTGTGCCCAGTGCTTCGCCAGCGGCTGGCCGCGGCCCTGCGATCCGTTCGCCGTTGCTGGCGGCAGGCGCGCTGCTGTAGGGGGTCGGCGGCAACTGCTGGCTCAGCATCAGCATGCCGACGGTGGCGGCGGCCGTCCCGGCCTCGGGCACGAGCTGCGGACTGTCCTCGATGGCCTCACGTGCTGGTGGCGCCGGGGTGCTGGTGGCCATGGCCGGCAGGGCGAGCAGGAGGCTCAGGAAGTCGGTGCCGGCCGCCGCTTCGTCAGTCCGGGCGGTGCGAACAGCGGCATCGTCGACGACCGCGGGGTGTCCCGGCGGTACGACGAGCGCCGCTGAGACGATGGCAATGGTCATGGCTTGTCCTTTTTGCGAGCTTCTGCCCAAGCTCTAGCAAGCATCGTGCCACAGACCGATCACTGTTCCTGCTGCTCGTCCCTGCCGCGCGCCGCAAACTCGTCCTGCAGCTTTTGCTCGTGGCGAAGCTCGCGCCGTACCTCGCCTGCCCGGTGGCGCTGCGAGAGGGTGTCGAAGGCGCTCAGGCGGCTCCGCTGGCGTTGCCATTCCGCCTGACCGACAGCAGTGTGCGCCGCCTTCAGTTTCGCTGCCTGCTCCTGCTGCCGGACGGCTTCATCGAGGCGGTCGAGGAATTCCTGATAGTTGCGCCATTCCGGCTGGCCCAGCCCGTTCTGCACCGCCTGCCGGAAGCGGGCGCTGTACTCGTCGCGATACTGCAGCAACATCACCAGCGTCTTCTGCGCATCCCGCTCGGCCGCGATCAGCGAGGCGAGATGCTGCGTTGCCGCGTCGTTGCGGCTGCGCATCAGGTCGAGGACGGTCTGCAGGGGGAAGGGTCTGGACACGATGATGGCGTTGATGACCTGACGGTACTCCAAGGAAACTCATTCTAGCCTGTTGGCGCCGCGTGTGCGGGGCCAAACAGCTCCTGCAATTGGGCGACGCTGCTGGCGAAGTCGGCACGCTGCCCGAGACTCTGCTGCAGGAGCACCTCGAAGCGCGGATAGATGGCGATCGCCTGGTCGAGTTGCAGGTCCGAACCAGCGGCATAAGCACCGACGCTGATCAGGTCGCGTGAGCGCTGATAGCGCGAGAAGAGGCTCTTGAAGCGCCTGATCTGCTCGAGATGCGAGGGGCTGACGAGGTTGACCATGGCGCGCGAGATCGATTGTTCGATATCGATCGCCGGATAATGCCCGGCGTCGGCAAGCGTGCGCGAAAGGACGATGTGGCCATCGAGGATGGCCCGGGCGGCGTCGGCGATCGGATCCTGCTGGTCGTCGCCCTCTGCCAGAACGGTGTAGAAAGCGGTGATCGAACCACCGCCGTCACGGCCATTGCCCGCACGTTCGACGAGCTGCGGCAGGCGGGCAAAAACCGAAGGCGGGTAGCCGCGGGTCACCGGCGGCTCGCCGATGGCGAGGGCAATCTCGCGTTGTGCCATCGCATAGCGGGTGAGCGAGTCCATGATCAGCAGCACGTGCCGACCGCGGTCGCGAAAATACTCGGCGATGCTGGTAGCGTAGGCGGCGCCCTGCAGACGCATCAGCGGGCTGACGTCGGCCGGGGCGGCAACGACGACGGCGCGTCGCAGTCCCTCTTCGCCGAGAATCTGTTCGATGAACTCCTTGACTTCGCGACCCCGCTCGCCGATCAGGCCAACGACGATCACCTCGGCTGCCGTGTAGCGGGCCATCATCCCGAGCAGGACGCTCTTGCCGACGCCGGATCCGGCGAACAGTCCCATGCGCTGGCCGCGACCGACGCAGAGGAGCGCATTGATGGCGCGGACGCCGACATCCAGCGGCTGATCGATCGGTGCCCGCGACATCGGGTTGACCGGCCGGCTCTGCAACGGTCGCAGCGACCTGGCGTTGAGCGGCCCGAGCTGGTCGAGGGGGCGGCCGGCGCCGTCGAGGACGCGCCCGAGCAGCGATTCGCCGACCGGAACCAGCTTCGCACGGTCGATCGAACGTCTACGCGCTGGTGGTGGCTGACCGATGCGCGGTGGCCGGTTGGGAGTTTCCAGAGCCACCACCCGGGCACCCGGTGAGAGGCCGTAGACGTCCTCGGTAGGCATCAGGAACAGGCGCTCGCCGTTGAAGCCGACGACTTCCGCTTCGATCGGCGAGCCGCCGGATGGCATGATCCGGCACGAACTGCCCAATGGCAGCTTGAGTCCGGCGGCTTCCATGACGAGCCCGTTGATTCGCGTCAGGTGGCCGCTGGGCAGCAGCGAGCTGACCTGGGTGGTCGCCTGGCGGCAGCCGGCGATGAAAGCTCGCCAGGCGTCGAGGTGCGGATTGCGGGGGGCTTCAGCCATTGCCGGCGGCCCGGTTCACGGTCGTGCCCCGAGCCACTCCGGACTGACTCCGATGGCTTCGATCACCCGTCGCCAGCGGGTCTCGACGGTCGCATCGACTTCGCTGGCGCCGAGTTCGACGCGACAGCCGCCGGCAGTCAGCGTCGCGTCGTCGATGATCCGCCAGTTGCCATGTGCGAGTTGTTCGCCGAGCTGTTCGCGCACCAGCGCCGCATCGTCGGGGTGCAGGAACAGTTGGGGCTGACCATGGTGTGGGTGCAAGCTGCTGACGGCCTCCCTGACCAGCGGCAGGATGAGCTCCGGTTGCAGGCGCAGGCTCTGCCGCAATACCTGATGCGCAATCTCGATCGCCAGCGTCAGCAACTGGTCGGCGATCTCCTGCTCGATGCCGGCGACGGCCTGCGTCAGATTGTCCAGCACGCTCGCAAGCTTCGCCGCGCTTGCCGCGGCGGCACCGATCCCTTCCGCGTGGCCCGCGGCATAGCCGGCCGTGTGGGCTTCGGCGCGGATTCGCTGGAGTTCCTCGGCCGTTGGCTGAACGCCTGCAGTTTCCTCCGGCAGGCTGGCCGGCTCCGCCCGCGGCGGTGCCGCTGTCGTCTCCACCGGTGGCTGCTCGACAGCGCGCGCTGCCGGCTCGGCCGGCGGCGCGGCGGCCGCTTCGCTAGCCGCCGGGCGATCGAAGGCCGTGACCTGCCAGCGCCGATAGGCGGTGGACTTCTCGCGTGGCATTTCGTTGCTCACTCGCTCACTCCTCGCCTATCGACTTGAGAGGTCTCGTCGTTCGCTCCCGCGCGCCCGGCAGCGCGGCCCGCTGACGACGGCTTCCACACAAGCTCTCAGATCATTTCTCCGCCGCCCGAGCCGCCGAGGACGATCTGGCCTTCGTCGGCCAGCCGGCGGACGACCTTGAGGATCTCCTTCTGCTCGGCCTCGACCTCGGAAAGACGGACCGGGCCGCGCGACTCCAGATCTTCGCGCAACATCTCGGAGGCGCGCTGCGACATGTTCCTGAAGATTTTCTCGCGCAGCGCTTCGGTGGCACCCTTCATTGCCAGGATCAGCGACTCGGACTGAATCTCGCGCAGCAGCAACTGGATGGCGCGGTCGTCCAGATCGAGCAGATTCTCGAAGACGAACATCTCGTCGAGGACCTGCTGCGCGAGGTCGGGGTCGTATTCGCGGATCGAGTCGAGCACTGCGGTTTCATTGGCAGTCCCCATGAAATTGAGAATCTCGGCGACCGTCCGCACACCGCCCTTGGCGGATTTCTTCATGCTGGCGGAGCCGGAGAGCAGGCGCAGCATCACGTCGTTGAGCTCCTTCAGGGCTTCGGGCTGGATCCCCTCGAGCGTCGCGATGCGCAGCACCACATCGTTGCGCAGGCGCTCCGAGAACTGGTTCAGGATGTCGCTCGAGTGGTCATGCGCCAGGTGCACGAGGATCGTCGCGATGATCTGCGGGTGCTCGTTGCGGATCAGGTCGGCGACCGTCGGCGCATCCATCCATTTCAGGCCTTCGATGCCATTGGTGTCGCCGGGCTGCAGAATGCGCGAGATCAGGTTGGAGGCCTTGTCGTCGCCGAGCGCCTTGGTCAGCACCGAGCGCACGTAGGCGTCGGTGTCGACGTTGACCGCCGCCGACTCCTCGGCAGACTTCTGGAACTCGCTGAGCACTTCGTCGACGCGCGTGCGTGGTACCGACTTCAGCGTCGCCATCGCCTGGCCGAGTTTCTGTACTTCCTTCGGGCCGAGGTGCTTGAGGACTTCGGCGGCGTGGTCCTCGCCGAGGGCAATCAGCAGGATGGCACTTTTCTCGACCCCGTCCTCAGCCGGCATTGGCGCCCGTCCATTCCTTGATGATGTTGGCTACCGCCTGCGGATCCTGCTGGGCAATGGCGCGAACTTCGGCGAGCTTCCTTTCCAGCAGCTCGCTGGCCGTCGGGACATGCTCGGCACCAGCCTCTTCACCTTCCTCATCCGCGGCCCGGACATCGATCTGGCTGCCGACGGTCTTCTCGCCGGCTGGCGGGCCGACCATCGTCCTGACCAGCGGTCGCACCACGCCGAGCAGGAGGTAGGCGATGATGGCGGCGAGAACCCCGTACTTGACGAGTTCCTTCGCCAGCGACAGGGTCTCCGGGTCGCGCCAGAGAGGAACGCCGTCATCCTTCTCGATCGCGGTGAACGGCGCATTGGCCACCGAGATCGTGTCGCCCCTGTCCTTGCTGAAACCCATCGCTTCCTTGACGAGGTCGCTGATCTGTTTCAACTCGGCGTCCGGTAGCGGCTTGCTGACGGACTTGCCGTCCTTGGCAATTTCCTTGCGCTGGTTGACCACCACCGCTGCCGACAGGCGCTTGATGGTTCCGACCGACTGCCTGACGTGCCGGATGGTCCTGTCGACCTCGTAGTTGATCGTCGAACTCTTGCTCGTGTTCAGCGGCTGGCCGACACTGGCGATTGGTGCCTGAACGCCGGCGGCATTGATCTGCCCCGGCAGCGGCGCCGCAGCGCCGGCGGTCGCCGGCGGCACCGCCGGTTGCGTCAATGGTGCGGTGGCCGGTACCGGCGGCTGGTTGCTGAGGGCGCCGGGAACTCCCTGCGCCGACGGGCTGGTGCTCGCGCTCTCGTTCGTCTGCTGGCTGCGAATGCTGATCTCCGGCGGCGTCGCGTTCGGACGATGCGTCTCGGCGGTCTGCTCGCTCTGCGAGAAGTCGATGTCGGCCGCGATCTGTACGCGCGCGTTGCCGGCGCCGACGATCGGCGTCAGGATGTCCTCGATGCGCTTGATGATGCTCGCTTCGATCTCGTTGACATACTTGACCTGGGTCGGATCGAGACCGGCTTCCAGCAGCTTGCTCTTCATTTGTGACAGCAACGTGCCGCTCTGGTCGAGCAGCGTCACGCTCGCGGGGGACAGTTGCGGGACGCTGGCGGCAACCAGGTTCTGGATGCCGGCGATCTGCGCCGCGTCGAGCGAGCGGCCGGAGTACAGCCGGAGCATCACCGACGCCGACGGCTTCAGTTCCTCGCGCATGAAGACGCTCGGCTTCGGTATCGCCAGATGCACGCGCGCCGCCTCGACCGCGGCGATCGATTGCACCGTGCGCGACAGTTCGCCCTCCAGGCCGCGCTGGTAGTTGAGCTGTTCGGCAAACTGGCTGATGCCGAATTTCTGGCTCTCCATCAGCTCGAAACCGACCGCTCCGCCGCGCGGCAGTCCCTGCGACGCCAGGCGCAGGCGGACATCATGAACGCGGGCGGCGGGGACCAGGATCGCGCTGCCCGAGTCGTTGAAGCGGAATGGCACGTTCATCTGCTCGAGCGCGGCAATGATCGCGCCGCCATCGCGTTCGCCGACGTTGGAAAAGAGGATGCGGAACTCGCTCTGCCGCAGCAGTGTGGCCGCCGCCACGAGCAGTGCGACGAGGGCGGCGATGGCGACCATCAGCACCACCTTCTGGCGGTTGTTCAGGCGTGCCAGAGCGGCACGAACACGTTCCAGCGGAGCGCTCGCGAGTGGTGTTTCGGTGGTTTCGGTTCCGGCTGCCGCCATGCCAGCGTCTGGGTCAAGAGCCTGCCAGGAGGCAGGCAAAAAGCGAAAAAGGGCTGATAATTACTCTGCTATTGTAGCTGTTTCTTGATTTGGACCTCCAATTCGATGATCGACGCCGGGCAACCATCAGCGCAGGAAGGCAGGGCGCAGGAGCTGCAGCGCGCCTTCGACGCCTTCAACCAGGTTTCGCAGGTGCTGACGATGGCCTATCAGGGACTTCAGGACCGCGTCGAGTCGTTGACGGCCGAACTGGCGACCGCCAATGGGGAGCTGCGGCGGCAGCACGATGCCAAGGAAGCGCTTGCCGAACGCCTGCGGCTGTTGCTCAATGCGTTGCCGGCCGGCGTCATCGTGCTCGACGGCGAAGCGTGCGTCGGTGAAGCCAACCCGGCTGCGCGCCGAATCCTGGGCCAGGCGATCGTCGGTGAGTCCTGGCCGGCACTGGTGCGCAGTCGGCTGGTGGCGACCGAAACACCGGCGGAGTGGCAGGCCGGCGGCTGCCGGGTGGCGATCGTCGAGAGCGCGATCGACTCCGCCGGTGGGCGGATCATCCTCGTTCACGATGTCACCGCCGCGCACAGCCTGAAGACCGAGCTGGAACGTAACCAGCGCCTGGCTGCGATGGGCGAGATGGCGGCGTCACTCGCGCATCAGCTGCGCACGCCGCTGGCGACTGCGCTGCTCTACAGTGCCAACCTGTGTCAGTCGGAACTCGGCGACGCGGCACGCATCCGTTTCGCCGAGAAGACGACAGCCCAGCTCAGGCGCCTCGAGCGCCTGATCCAGGAGGTCCTGCTGTTTGCTCGCGGCGAGCACGCGGGGAGTGACCGGATGCTGGTCGCGCAGCTGCTGGCCGACGCTGCGCAGACCGTGCAGCCACTGTTTCGGGAGAAGAACGTCGCCTATCGGGTAGACTGTGGCGTCGGGCAGCAGCAGCTCAGCGGCAGCCGCAAGGCGCTGTCCGGGGCGCTGGTGAATCTGCTCGAGAACGCGCTGCAGGCCTGTACCGCCGGCGGCGAGGTGACGCTCACTGCCCGCGCCGGCGGCGGGCAGCTGCGAATCGGCGTTCGCGACACGGGGCAGGGAATTCCTCCGGAGGTGCAGGCACGGGTTTTCGAGCCCTTCTTCACCACCCGTGCTCAGGGTACCGGGCTCGGACTGGCAATCGCACTCGGCGTCGCGCGTGCCCATGGCGGCAGCATCAGGCTCAGCTCGGCTCCGGCGCAAGGGTCGGAGTTCGTTCTCGTGCTACCGATCGAATCGACAGATCAGCAGGAGGGTTGAGGAGAATGGAAGCGATGAGCGGGCGATTGCCGATCCTCGTTGTCGAGGACGATGCCGCCCTGCGTGAGGCGGTGTGCGATACCCTTGAGCTCGCCGGGCAGTCGGTGCTCGCCGCCGGCGGTGGCGACGAGGCGCTGCAGCTGCTCGCCAGCAGCGAAGTGTCGCTGGTGGTCAGTGACGTGCGCATGTTGCCGATGGATGGCATCACGCTGCTGAAGGAGATTCGCAGTCGCTTGCCGCAGTTGCCGGTCGTTCTGATGACGGCGTTTGCCGACGTCGACCGGGCGGTCGAAGCGATGCGTGCCGGCGCCTGCGACTTCCTCCTCAAGCCCTTTGAGCCGCAGGCGCTGCTCGAGCACGTACTGCGTTATCGCCTGCCGGAGAAGACCGACGACCCGGGGGTGATCGCTTTCGACGCGGTGACGAAGAATCTCTTCGCCTTGGCCAGGCGCGTCGCACAGACGGATGCGACGGTGCTGCTGACCGGCGAGAGCGGCGTCGGCAAGGAAGTGGTGGCGCGCCATATCCACCAGTGCTCGGCGCGCAGTACGGGTCCTTTCATCGCCATCAACTGCGCGGCGATTCCCGACAGCCTGCTCGAAGCGACGCTCTTCGGGCACGAGAAGGGTGCCTTCAGTGGCGCGCAGAGTTCCCAGGCCGGCAAGTTCGAGCAGGCACAGAACGGCACGCTCCTGCTCGACGAGATTACCGAGATGCCGCTGGCCCTGCAGGCCAAGCTGCTGCGGGTCCTGCAGGAGCGCGAGGTGGAGCGGGTCGGCGGCAAGAGGCCGGTCGCCCTCGACATCCGCATCATCGCCACCTCCAATCGCGATATTGCCGACACCGTCGCCAGGGGCCTTTTTCGCGAGGATCTCTTCTACCGGCTGAATGTCTTTCCGCTGCTGATTCCTGCCTTGCGTCAGCGCCCGGGTGACATCGTGCCGCTGGCGAGACACTTTCTGGCGACACACGGCGCGCGTGCCGGACGGCCCGGTCTGCACTTCGCGGCGGCCGCCGGGGATGCGCTGCAGCGCCACAGCTGGCCGGGCAACGTTCGCGAACTGGAGAATGTCGTCCAGCGGGCGGTGATTCTGGCCGCCGGAGAAACCGTCGAGGTCGATGCGCTGCTGCTTGGCGTGCAGCGCCCGGTCGACCCTGCCGCGGCGCCGCCGATGCCGTCGGCGGCAGGCGATGACGCGATGCCGGCTGCCAACCGGCAGCCCGCCGAGCTGCGGGACGTCGAGCGGCAGCACATCCTTGCCACCTTGGCGGCTGTCGGTGGATCGAGAAAGCTCGCCGGGCAGCGCCTCGGGATGCCGGAAAGAACGCTGCGCCACAAGCTCAGGCAGTACCGCGAGGAGGGTTTTCTCGAGACCTGATGATTCTGCCTTGCCAGGCGGCGACGAGCGGCCCGGATGTGGCACAATCGTTGCTTATACTGATCAGGCAGTCGCTGGAGGAAGGAATGGACCACAAGGGCATCGATCAGGTACTGAACGCGCTGCGCGCAACTTCGGCAGCCGCTTCCGGGCGCGCCGCTGCGTCGCCCGCCCCAGTTGCCGGCGGGCCGCCGACAGACTTTGCCGAGGTTCTGCAGGCATCGCTGGCGCAGGTCAGTCAGACGCAGGAGCGCGCCAGCGAGATGGCGGCAAGTTTTGCCGCCGGCAATGCTGGCGCCGACCTGCACGACGTGATGATCGAACTGCAGAAAGCCAGCATCTCGTTTCAGGAGATGGTTCAGGTGCGCAACAAGCTGGTTTCGGCGTACCAGGATGTGATGAACATGCAGGTGTGAGCGCTCCGCGTCGCGTCAGGGCTTGAGTTTTCGGCCTGCCGCGCCCATAATCACCGACATGGTCGTAATTCCGGCAAACCGGATGCGTTCTGGACGCGGGTTCGATTCCCGCCACCTCCACCACTGCGGGGGTGTACTGGTTTCGACAGGGCGAAAGATGGCGAGCAGGCGACCCGAAAGGCGACGGACGTAATCCGAGCAAATCCATAAACGCCAACGATGAGCGTTTCGCACTGGCCGCTTAAGGCCTGCTGAGGACGTAGCCGTCCAATAAACAGAAAGGCTATCGGCGGGGGGGGGCGCGCCCCCCCGCGCTGGGGGGGGGGCGGGCGCCCGCCCCCGCGCCGCGGCAGGGGGGGCGGGGGGAGAGGAGGAGGGGGTGGGGGGGGGGTGGTGTGGGTGGGG
>DDUX01000166.1:1302-31817 GCA_002345025.1 Candidatus Accumulibacter iunctus | reverse complement strand
CCCCCGCCGTCATTTTCGGTACGTCGCGCCGCGACTGCGCGCAAGCGCTTCCGGGTCGCGGCCGCGGTGGTGCTGCGGTGAATCTTGGGTACGCGGTGCGCTGCTGGCTGCCGGTCGTGGTGTCGCGTGTCCCGTATCCGTGGCATTCGTCGAGCGCAGGTGGGCGCGAGGCTGACGGTGCGGGCGCCAGGTGGGGCTGGTGCCGTCCCGCTCGAACACCGGGGCAGCGGGAGCCTCTTGGCTAACTCTCTTTGGCGGCGGTAGCCAGTCGGCGATTCTGCTGCGCGTTGTCGTCGAAGCCGGTAAGTTGCGACTCGAGGGCGTCGAAAGCGTCGGCGGTGGTCGGCATCAGGCGCGACAGTCGTCGCAGCAGACGCTGCTGGGCAAAGGTCTCGCTGGGGTCCGGCTTGCCGAGCACGTACTCCGAGCCACGGCGGGTCGTCACCACCATCGAATTGCCGTCGAGGGCGTAAGCGGTGATTGGCGAGGTCCGGATATGTGAGGACGACGGAAAGCGCGGGTTGCTTCCGTAAACCCGACCCTCAATGCACACCAGTTCCTGTCCATCACGGGTGACGAGGTCGAGCATCTTCCAATTGTTGAGGATATTCATGGCGTTGTCCCAATCCATGCGAGACGAGATGTGCCGAAGTCAGGGGCGATTGTACGCCATGCTGGGACTCTGTGGAACTTTCCGCGGTCCCGAGCACCTGCGACACAGCATCGGTGCCGGCAGGCACCTAAGGAAATGGTCATCATCTTCTCGGAGCTCAGTGCAAAAACGTTGAAATGTCGGGTCGCTGAAGCCTGATCGAGCAGGCCAGCACGGTGTGCAGAGCGGCCTCTCTGCCAAGCTGCGGCAGACACGAGCGGCGAGCCACCGGCGCCGGCCCCGCCTGACCCAGGGGGGCGGTCAGGAAACACGGCCGGTCTACCGCCGCCGGCGAGGCGCAACTGCAGGCGGCTCTGCCCTGTGCCAGCGACTGGCCCGCACAACCACAGACAGCAAGAAACATGCTAGGCCTGACGGCACGCAGGATTGGTCAATTAAAGCAGAAGCGTATCTGTAGTGCCTGGCGGCTCTCCGGATCCGGGTGTAAATTTTTCCGACAGGGATAGCCAGCTCAGGTCTTCTTCAGCCCGCGCGACCGGGCTGCAGGAAGCGGTGGCCCTAACGGTCTGACTGCCGAGACACCTCTGATGATGAAAGTCATGACCGTTTCCCTCATCACCGGCCTTTCTCCCGCGCCCGGGAGAAGGGAGATTCGCGAGTCGCTGACGCGACTTCCACATCAAGCAGACGTTCGACCTCGATCCGGCCGCGACGGCGGGCGAAGAGCGGGCAGCAGGTGCTCCCGTTCGTCCTCGCCGAGGGCTTCGATGCGGGCAAGCTGGCGGAAGAGGACGCTCAGGTTGGCCTCGGAGGCGTCACGACCCCTGGCGAGGCGGCCACGGACGCGTGCGGCAAGCTGGCCGGGCGTCGCCTGCGGCGAGACGATGAAGAATGCTGCGCCGACCGCTGCCGCCAGGCGGTGGAAAGCGCTGCGCCGCTCACGTTCGAGGAAGGCGGCGTCGATGATCACCGACCAGCCGCTGGCGAGCAGTCCTTCCGCCAGTTCGGCCAGCCGCCGGTAGGTGCGCTCACTGGCAGCGCTGGAATAGATGCCGCCGTCCGGCGGCGAGCCGCTGGCGCCGCTGGCGGCCAGTCCGAACAGCCGTTTTCGCTCGACGTCCGAGCGCAAACGGATCGTTGCCGCCGCGCCATCGGCCAGGAGCAGGTCGCGCGAGGCGCGGCTCTTGCCGCAGCCGGCGACGCCATGAGTGATGATCAGGCGGGGCGGTGGCGGTACGACGAGGCGCTCGGCGAGAGCCAGGTAGCCGTCTGCCTGACCGTCATCGGGACCATCCTGACGGCTGCGGATGGCGGCGACCTTCGCCCGCACGAGCGCGCGATAGACAGCGTAGAAACGCAGGACCTGCGCTGCGTCGTAGTCGCCGCTGCAGGTCAGCCACTCGTTGAGCAGCCAGCAGGCGAGACCGGGCTGACGGTGGTCGAGGAGATCGATGTAGGTGAAGGCGAGCTCGCTGGCGACGTCGATCCAGCGCAGCGCCTCGCTGAACTCGATGCAGTCGAAGAGGGTCACGCGACCGTCGATCAGGACGAGATTGCCGAGATGCAGGTCACCGTGGCATTCACGAATGCGGCCGTCCGCCTTGCGGGCAGCGAAGTGTGCGCGCAGGCGGTCGAACTCGCTTTGAGTCCACGCGCGCAGCCGGGCCAGGCGCGCGCCTTCCGCGCTGCCGGGCAACAGATCCCGCAGTTCATCGAAATTGGCGAGCGCTGGCGCGAGGACTTGCTGCGGTTCGCCGAAACGCGAGTCCGGCGGGGCGGTTGCCGCATCGGCGTGGAAGGCGGCGAGCGTTGCCGCGAGCTCGGAAACCTGCTGGCGCCCGAGCTGACCGCGGGCGCACAGCCGGTCGAGGCGGCCGGCTTCAGCGAAACGGCGCATCCTGACCGCGTATTCGATGGCCTCACCGCCACCGCCGATCTGTGGATCGTCGGGCTGGCCGACGATCGGCAGGACCGCCAGGTAAAGCTGCGGCGCGAAGCGGCCGTTCAGCCGCAGTTCGGCTTCGCAGCAGGCACGACGCCGGTCGAGCGTGCCATAGTCGAGGAAGGGGAGGACAACCGGTTTCTTGATCTTGTAGGCAAAGTCGCCTGCCAGCAACAGCCACGAGGCATGCGTTTCGATCAGCTCGACGCCCGCCGCCGGGTGCGGATAGCGTGCCGGGTCGAGGAGTGCCGCGATCAGCGGTGGCAGCGGCGGCGGCATGCATCAGCTCCCGTAGCGGTGGCGCAGCCAGGACTTGCGCAGCTCTTCGAGCGAGCACATGAGGATGGCGCAGCCGGCAGCCAGCAGCCAGCTGCTGGCGCCAATCGGCGCCGTGCCGAAGAGCCAGTTGCCGGCTGGCGTGTAGAGGATGAACAGGATCACTGCCAGCTCGGCGACGATGCCGAGCAGCAGGTAGCGGTTGCCGCCGAGGCCGTAGCTGAACAAGGAGCGGCGGGGGTGGCGGCAGAGATAGAGGTTGGCCATCTGCATGACGACGATCGTCGCCAGGCACGCCGACGTCGCCTGCAGGTACAGCGGGTCGTCGCGGGCGAGGACCTGACCGTACTGCCAGCCGGCGGCGTCGAGGACGAAAAAGAAGGCAAGCATCGCCGCTGCCGCTTCGAGTACGCCGAGGAACAGGTAGGCACGGGCGAGCAGGCCCCAGGACAGCAGCCGCTCGCCGCGCGCGCGCGGGGGCCGTTTCATTACTCCCGGGTCGGGCTTCTCGGCGCCCAAAGCCAGCGCCGGCAGCATGTCGGTGCCGAGGTCGACCGCCAGTATCTGGATGATCGTCAGCGGCAGCGGGATGCGGAAGAGGACGAAAGCCAGGTAGGGGATCAGCTCGGGGATGTTCGAGCTGAGGATATAGGTCAGGAACTTGCGGATGTTCTCGAAAACCGCGCGCCCTTCCTCGATCGCTGCGACGATGCTGGCGAAGTTGTCATCGAGCAGGATCAGGTCGGCGGCTTCCTTGGCCACGTCGGTGCCGCTGATGCCCATGGCGATGCCGATGTCGGCGGCTTTCAGCGCCGGTGCGTCGTTGACCCCGTCGCCGGTAACGGCGACGATCTCGCCCTTGTTCTTCAGCGCCTCGACGATGCGCATCTTCTGCTCGGCGGCGACGCGGGCGAAGAGGATCTCGGGGGCATCGAGTGCCAGTTGCAGTTGTGTTGGCGACATCAGTCGCAGCTGCTCGCCACTGATCACGACCGGTGCATCGCCCCGGACGAGGCCGATCTGGCGGGCAATCGCGAGGCCGGTGTGCGGGTGGTCGCCGGTGACCATGATGATCCGGATGCCCGCTTCCTCGCAGCGGGCGATTGCTTCCGGCACCTCGGGCCGTGGCGGATCCTCGAGGCCGATCAGCCCGGCAAGGATCATCCCCTGTTCGTCGTCGGGTACGCCTGTCTCATCGAGGGCCCGATGGGCAAAGGCGAGAACGCGCAGACCCCCACTCGCCATCTCGTCCTGCGCCGCCAGCAAGCGGGTGCGGGCGGCTGGATCGAGTGGCGCGACGCCGGCGTCGAACTCGATGAAGCGGCAGCCGGCGAGCACCGTCTCGAGAGCGCCCTTGCAGTAGAGCATGCGGCCCTGCGGCGTCTCGCAGATCACCGACATGCGCTTGCGGTCGGTGTCGAAGGGAATCTCGTCGACGCGCTGGCAGCCGGCAAGATCGCCGGCGAGATCGCGGCCGATCTCGGCCAGTGCGATCTCCATCGGATCGCCACGCAGGCTGTGCCGGCCCTGCTCATCGACCTCCTTCAGGTTGTGGCAAAGCGCGGCATTGACGAACAGCGCACGGTGATCGTGTATCACATGCGCCCGCTGCGCCAGATCGGCGCATGGCATGAACGCGCCGCCGATCCACAGTTGCTGCACCGACATCCGGTTCTGCGTCAACGTGCCGGTCTTGTCGCTGCAGATCACCGTCGTCGAGCCGAGCGTCTCGACCGCCGGCAGGTGGCGTACCAGTGCGTTGCGCCTCGCCATTCGCTGGGTGGCGATGGCCAGCGACAGGGTGACGGTCGGCAGGAGTCCCTCGGGGACGTTGGCGACGATGATGCCGATGGCGAACAGCAGATTCTCCCACGTCGGCAGCCCGATGGCCTGACCGACGAGGAACAGCAGCAGCCCTATGCCGGTGGCCAGGCCGGCGACGATCCGCGACAGGCGGGCGATCTCGCGCTGCAGCGGCGAGCTGCTCTCGCCGGCGGTCTGCGTCAGGTGGGCGATGCGACCGAACTCGGTGCGCATGCCGGTAGCGTAGACCACGGCGCGCGCCTGTCCGGAAACGATCGAGGTGCCAGCGAGGACGATGTTCGCCGCTTGCAGCGGCGACTCCTCGTTGCTCGGCTCGAGCGTGCGTGCCTTGGCGAGCGATTCGCCGGTCACCGTCGACAGGTTGACGCGCAGCCCGGAGATTTCGGTCAGGCGGCAGTCGGCCGGTACGAAATCGCCTTCTTCGAGCAGCACGATGTCGCCCGGTACCAGTTCGCTGGCGAGCAGGCCGGTGATTTCGCCGGCGCGCAGCGCCTTGACCTTCTGCGGCAGCAACTGGCGCAGGGCTGCCACCGCACGCTCCGCCCTGTACTCCTGCCAGAACGAGAAGACGCCGTTGATGACGATGACGCCGACGATGGCCAGCCCCAGCTTCGCCATCCCCTGTCCCGGGTCGAAGTGCTCGGCGACGAACGACAGACCGGCGCCGATCCAGAGGACGATGGCGAAGAAATGGGTGAATTCCTGAGCGAAGCGCAGCAGCAGGTGCTGCTGCTCGACCTCCTCGAGCAGGTTGGGCCCGAACTCGCCGAGCCGGCGCGTCGCCTCGCCCGCTTCCAGCCCGGAGAGCGAAGCGTTCAGGCTGCTCAGAGCCTGTTCTACGGTCAGCGAATGAATACGCACCAGCGCGAACTCTCGTCGGATTCAGGACGACAATCTACACCCTTGGCGGCAAGAAAGCAGCACGGCGCAACGATCGTTCGTCCACTCTCGCGCTGCCGTTCAGCCGCTGCCCGGCGGTCGCCTGCTGCGCCAGACGGCGAGCAGCGTCGCCAGCCGGTCGCGCTGCGACAGACGTTCGTCGGAAAGTGCCTCGAGAAAATCCGAAAGTCGTTTCGACCGGACGATCGCGAAACCGGTGAGCAGGGCCGAAAGCACGAACACCATCGCGAAGAGGAGAAGTCGGTCGGGCAGCGGTTCCTGTGCCGCGTCGATCAGGTTCATGCCGAGGAAGCCGGTGCTGATCGTGGCGATCAGGCCGGCTGTGGTGACCACCGTCAGCCGCACGACGGTGTTTGCCTGCCGGCGCAGACTGTCGCTGTCGAGGTACTGACTCATGTCCTGGATCTCCTCGCGCAGCTCGGCGTACAGGCGCTCGGTGCCGAGATGGCCGCGGGTCATGGCGAACAGCGCGCGCGCCTGTGCCTGGTCGGAGATCTCGTTGAACCAGTAGCGGTGCGTGAAGCGCAGGAAGACCTCGAGTACTTCGCGGATGTCGCGCTTGAAGATCTTGACCGACTCGGCATTGCCGATCTGCAGCCGGTTGAGCGCCGTCACCAGGCGATCGGAAAGCATCAGCAGTGCCGCCTTGTGGAAGTGCGGAATCAGGGCGAGGAGAAAGAACTGGTGACGGAACTGCCCGAGCAGACCGTTCTCGGCGCCGGTGAAGTACGCATCGCGGGCACTGCCGACCATGATGAAGGCGTGGCCGCAGGAGAGCAGGCGGGTGCCGGCGTGCTCGGCCTGCGGATGCCAGTAGCGGTCGTAACAGAAGCGCGCCTCGAAATCCTCGAGGTGCTGGTCGGAATAGGGCAGCGAGCCGCTCTTGCCGGGACCGCTGACCAGCACCAGGCGGGCGAAGTCGCCGCGACTCAGGCGGCGCGGATCGTCCATCGCCAGATAGGCGAGCAGCGGCATGCGGTGGTACTCGATCTGCCGATAGCGCACCGGACCCTCCTCGTCCGAGTGGTGCAGGACCAGCGGCCGCAGCAGGAACTCCCAGTGCGACGAGATGCACGGGGCGCGAAAGCGGCTGACGAAAGCCAGGTACTTGCTGCGCTTCTCGTAGTCCGACGTGGCCAGAACCCGGCCGTCGGCGGCGAGCCATTCGCTGCGCCGCAGGCAGTGGCCACCGCTGCCGTCCTCGTCCCAGTACGGCGGATAGGCGCGCCCGAAACGGTACAGCGCATCCTGTACCTGTCGCAGGTCGAGACCGTCGGCGGCGATCTCGACGACGAGGATGACGACGTCGATGTCGTGGAAGAAGTAGAGATCGAGGTGAATGATGTCGAAGCACAGCGGCGTTTCGCTGTCCTTGAAACTCATCCGCACCTGCGCCACGTCGTCGCGGCGGAAGACACGGATCGGCGATCCACCGTGCTGCGGATTGCCGTCGTCGCCGCCCCCTTCGCCGTAGAGGAAGCGCTGGACGTAGGGCAGGAAGGTGACGAACTCGCTGTAGTGGCGTTCCTGGAACTGTTCGGGATCGCCGGAGAACTCGTCGACCAGTTCGCGCCACGGCTGGCTGCCGCCGCCCTGCTCGAGCAATTGATGGTGGTGCTGCAACGGGCTGCCGGCGGGCAACGGCATCAACTGCAACGGCCAGAGGAGGATCTGCCGGAAGTGTCCGACTCGTTGTTCTTGTTCGCGGCTGGCGACAGCCATCGGTTTCTCCAGGGCAGGGAGCTGGCGGGCAGCCGGTCGGCTGGCGTTTCAGCCGTCGGTCTCTGCCAGCAGCCGGTTGATCATGCGTTCGGCCTGGTGCAGGTAGCCGCCGCCGAACAGATTGAGATGGTTGAGCACGTGGTAGAGCTGGTACAGCAGCTTGCGCTGCGCGAAACCTTCGGTCAGTGGCCAGGCTTCCCGGTAGGCGGCGTGGAAGCTGTCGGGAAAGCCGCCGAACAGTTCGCTCATCGCCAGGTCGGTCTCGCGATCACCCCAGTAGACCGCCGGATCGAAGAGCGCGAGCCTGCCGGCTTCGTCGAGCGCGGCGTTGCCGGACCAGAGGTCGCCGTGCAGCAGACTGGGCGGTGGTCGATGCGCGGTGAACAGTGCCGGCAGACTTTCGGCCAGACGCTCGCCGCTGGCGACGAGCCGCCCGTGCTGGCCATGCCGTTTCGCCAGTTCGAGCTGCGGCAGCAGGCGCTGGTGGGCAAAGAACAGTGGCCACGTCGGCTGGCTGGCGTTGTACTGTCGGCTGCTGCCGATGAAGTTGTCGCGCGGCCAGCCGAAATGGCTGCCCGTGCTGCGGTGCATCGCCGCCAGAGCCTGGCCGGCGGCAGCCGCCGGCGCGCCCCCGTGCAGGCGGTGCAGCGAGAGGTGCTCGAGTACCAGATAGGCGTGCCGGCCACTGACGCCGTGCCCGCAAACTCGTGGTACGCGCACCGCCGGACACGCCGCCAGCGCCGCGAGGCCGTCGGCTTCGGCGGCAAACATCGCCGCCAGACTGGCGTCGTTGAGCTTGACGAAGTGGCGGCGTCGGCCGCTGCCGAGCACCAGCGCGCGCGAGATCGAACCGCCGCCGACCTCGCTGACCGAGTCGATCGCGGCAGCGGCATCGCCGTCGGCACCGATCAGCGCGCGCAAGGCAGCGTACAGATCGGCATCGAGCAACTGACGGCCGGACATCATGCTGCCGCCGGCAAGTTCCGCCGGCATGCCGTTGGCGACTGGGCGACCAGCGGAGGCGCCATCGAACTGCCCGCTTGCCGGTAGCCGCCGGCTGGATGCGGGTTTACGGATGTCGGCGAATATGATCTGATACGCTCCCCGCGCGGCAGTGCGGCAGCGTCCAGGGTCAGTCGAACGTGCTGGCCTGCGTCGTCGGCCGACACGACACGGCTCGATCGCCCGTCTGCCCGCATGCCGCCGATGTCTTTCAACCCTGGAGTCAAACTCATGAAAATCCGCCTGATTCTCGTATCCGCCCTGCTCGCGATCGGTCTTGCCGGCTGTGGCGAAGACGCCAAGAAAGCCGAGGCCGCCAAGGCCGAGGCGGCAAGACTCGCTGGCGAAGCCAAGCAGAAGGCCGACGAAGCGGCCAAGAAGGCCGGCGAGGCCGTTGGCGCTGCCGCTGACGCGACCAAGGAAGCCGGCAAGGATGCCGTGGCGGCCACCAAGGAGGCCGGCAAGGAGATGGTCGTCAAGGCCGCCGATGCCACCAAGGAAGCTGCCGACGCGACCAAGGAAGCTGCCGACAAGGCGAAGGCGGCAGTCGGCAAGTAGTCTCGTTTCACCGCGCGCCGCGCGGGCGGGTCGGCGCGGCGCGCTCGCCGCCGCCTGACGGTGCCCGCGTGCGCGCTGATCACCTGCGAGCGTCCGGCTACGCCAGCGGCCCCGCCTGCCCGGCCGGGTTCATTGCTGCCTCAGGGGGACGCAGGAAATCGAAGAACATCCGGTCGGCGCCCAGCATGTGCTTCGTCACCACCTCATAGGCGAGGAACTGGAACACGTCGCCGGCCGCGCGGGTGCCGCCGCGGTAGTGGTCGAGCAGACGGTGGGCCTCGGCGGTCAGTGCCCGATGCAGCAGGAGATGCTCGCCGGCAGCCGGAAAGCCGGCAGCAGTGATGACCGCCTCTTCGTCGCGGAAGTGCTCGACGACATCACTCAGCAGCCGGTCGACGATCGTCCCGATCTCGTCCGCCGACTGATCGGTGAGGATCGCCGACAGCAGTCGGTTGGCGTCGGCAAAAAGCTGCCGGTGGCCGCGATCGACGATCTCGTTGCCGCATTCGTAGGCCGAGCGCCAGACGAGTTGCACGAAGTTGGCGACGACGTAGCCCTTGCCGTCGCCGTGACACGGTACTTCCGGCGCCACCTGCACCTGATTGCGGCCACCACTCTTGGCGCGGTAAAGCGCCGCGTCGGCGCGCGCGAACCACTCGTCCCAGCTTTCCCCGGCCGCGCATTCGGCAACCCCGATGCTCACCGAGACCCTTCCGACGGTGGCAAAGTGGGCGTTGGCGACCTCCTGCCGCAATCGTTCGGCGGCCGCTGCTGCGGTCGCCCGGGCGGTATTCGGACACAGAACCGCGAACTCCTCGCCGCCCCAGCGGCTCAGCGAGTCGACCTTGCGCAGCGCGGCCTGCAGCAGCGCCGTCAGACGCTGCAGTACGGCGTCACCGACGGCGTGGCCGTACTGATCGTTGATCGGCTTGAAGTGGTCGACGTCGATCAGCAGCAGGCACAGCGAATGTCCGTAGCGCACCATCCGCTCCATCTCGCTCTGCACGCTCTCCTCGAGGCGGCGCCGGTTCCAGGCTCCGGTCAGCCGGTCGGTGCTGGCGACCTGCTCGAGTTCGACGACCATCTGCTGCAGGTCGCGATTGGCGTCCTGCAGCCGCCGCAGCGTCTCCTGTATCGCCGGCGAGGCCTGTTGCCGCGTCACCGGCTCGATCAGCGAGGCGATCGCCTGCAGCGTCTGGTCGGGTGCCAGGATCGCCATCTTCAGCCACGAGTAGTGGCGGCGCTGACCGCTGCGCGCCAGCTCGACCCTCGCCCAGGCTGACGTCTCGCCGGCGAGGATCCGCCGGTCACATTCGGCGAGCAGGCTGCAGGTTGGCGATGGCACCAGTTCGTCTTCCGATCGTCCGGCCAGGTGCTCGCCCGGCCGACAGAGCAGTTCTTCGATCGCCGGGTTGGCCAGACGATAGCGTCCGTCGAGCCCCTTGATCGCGAAGCCGACCGCGCTGGTCGGCCTCAGCAGCCGCAGCAGCCCCGAAATAGGGACCAGTGCGTTGCCGACCACGTCGTCGACGGGCAGGGTGTCGGCGGTCATCGGCATGCTCCTTTGTGGCTGCCGCTGCACCGCAGCCGGTGGCCGGCCGCTGTCGTGCCGCCGGCGATGCCGGTCGGGCGGCGCACGCGCTGCTCGTCGATCGCGCTCGCTGGCTGCGGGCGGACGACCGGCGATCTCATTGACCCGCCTGTGCCGCCGGGCGCGGCGCCAGGACGACGCGGTTGCGCCCCTGCATCTTGGCTGTGTACAGGGCGCGATCGGCGCGGCTGACGAGATCGGTCGGCGACTCGCCGGCAACATGATCGGCGACGCCGATCGACACCGAGATGTTGCCGATCAGTGCGTCCCGGTCGCCGCCGCGCCTGACACGGCTGGCGGCGACGAGTGCGCGCAGCGCCTCGGCCAAGCCGACGGCGCCGCCGCGCGGGGTGTTCGGCAGGACCACGGCGAACTCCTCGCCGCCGTAGCGCGCCGCAGTATCCTTGCCCTTGACGTTGGCACGCAGGATCTGGCCGACGTTCGCCAGTACGCGGTCGCCGAAGACGTGTCCCAGGCTATCGTTGATTCGCTTGAAATGATCGAGATCGATCATCAGCAGGCAGGGGCCGGCCGCTCCGGGCAACAGTTCATCGAGACAGGTCGCCAGGGCGAGGTCGAATCCCTTGCGGTTGCTCAGGCCGGTGAGGCCGTCAATCAGCGCTTCCTCGCGGGCGCGTGCCACCTCCTCCCGCAAGCGTTCGGTTTCAAGCGCGCTCTCGGCGAGACGCAGCTTCAAGGTGCTGACCGCTTTCTGCATCTGCCGTGTACCGCGGAGGATGTCTTCGACGCCGCTGGCGAGTGCGTCGCCGCCGGTCGCCGGGTCGACGAGTTCCTCGTTCCAGCGCGCCAGCGAACTGCCGAAGCGTTCGGCCTCGTCACCCGCCACCGCGGTCGACTCCGAGACATGGCTGACGAGCTGACTGACGCTGTCACCGATGCGCAGGGCCGTGCGCGCATCCAGTTCGCTGATGTGCCTGGAATAAAGATCGTGTATCTCCTCGTCGCCGAGCCGGACGCCACCCTGCAGCAGCGAGTCGAGTTCGGCCCGCAGCGCCGGATTGGCCCCCGACACGTATTCGTACCAGACCGTGTAGCTTGCCGGATGCATGCCGGCTGCGTGCTGGGTCATCTGCTTGACCGCCAGCCGCAGGTACTCGGTACTCTGGGCAGCGCTGTGTCGGTACTTCATCCCATCCTCCATTTCCAGACCGGGCCGAGCGTGGGTCCTGGCATGTCTTCCCCTTCCCTTCGGTGTTGTTCGGCGAGCCAGAGTGTCGGTTCAGAGGCGCCCCTGCAGCAGCAGTTGCTCGACTTCCGCGGCCTGCAGCGGGCGGCTGAACAGGTAGCCCTGCAGTTTGTCACACTGCGCCCGGCGCAGGAAGTCGGCCTGGCACGCGTTTTCGACTCCTTCGGCGATGACTTCGAGACCGAGGCTGCGCGCCATGGCGATGATCGCCGTCGTGATGCCGGCGTCGTTGGCGCTGTCGGGCAGTCCGCGGACGAAGCTCTGGTCGATCTTCAGCATGCTGATCGGGAAGCGCTTGACGTAGGACAGCGGCGAATAGCCGGTGCCGGAGTCGTCGATCGAAAAATGCACGCCGCGCGCCCGCAGTCGTGACAGCCCTTCGATGCGGCGCATGTCCGGGTCCATCAGGATGCTCTCGGTCAGCTCGAGCTCGAGCTGGTCGGCGCCGATTCCCGTCTCGTCGATGACGCTCGCCACCGTACCGATGAAATCGGCACCGCGCACCTGCGTCGCCGAGACATTGACTGCCACCCGCGGCACGACCGCCCCGCGTTCCAGCCACTCGACGAGTTGCCGGCACGCCGTCCGCATCACCCATTCGCCGAGCGGGACGATCAGGCCACTGTCCTCGGCCACCGCCTGCAACAACTGGTCGCCGGCGCTGTGCCCGAGGGTGTCATTGACGCGCTTGAAGCCGTCGAGGTCGAGGAAGAGCAGCGCGACGACGCGGCCCTGTCGTCGCGCGCGCAGCAACTCGTCGTCGAGTCGTTCGAGGAAGCTCTGCCGATTGGGCATTCCCGTGAGGGTGTCGAAGTAGGCCAGGCGCCGTACCCGGTCTTCGTTCAGCTTCTGCAGCGTGATGTCGCGGACGACGATGACCACCTTGTCGGCGCCGCTGGGTGCCAGGCGCGCCTCGTAATGGTGGGTGCCGTCGGCCAGCGGCAGCTTGTACACCAGTGACTCGATGCGGCCCTCCTGCAGGGTGGGCTCGATTGCGCGCAGGACGAGCTCGGCGACCTCGCCGGGCAGGATCTCCGCCACATGGCGGTCGACGATGGCGCCCGGAGCGAGCCCGGGTGTCGCGCCAAAACCGGCCTTGAAGTCGAGATAGGTTCCCCGTCGGTCGGTGAGGAAGATCGTGTCGGGTATCGCCTGCACGATCGCCGCCTGTTTCTCCTTCAGCTCGTGCAGCTCACGCACCGCCTGTGCCGAACGCAGGACGTAGCGCGCCCGATCGTAGCGCGCCCGATGGCCGAGGATCGGCCAGTTGATCGGCTTCGAGACGAAGTCGTTGGCGCCCGACTGGTAGGCCTCGTTGATCGACTCGAGATCGTCCATGCCGGTGACCATGATGATCGGCAGGCGGGTCATGTCCCAGCGTTGGCGAACCCGCCGGCAGAGCTCGAAGCCGTTCATTCCCGGCATGTCGACGTCGAGCAGCAGCAGGTCGGGAACCAGCGTCGACAGCAGGTCCAGCGCCGCGTGGGCGTCGTTCGCTTCATGGACGGCGAAGTCGAACTGGGAAAGGGTCTCGTATTCGAGCAGGCGCATCACGTGATCGTCGTCGACGATCAGCGCAGTGGCTTGCCGCGACGGCTGCGGTGTCGGCATGTCAGGGATCTGCTCGGCTCAGGGTTGCCAGCGCCGCGAGCACGCGCGGCAGTTGCGATTCTACGCCAGTCAGCAGGGCTTTCGTCGCTTCGACGCTGCCGCTGCGGTCAAGGCTCTCGATCTCGCGGCAGAGCGCCGACAACTGTTCGGCACCAACATTGGCGCTGCTCGATTTCAGCGCATGCGCGGTGCGGCGCAGCGCTTCGGCGTCGCCGGCGGCCTGCAGTTGCGCGAGGCGTGCCGGTGCGTCGCCGAGATACGCGGCGACCACCTTCTGCACCAGCAGTTCGCCGTTCGGGCCCGGGAGCTGGCGAATCGCGTCGAGTGCGCGCGGGTTGATCGCCTCGTCGCCGGTCGGCGCTGCAGCCGCTGCTGCTGGTGGCGTGGCCGCTGTCCCGGCGGCTGGCGGCTGCGCCAGCCAGCGCTGCAGGATGGCGGCGAGTTGCTCGCGGCCGAAGGGCTTGCTCAGGTAATCGTCCATGCCGGCGGCGAGGCAGCGTTCGCGGTCGCCGGCCACCGCGTTGGCGGTCAGCGCGACGATCGGCAGGCGCTGCGGCAGGGCGCCGCTTCGCTGCCCGTCGCGGATGCGGGAGGTGGTCTCGAAGCCATCCATTTCGGGCATCTGGCAATCCATCAGGACGAGGTCGAAGCGCTCGTTGAGGACGCGCTCGAGGGCGATGCGGCCGTTCTCGGCGAGATGGTAGCTGAGCCCGAGCGATTCGAGCATGGCGGCAGCCACCTCCTGGTTGACCGGATTGTCCTCGGCGACCAGCACGTGGCCAGCGAGCCGTGGCTTGCCGGCGACGACGGCCGGCGTCGCCGCTGCCGGCATTGGCCGCTCCGCCGGCGGCCGCCTGGCGACGGTGGTGGCAATCGCATCGTAGAGGTCGGACTGGCGAACTGGCTTCGTCAGGTAGCAGTCGAGCATCGCCCGCTGGTGGACTCGTTCGCCGGCGCCGACGCTGACCGACGACAGCATCAGCAGCGGCAGGTCCGCCCAGCGCGGGTCGCCACGAATCGCGTCCGCCAGTTCGAAACCGTCCATTGCCGGCATGTGCAGGTCGAGGATGGCGAGGTCGAACGCTGACGTGGTCGTCGCCAACTGCTGCAGGGCATCGTGCGCATCGACGGCGGCGCTGTGCAGCATTCTCCAGCCGGCGAGCTGGTTGGCGAGGATCTCGCGGTTGGTGGCGTTGTCATCGACGACCAGCACGCACAGGCCAGCGAGGTGGCCGGCGAGGTCGAGTGGCGCGCGCGCGCTGGGCTCCTGCTTGCGCAGCGGGATCTCGAACCAGAACAGCGTACCCTTGCCGGCCTGGCTATGCAGGCCGATCTCCCCATGCATCAGGTCGACGAGCCAGCGGGCGATCGCCAGTCCGAGTCCGCTGCCGCCGAAACGCCTGGTCGTCGACCCGTCGGCCTGGACGAAGGCCTGGAACAGTCGCGCCTGCGCCTCGTCGCTGATGCCGATGCCGCTGTCCTGAACCTCGAAGCGCAGCCGGGCCTGCCACACATCCTCGGCGAGCAGCGAGACGCGGACGACGATCTCGCCCTGGCTGGTGAACTTGATGGCGTTGCTGACCAGATTGGTCAGGATCTGGCGCAGGCGAACCGGATCGCCCTGCACGGCCACCGGCAGGTCGTGCGGCACGCTGCACACCATCTCGAGGCCCTTGCTCTCCGCCGGGCGGGCAAACAGGCAGGCGAGATCCTCGACCAGTTGCCGCAGGTTGAAGTGAATGCTTTCCAGATGCAGTCTGTCGGCCTCGATCTTCGAGAAGTCGAGGATGTCGTTGATGATCGACAACAGGTGTTCGCCCGATTGCGGGACGGAGTCGGCGAAGCGGCGCTGCTGCGCACTGAGCATCGTGTTGCGCAGCAGTTCGGTCATGCCGAGGATGCCGTTCATCGGCGTCCTGATCTCATGGCTCATGGTGGCGAGGAACTCGCTTTTCGCACGGCTGCCGGCTTCGGCGAGATCCTTGGCGTGCCGCAACTCGGCGGTGCGCGCCTCGACTTGGCGCTCGAGTTCGTCGCGGTGCGCCGCCAGGTGGCGGTCGCGCTCCTCGATCTGTTCCAGCATGGTGTTGAAGCCGCTGGCCAGACGGCCGATCTCGTCGCCCGACTCGATCGGCGCCCGGATGGCGTAGTCGCCCTTCTGCGAGACTTCGGACATCGTCTGCACGAGGCTCGACACAGGCGCGGTGATGATGCGGTTCAGGCGCGACAGGAGCAGCAGCGAGGCGGCCAGTGCCAGCAGCATGAGCAGCGTGAAGCCCGCCGCATGGGTCAGCAGCCGCTGTTGCAGCCCGGCGAGGTCGACGCGCAGGGCGATCATGCCGAGCAGGCGGCCGTCAGCGCTCACCGGTTGCGCCAGGTTGAGGAAGCGCAGCCCCATGGCGTGGCCGGGCGCCGCGGCTGGCGCGATCTCGCCGGCTTCCCCGCGCGGCGAGCGATAGGCCGCCAACTCCTGCCCCTGGCGGTCGCGCAGGACCGCCTGCATGATGCTCTCGTCGTCGGCGAGCGAGGAGAGCAACTCGTTCGCCGCCCGCGGGTCATCGAAGAGCAGCGCCGACGCGCTGTTGCGGCCGATCACCTGCGCCTTGACCTGACTGTCCCGCAGCAGTTCGCTGCTCAGGTTGAGATAGTCGTAGCCGGTCAGCAGCAGGATGCTGATGAGAAACGCGCTGCCGATGGTGAGCAGGTTGATGCGGCGCAGCTTCTCCCTGAGCGAGCCGCGCCGCAACCGTCGGCTAAGCATGCCTGCCCCGCAACCGGCCGCCGATCCCCGCCAGAGCGGGCCAGCCCCCGTCCAGGCGCGACGATGATGGCAGGAAGCGCGGCGCGCCGTGACCGAACCCGATGCGCTCGACCGCGTTGAGGTCGATCGACTGCTCGCTTGCCGCACTAGCCGCGTCGTGGCCGGTGCCGACGGTCACGCGATCCGGTCCTTGCCCGCTCGGATCCTCCGCAGCGCCCTGCTCGGGCGGCTGCCAGGCACCGGCCAGCACGAGCGCCAGGACAGCGGTCAGGTGCGCGCGCGTGGCGCCGCGCCGCAGCGGGTCGACTGCCGGGGAATTCGTCATCGATGCCTCCTTCAAGCCAGAGATCCGCCGCCGTCGCTGCCTTTCGCTGGCGATGGAACTGCTGGCTGGATCAACGGCACCTCGGCGAGAAACTTGAGGCGATCCTCGGCACTGAAGTTCCTGGCGGCAAGAGCCGTTATACATGCGTGGCGAGCGGGGGAGCCAACTGCCGCGCAGGCCGGAAAGCCGGCAGCGCGCTGGGGTCTCCAAGCCGATGTTGGCAGGTGATGTTCCGCTCGCGGCTTTTTCTGCCTGGAGGATGAAGGTTGCTGCAAGGGACAAGTTCGCGGATGATTCGTCTCGGCCTGCTGCTGACGGGCGCGTGCCTGAGCCCGTCGCTGCTGGCGGTGGAACCGGAGGCGCTGCATGCAGCCGTTGCGGTCGACATGAGCCTCGAGGACCTGCTCAACGTCGAGATCACCAGCGCGGCGCGCAAGTCGCAACGGCTCAATGACGTCGCGGCAGCGGTCTACGTCATCACGCGCGAGGACATCGAACGTTCGGGAGCGACCAACATTCCGGAAGCCCTGCGCCTCGCGCCGGGGTCAACGTCGCACGCCTGGCGAACAACCGCTGGGCGGTCAGCGTGCGCGGCTTCAACAGCCGCTTTTCCAACAAGCTGCTGGTGCTGATGGATGGCCGCAGCATGTACTCGCAGCTCTTCTCGGGTGTGTTGTGGGAGGTCGAGGACACGCTCCTCGAAGACATCGAGCGCATCGAAGTGATTCGCGGGTCGGGCGCGGCGATGTGGGGTGCGAACGCGGTCAACGGGGTGATCAACATCATCACGCGGCGGGCGCGCGACACCCAGGGCAGCCTGCTGGTCACCGGCGCCGGCAGTGAGGAAAGCGCCTTTGCCTCGTTTCGCCACGGCATGGCGGGGGGCGACGGGCACCTGTGGGTCTGGGGCAAGGGGTTCGCGCGCGACGAGTCGGTGACGCCGCAAGGAGAGACGGGGAACGACTACTGGCGCGCCGGACGCGCCGGTTTCCGCGGCGACTGGATGATGGGCGGCGGTCACCGGCTGACGCTCAGCGGTCAGGCCTACCACGGAACGTCGGGCGACACCTGGCACGTGCCGGACATCGGCTCGCCGGCAGGCGTGACGCTCACCGACATGCGGCAGAAGGCAAGCGGCGGTTTCCTCATGGCGCGCAACGAATGGACCCTGCAAGGCGGCTCGGAAGCAGCCGTTCAGGCCTACGTTGCTGCCAGCGAGCTGGGGATCGCCGGCGCCTTCAAGGAACAGCGCACGACCGTCGACCTCGACTTCCAGCATCTCATTCTCCTCGGTGATCGGCATGACCTGGTCTGGGGCCTTGGCTACCGCCATTCGCATGACGACATCAGCAGCGCCGGGATGATCAACATCCAGCCGCAGAAGCGGAGCTTCAACCTCGCCAGCGCCTTCATCCAGGACGAGATCACCCTCGTGACCGATACCCTGCGCCTGCTGCTCGGCCTGCGCCTCGAGGACAACAGCTTTTCCGGCTTCGCGCCGCAGCTCAATGCGCGGATGATCTGGACGCCGAGTGCCAACCAGTCGCTGTGGGCGTCGGTTTCGCGCGCCGTGCGCACGCCATCGCGAGCCGAACTCGACGGGCAGGTGGCCAGCCTCGTCGTCCCGGCCCGATCGCCGGTCAATCCGACGCCGTTGCCGCTTGTCGTCGGCAACATCCCGGACGAGCAGGATCTGCCCAACGAAACCCTCACCGCCTATGAAATCGGTTACCGTCACCAGTTCGGCCCGGGCCTTTCGGCTGACGTCGCACTGTTCTACAACCTTTACGACGAGCTGCGGGCACAGATGACCGGCAGCCCGCGGTTGGTGCTGGCGCCGCCGCAGCCGTACGTGCTGCTGCCCGTAAGCCCCGACGACAGCGCCAAGGCACGCACGCACGGTGTCGAGATTGCCGTGGACTGGTACCCGCTGCCATGGTGGCGAATCCAGCCGATCTACTCGTACCTCGACCTGCGTGCCTCGTCGAAGACCGGTGATCCGGCCTCGCTGCTCAGCGTCGAGACCACCAACAGCGGCAGTCCGCAGCACCAGTGGGCGCTGCGCTCGTCGATGTCCTTGTCGGAGCGGCAGCATTTCGACCTCTGGTTGCGCCATGTCGGCAAGCTCGCCGCTCTACGTTCCGGCCTACACGACGCTCGATCTGCGCTACGCCTGGCGACCGACGCGCGATTTCGAACTGTCGCTGGTCGGCCAGAACCTGCTCGACGGGCAGCACCCCGAGTCGGTCGCGAGCCTGCTGCCATCACGCAATCTGGAGATCGAGCGCGGCTACTACCTGCAGGCCAAGTGGCAGTTCTGAGGGCTTGAGCGTGCGCTCCTTTCTTGGCAGCGGGCTGCTGGCAATCATCTGCGCTGTCGTCACCGCCGCCCAGGTGGCGGCGCAGACGGCAGTCAGCGAGGCGCAGGCGAAAGCCGGCTTCGTGCTCAACTTCGCGCGCTACGTCGAGTGGCCGGAGCGGGTTTTCGCCGCCCGCGACGCGCCGATCCTGCTCTGTGTGCTCGGCCGCGACGATGTGGCGACAGCATTGACCGCGCTCGCCAGGCGACGGGCGGCCGATTGCCGTCCGTCGCCTGGCGAGCGCGGACGAGGCACGCCCGTGCCAGGTGCTTTTCATCGCCGAATCGGAATCGCGGCGGTTGGCGCTGACGCTGCGCGCGGTTGCCGGCCAGCCGCTGTTGACGGTCAGCGACGCCGATGCGTTCATCGATGCCGGTGGCGCGATCGGCATCGTCCGCGGTGACGGACGCCTGCAGTTCGAGGTCAATCGTGCGGCGCTCGATCAGGCACAGCTCAAGGCCAGCTCGAACCTGCTGCAACTGGCGCGCAACCTTTCTGAAGCGAAGGGAAGGAATTGATGCTGCGTTTTGGCGACCTGCCTTTGCGGCACAAGCTGATGCTGATCATCGCACTGACGGCAGGTGCCGGCCTGCTGATCAGCACGCTCCTGTTCGCCGTTTCCGAGATCGACGACAACCGCGCGGCCGAACTCGCCAAGCTGACCGGCATGGCCGAAGTGCTGGCCGCCAGCACCGCGCCGGCGATCGCCTTCGACGACGCGCGCACGGCGGCCGAGGCACTCGCCGGCTTGCGCGTTCGTCCAGAGTTCATCCAGGCGGCGATCACCCTGCCAAGCGGGCAGGTGTTCGCGCACCATCCGCCGGTAGCGGCGGCGATGGCCTCGCGCCAGCGGGGTGTTCCGGAACCACAGGTGATCGGTTCCTACTGGGGAGCGACGCTGCGCATCGAGTACCCGATCCGGCAGGGCAGCGAGGTCATCGGTACGCTGGCGATCGAATCCGATCTGGCGCCGATGTGGTCGGACATCGCGCAACGAATGCTGGTCGTGGCCGGTGCCGCCGTTGCATTCGCCGGCGCGCTCGTGCTGGCGGGGCGCCTGCAGCGCTCCGTCTCGGAGCCGATCGGCGAACTGACACAGGCCATGCGGCAGGTGGCGGGCGAGCGCGATTACTCGCTGCGCGTGTCCTTGCCCGACCGCCGCGACGAAGTCGGCGAACTGGTCGCCGGCTTCAACCGCATGCTCGGCGAGATCGCGGCGCGTGACGACGAGCTGCGCCAGCACCGGGCGACGCTCGGGGAGCAGATCGAGCGCCGCACGGCGCAGCTGCGGCTGGCCAAGGACGAGGCCGAGGCGGCGAACATCGCCAGGTCGCGCTTTCTCGCCAACATGAGCCACGAGATCCGGACGCCGATGAACGGCGTCATCGGCATGGCCGATCTGCTGCGCGACACGCCGCTGGCCGAGCGGCAGCGGCACTATCTGGGGACGCTGCGGCAGTCGGCGGAGTCGCTGCTGCACCTCCTGAACAACGTTCTCGACCTGTCGAAGATCGAGTCCGGGCGGCTCGAGCTGGAGAACATCGCGTTCAGCCCGCAGCGGCTGGTCGAGGGGGTGGCGCAGCCGTTCATGCACGCGGCGTCGGCGAAGGGGGTTCTGCTGACGGTCGTCGTCGTCGGCGAAGCTGTTTGCGCCGTTCTCGCAGGCCGACAACTCGACGACGCGGCGCTTTGGCGGTACCGGACTCGGGCTGGTGATCATCCGCGAACTGGCGCAGCGGATGGGTGGCGAGGTCGGTTTCGAGAGCGAGGAAGGACGTGGCTCGACCTTCTGGTTCCGGCAGCGTGCCGCGCGCCACGCCGGCCCGCTGGCGGGCGAGCAGGCGCCGGTGCTGGCCGGCAGCCTGGCGGGGGCGCGGGTCCTGATCGCCGAAGACAACGCCGTCAACCGCGAGATCGCGGCGGCGATCCTGGAAGGTCTCGGTTGCGGGGTCGAGCTGGCGGAGGATGGTGCGCAGGCGGTGGTCGCGGCGCGCGCCGGCGCCCATGACGCGATCCTGATGGATTGCCAGATGCCGCTGATGGACGGCTACGACGTCTGCCGGGCGATCCGCCGCAGTCCGCGCGGGCAGTCGCTGCCGATCATGATGCTCACCGGGCTCAACGACACCGAGTCGATCGAGCGCGCCTATGCGGCTGGCGCCACCGACTTCGTCACCAAACCGATCAACTGGCTGCTGCTGACCCAGCGCGTGCGCTACGGCCTGCGTGCGGGGCGTGCGCAGGCGGCCGTGCGGCATGGCCGCGAGAGCCTCGAGCGCGCGCAGCGGCTGGCGCGGGTGGGCAGCTGGGAGTGGTCGCTGCCGCAGGCACGCTTCAGTTTTTCCGACCAATTGCAGCGCATCTGCGACGACATTGAACTGACCGGCAGCAGCACGCCGGAGCGTTTTCTCGAGCGGGTGCGGCGCAGCGACCGTGCGGTCGTCGAGGCGGCGCGGCAGCGGCTGATGCGCGAGGGAACGCCCTACCAGGCGACCTACGGCCTGCGACGCGGCGATGGTTCGCTGGTCGAGGTGTTCGAGGAGGCGATCGCCATCCGCGACGCTGCCGGCCGCATCGTCAAGCTGGAAGGGATCACCCAGGACATCAGCGAACTGGTGCAGGCGCAGCGCCGGATCGAGCACCTGGCGCTGCACGATCAGCTGACCGGGCTTGCCAACCGGTAGTTCTTCAACGAACTGGTGACGCTGGAACTCGAGCGTGCGCAGCGCGTCGCGACTGCGTGCGCGATCATCCACATCGATCTCGATCACTTCAAGAGCTTCAACGATGCGCTTGGCGACGCCAGTGGAGACCGCCTGCTGTGCGGCGTCGCCGAACGCCTGCAGCGCTTCGTCAGTGGCCGTGAGGCGCAGAACCTGAAACCACCGATGCGGGCCCAGGAGACGGTGGCGCGGATCGACGGGGACTCGTTTGCGCTGCTGCTCGTCGACCTGGTGACGCCGGAGCACGCAGCGCTCTATGCCGAGCGCCTGCTGCAGGCGGTGGCGCAGCCGATGACGGTCGCTGGCCGGGACCTGGTGCTGACGGCGTGCATCGGCATCGCCGTCCATCCGCGCGATGGCGATGCCGCCGAAAGCCTCTGGCGGCATGCCGAGCAGGCAGTGTATGCCGCCAAGACGGCCGGGCCATCGAGCAGCCGCTTCTTTGCCGACGAGATGAACGCTGCCGCCAGCGCCAAGCTGGAACTCGAGAGCGACCTGCGGCAGGCCATCGCCGGCGAAGGGCTGCGACTGTACTTCCAGCCGAAGGTCGATGTGGCGAGTGGCCGCATGATCGGTGCCGAGGCCCTGCTGCGCTGGCAACACCCGCGGCGCGGCCTCCTCGGACCCTTGCAGTTCATTCCGCTGGCCGAAGAGTGCGGACTCATCGTCGCGCTCGGCGACTGAGTCGTTGCCGCCGCCGCCAGCCACCTGCGCGCCTGGGCCGACGCCGGGATCGAGACCGTGGACGTTTCCGTCAACCTCGCCAGCCCGAGCTTCCTGCAGTCCGACATCGTCGACCGGCTCGTCGGCATCGTGCAGCGCGCCGGCGTCGCGCCGCAACAGTTCGTCCTGGAACTCACCGAGTCACTGCTGATGGTCGACAGCGAGCGGACGATCGGCGTCCTCGACCGCCTGCGCGAGCAGGGTTTCGGCCTGTCGCTTGACGATTTTGGCACCGGCTACTCGTCGTTGAGCTACCTGAAGCGTTTTCCGCTCGACGAGCTGAAGATCGACCGCTCGTTCGTCACCGACGCCAGCGGTGACAGCAAGGATGCGGCGATCGTCCTGTCGATCATCGAACTCGGCCGCCGCTTCGGCATGCGAGTCGTTGCCGAGGGTGTCGAAACCGGCGAGCAGGCGAGTTTCCTGCTCGTCAACGGCTGCCCGGTCCAGCAGGGCTTCCTGTTTTCCCGGCCGTTGCCGGCCGAGGACTTCAGCGTGCTGCTGCGGTCGGGCCACGGGCACGATTTCCGCTGCCAGCTGACGGCCGCCGGTTGAGCGTCCGCCGGCGCCGTGCCGGCGCCTGATCGCTTGCGTGTCAGTCGGCGGGTGCGGCCGTTTGCCGGCTGTCCGGGCAAGCGGCCGGCACTCAGGCGGCGTTGCTCGTCGCGCAATGCGTCCTGCCGCCGGCAAACAGGCAGACGCGGTTGCGGCCGGCCTTCTTGGCGGCGTAGAGGGCCTTGTCGGCGGCGCGCAGCATGTCGTCGGGCTCCTCCATGCCGTTCTCACGGTTGGCGACGCCGATGCTGACCGAAGTCTGAACCTGGACGTTGGCGACCGTGATCCGCAGTTCACGGACCATCCGGCGCAGCCGCTCGGCGGCCAGCAGGGCTGCGCGGGCGTCGGCGTCGTGGCACACCAGCAGGAACTCCTCACCGCCGATGCGGCTGACGCTGTCGTCCTTGCGGGCCGCCGCCTGGATCGCTTGCGCGACCGCCTGCAGGACCTGGTCGCCGATGGCATGTCCGTGCTGATCGTTGATCGCTTTGAAATGATCGACATCGATCATCAGCGCCGCCACTGGCTGGCCGGTGCGCTGCGAGGCGCTCCAGAAGCGCTGCAGTGCGTCCATTCCGGCGCGCCGGTTGGGCAGGCCGGTCAACAGGTCGGTCATTGCTGCATGCTCCAGGCGGCGATTGCTGACCGCCAGTTCGGCGGCAAACTGCTTGAGCTGCGCGCGGTCGTTCTCCCAGGCGGCGAGCAGGCTGGTGTAATGCTGCGCGGCGCGCATGCGGGCACCCAGGGCGCGCATGTTCACCGGTTTCGTGATGTAGTCGTCGAACCCCGCCTCGAAGGCCTGGATCAGCTTCTCGTCGGTCTCCGCGCCGGTCAGCATGATGACGTACATCGACTGGCCCCAGTCGGTGGCACGCAGTGCGCGGCAGAACTCGAGGCCGTCCATGACCGGCATCAGCCAGTCGGTGATGACGATCTGTGGCAGGACTTCGACCGCAACGGCGAGGGCATCACGACCATTCTCCGCCGTGAAGACGGTGCAATCGAGGAGATGGGAGAGCAAGGCCTCGGTCAGCAGGCGGCTGGTCGGTTCGTCCTCGACCAACAATACCCGCCTGCGGGTGGCGACGCTGTCCGCCTCCTGCTGCGGGCGGGGAAGCGGCGCGTTGGCCATGGCGTCGAAGGATGGCAGCGGGGCGGCGGGGACCTTGAGCAACTCGGCCCACTCCTGCCATTGCCGGACCACCTGGTCGAACACCTCGCCGAGCGCGCCCGCATCAAGTCCGGTCCTGCCGCCCAGGCGCATGAGTTCAGCGATGTGGCCGTTGCGTTCAGCTATCGGCGAACGACCGAGGTCGGCCATTCGCCTTGCGAGAAAGAAGAGTTGCACCAGCTGGTACGGTCGCGAGCCCTGACTGAACCCGGCGGCTTCGGGTCGCTCATGGTACGAAACGGGTTCGACAAGGGCGTGCGGCATGCCGCAATCGGTGAGAACGGCAGCCGTCACTTCGTTGTGGTCAGCGCCCAGGCGGTCGCGCTCCTGTGCCAGCAGCGCCTCGTCGCCGTGTTGCTCGGTCAGGATGGCTCCGTAGTCGGCCGGGTACGCCGTGGCCAGCACCAGCGAGCCGATTTGCGCCAGCAGACCACAGGCAAACAGTTCGTCGGCTGGCGCGGCTCTCGCCAGCCCACCCAATTCGTGACAGGCAACTGCCATCAGCAGCGAATGCGACCAGAAGGCCGCGTAGTCGAAGCCGCTGCCGTTCCCGCTTCCTTCGAGGTACTGGTCGACGAGCGAGAAGCCGATGGCGACCTGCCGCACGGTGCTCATGCCGAGGCGCAGAACGGCTTCCCTGATCGATGCGATCGGCCGGCCGCCACCGCCACGTGCCGAATTGCACAGGCGCAACAGGCGACTCGACAGGGCGGGGTCGCTCTGCACGACTCTCGCCACCTCGTCGAGCGTCGCGTCGTCGCGCCGGCAGATCTCCAGGACTGCCAGCCCCACGCCTTTCGGGCTCGGTAGCTGGCCGCTGAGTCGAAGCTGTTCGATCCTGTTCATTCTTCCTGGCACCGCCCGGCTGTCATCGGTCGCAGTCTACCGGTCCCGCATGGCTCGCCACAAGCACAACGTGACGCTCGTCGCACGAGCGCATCCGGCCGGGGCGGCGGCGAGGGCTATTCGCGGATTGCCTGCATCGCCCGCCAGAGCAGCGCGCCGAGCAGGATCGACGCCAGCACCAGGCTGATGACCGACGCCAGCCAGAAGCCGCTGACGCCCATCGCTTGCGGCGAGTGGAAGGCAAGCCACCAGCCGCCGAACAGTCCGACTCCCCAAAAACAGGCGACATGGACGAACATCGGTGCAAGGGTGATGCGATAGCCGCGCAGGGCATGGGCGGCGACCGTCTGCACGGCATCGAAGATCTGGTAGAAGGCGACATAACCCAGCAACCCGAGGGCGACTGCCTGCACCGCCGGATCATCGGTCCAGGCGGCGGCCAGCGGCATCGCGAGCAGCCAGACGACGCTGCCGAGCAGCGTCGACAGACCGGCGGCGAGCAGCATTGCGGCGCCGATCGACTTGCCGGCGCGCTCCCAGTGGCGCGCCCCGGCGGCTTGGCCGACTTGCGCCAGGGTGGCGATGCCAAGCGCCAGTGGCAGCATGTAGCAGATCGCTGCCAGGTTGGCGACGATGCGGTGACCGGCGACGACGGTTGCTCCGAGCTGGGCAACGAAGAGCGCCATCAGCGTGAACGACGAGATCTCGACGAAATGCGAGAAGCCCATCGGCAGTCCGAGTCGCAGCAGGCGCGCCAGCGCCGAGCGCTGCGGCAGCCGCCAGCCGGCGAACGGGCGGTACCGCTGCAGTGGTTTGCCGATGCGCAGGTAGGCCGCGGCACAGAAGAGCGAGAAAAAGCTGACGACGACGTTCGACAGACCGCAGCCGATGACTCCGAGGGCTTCGCCACCCCAGGCGCCGGTGACCAGCAGCGATGCCACAACGCCGTGCAGCAGCGTGCTGCCGAGACTGATCAGCAACAGTGGTCGCGGCTGGCCGAGGGCGTTGCAGAAGGCGTGGAAGGTCCGGTAGAGCAGGATCGCCGGCATGCCGAGCGCGAGCAGCGCGAGGTAGGCGCGCGCCTTCGCTTCGACCGCCGGGTCGATCCGCGAAAGTGCCAGCAGGGGGTCCGGATGGAACAGGACGAGAACGCCCGGGATCGCCAGCAGCAGCGCCAGCCAGCACGCCTGTTGCAGCGCGGCAGCGATTTCGTTGTCACGACCGGCACCATGCAGGTGGGCGACCGTCGGCGCGACCGCCTGCAGCACGCCGACGAGGGCGAAGACGACCGAGATGTAGATGCCGCCGCCGACCGCCACCGCCGCCAGATCGTCGGTACCGTGGTGGCCGAGCAGGGCGGTGTCGATGACCATCATGCCCATCGAGCTCAACTGGGCGAGCAGGATCGGCAACGCGTGCGCGAGAAGGAGGCGGGAGTGGTCGAGGAACATCGGGCCGGCTGCCGGGTGGAAGGTCGCCCAGCCTAGCCGATTTGCTGCGGCTGCGGTTGCCCGTGACGCCATCCGGAGGCCCTTCGGCGCTGTCTGGGGGAAAAAGAATGCCGGATTGCGACCGGGCGTATTGAAAGATACCCGCGCATCGTCTAGGGTTTCGACTTTTGCCATTCCCGGAGATCAGGAAGATGGTCGCTGCCAGCCGTGTCACCGCCTACGAACCGATCGAAACCGCCAGTCGCGACGAGATCAGCGCGTTGCAGATCGAGCGCCTGCGCTGGTCGCTGCGCCACGCCTACGACAAGGTCGAGCACTACCGGCGCAAGTTCGATGCCTACGGCGTTCACCCAGACGATCTGCAGACGCTCGACGATCTGCGCCGCTTCCCTTTCACCAGCAAGGACGACCTGCGACAGAACTATCCGTTCGCCATGTTCGCCGTGCCCCGCGATCAGGTCGTGCGGGTGCACGCGTCGTCGGGAACGACCGGGCAGCCGACCGTCGTCGGCTACACGCAGAACGACATCGACATGTGGGCGACGCTGATGGCACGCTCGATCCACGCCGCTGGCGGCCGCCGCGGCGACATGGTGCACATCGGCTATGGCTACGGCCTGTTCACCGGCGGTCTCGGCGCGCATTATGGGGCCGAGCGTCTCGGTTGCACGGTGATCCCGATGTCCGGCGGGCAGACCGAGAAGCAGGTGCAGTTGATCAACGACTTCAAGCCCGACATCATCATGGTGACGCCGTCGTATCTGCTCAACCTGGCGGACGAGTTCAAGCGGCAGCGAATCGATCCGGCGGCGAGCGGGCTGCGCGTCGGCCTCTTCGGCGCCGAGCCGTGGACCAACCAGATGCGCGTCGAGATCGAGAGCACCTTCGCCATCGACGCGATCGACCTCTACGGGCTCTCCGAGGTGATTGGGCCGGGCGTTGCCAGCGAGTGCATCGAAAGCAAGGACGGGCCGGTGATCTGGGAGGATCACTTCTATCCAGAGGTGATCGACCCGGTGACCGGTGAGGTGCTTCCGGACGGGCAGCATGGCGAGTTGGTCTTCACCTCGCTGTCGAAGGAAGCGCTGCCGATGATCCGCTACCGCACGCGCGACCTGACCTGCCTGCTGCCACCGACGGCGCGTTCGATGCGCCGGATCGACAAGATCACCGGTCGCTCGGACGACATGCTGATCATCCGCGGCGTCAATGTCTTTCCGTCGCAGATCGAGGAGCTGATCCTCAAGCAGCCGAAGCTGTCGCCGCACTACCTGATCGAAGTCTGGCGCGATGGCCATCTCGATTCGGTCGCCGTCGATGTCGAACTCAAGCGCGACTACCGTTACCTGCCGGCGGTCGACAAGGAGCACGTCGCGCACTCGCTGCAGCGGCACATCAAGTCGTTCATCGGCATTTCGACCGAAGTGCGCATCGCCGACATCGGTGGCATCGAGCGCTCGCTCGGCAAGGCGCGGCGGGTCATCGACCGGCGGCCGCGCGAATAGCCGCGCTCGGGTGGCCCGATGCCGGCTCGCAACGGGCGGTGCCTGGCGCGTCCGGTTGCTGTGGACCCTGCCCGCCAACGAGCGGCTGTCGCTGCGGGATTTTGCGCGGCGGCTGCAGCGCCTGCGCGAAAGTGACGGCATTCCGGAAGGGATTTTTCCATGCAGACGAACGTTGCACCCCGACTGCTCGTCGGTGCCGTCACGCCATCGAGGGCCGGCCGCGCAACCGTCGCCGCCGGCGCTCAGGGCGATGCGTCGTCGTCGCCCGGCGGCAGACTGCCGATACGCGTTGCCGATTGACGCAGCTTGTCGAGGTCGCCTTCGGCGCAATCGATGTAGCTGTAGATGCCGATGATCGGCGGCAGGTCGCTCTCGGAGTAGAGGCGCAGCGTCCGGATCACCGACTGCCGCGTGTTGTATTCCTTGAGCTTGGCGCACTGGAACTCGTCCCAGCAGACCGGCGAAGCCGTGTAGTCGGGCGAGAGGACGGCGATGAAATGACGCGTCCGGTTTACCGCATCGGAAATGATCCTTAGCCACTGCCCACCGACCGGGATTGACTCGCGATCATAGAAGACGCGTGCCGCTGGAGCACTCTCCTGCAGCGCGCGGACGAACTCGCCGACCTCGCGCTCCTGGCGGTGCGCATAGCTGATGAAGAAATCGTAGTGGCGGCCGGTGTCGTCCTCGACGGACGTCGTTGCCACATCGTCGCTACGTTCCGGTGCTGCCGGCCGGCGGCGGTCGATGCGCCCGAACAGCCGCTGCAGCAGCTTCTTCTCGTCTTCGCTGGCGGCGCGCAGCAGTTCCCCACGCAAATCCTGTTCGCAGGCCGCGACCAGCCGTTCGGCGAGCTGCCGCGGTGCGCGGCCTTCGCTGGTCTGCGGCGGCGTTGGTCCGGACGTCAGCTCCCGGCTGGCAAGCTGCCGCTGATAGTGCTGCCTCGACTGGGCAAACAGGGCAGCGGCGGCAGACGCCTTTGCCGGCGAGAAGGCGGCGATCTTCAGCTGGCGGATCGGCAACCCCTGCTCGAGCCAGAAGATCGCCGCGTCAAGCAGCCGCGGCAGCAGGTCGTCGAGGGCGACCATCTGGTTGCCGGTCGCCAGCAGCGGCATGGCGACGCTGCCGATGTCGTAGCGGCGTTCGCTGTTGCGGTCGGGGATGATGAAGTGGTTCAGACAACGGAAGACGAAGCCGACGCGGTCCTCGATGCTCTCCCGCTCGTTGCCGGCGTGGGCAACGAATTCCGGGTGCAGCGGCTCGAAGCAGATGACGCGGCGGAAGTTGAAGCGGCTGCGCAGCGTCTCGGGCAGTTCTTTCGACAGCCAGCAGCCGAGGCGGACGCGTTCGTCCTCTTCCTTCTGGTGCGCGATCTCGCGCATGTCGAGACCGCGTTCGAACAGGCTCCGGAAAAGAGTCCCGGGGTTCGGCGTGTAGCTGTTCGGAAACGCCGAAACGACCAGTGCGTCGACCGCCTGCGCCGGCGGAATCGCTGCCAGGTCGCCGGTGAGGAGCTGGATGCGGGCATCCGGGCCGTCGCCGTGGCGACGCCGTACCGGGAATTCGTCGATGATCTCCATGCGCACTCTCCTGCCGGGTACCGGCTTCAGAACAGCGGTGGCAGCGCCGACCTGCTGCCGGCGGTGCTGTCACCGGCGGCGGTCAGGCTGCCCCCTTCACTGACCCAGTCGCCGCCGATGGCCGGAGTATCCGCAGCCGCTGCCGGACGGTCAACCGCTCCGCTGCCGCCGCCGGTCGTCGGCCATCACCGGCGGGGGAGCACCGCGCACGACCTGCATCTCGCCCACCCGGCACTGACCGCTGCCACCTTGCCCTGACGCCGCTGCGTTTCGCCGGCATGCGCAAGCAGTCGAGCGACGGCTACAATGTCGGCAGTCGCCGCGTCGAGGGCGAGCGAAACGGGAGTCCCTGGAGCCATCCACCATGCGCAAACTGATCCTTGGCCCGCTGATCGCCTACCTGGCGGGCTTGCGTTTTCCGGTCCTGTTCGGCGTCGCCGCCGTGCTGTTCGCTGTCGACCTGCTCATTCCCGACCTCATCCCCTTCGTCGACGAGATCCTGCTCGGCCTCGGCGCCGCGCTGCTCGGCGCGTGGAAGAAGAAGCGGGATGAACGGGGACCGTCCGGCTTCCACGGCTCGTCATGATCGCGTCCGTACGGCTGCAGCCGATGAAGCCGGCACAGCAGACCACGGTGCGTTGAAAGCGGCGTTGGCGCTCGTCCAAGATGGTATTTCCCGCATACCGGGAATGGGCTTGCCAGCTTGCCGGGCAAGGGTCTATTCTCCACGACTGGTGCTGGCTTGATCGCCCGGTCGCCGTGAGCAGCGGATCGTTCGTTGCTGGCGGGTTTGCTCGTGAGTCCTTTTTCGTGTTCGAGGATGCTTGATGAAATCGACATGTTCCCGACCCGGCGCGCTGCTGACGGCGCTTGTTTTTGCCCTTTCGCCGGCACTGGCGCAACAGCCGCCGGCGGCCTCGCCGTCGGCCACGGCAGCGGCCAACCCGGCGGCGAAGACGTTCTCGCAGCAGGATCTCGACCGGCTGCTGGCGCCGATCGCCCTCTACCCGGATGCGTTGCTGGCGCAGATCCTGATGGCGTCGACCTATCCGCTGGAAGTCGTCGAAGCGGCGCGCTGGTCGAAGGCCAATCCCAAGGTGACCGGCAAGGCGCTCGAGGATGCCATGGCGAAGCAGAGCTGGGATCCTGCGGTGCGGGCTCTGACCTCAGTCCCGCAGGTGCTGCAGCAGATGAACGACAACCTCGACTGGATGCAGAAGCTGGGCGATGCCTTCCTCGCGCAGCAGCAGGATGTGATGAACACGGTGC
>DDUX01000166.1:0-977 GCA_002345025.1 Candidatus Accumulibacter iunctus | reverse complement strand
AGCCAGAAGATCTACGTCGTCGAGTCGCCGAAGCCGGAAGTGGTGTACGTGCCGACCTACAACCCGACCGTGGTGTACGGGAGCTGGTGGTATCCGACGCCACCGTACTACGTCTATCCACCCGCGTATGTCTATCCTCCAGGCCTCGCCTTTGCCACCGGGGCCGTCGTTGGCGCGGCGATCTGGGGAGCCGCCAACTGGCATCGCGGCGAGGTCGACATCGACGTCAATCGCTACAACTCGTTCAACCGCACCAACATCAGCAACCGCAGCTGGAATCACAACGTCGCGCACCGCGGCGGTGTGGCGTATCGGGATCAGAACGTTGCCCGGCAGTACAACCGTGGCGGCAACGCGCAGGCGGTGCAGGCACGCGAGCAGTTTCGCGGCCGCGCCGAAAGCGGGCGCTCGGAGCTGAAGGGAATGGACCGGGGCGAACTGAACGACCGTGTGCGGTCGGCCGAGGATCGCTCGCGGGACAAGCTCGGTGGCCGTGGCGAGGGGGGCCGCGGTGACGGCGGAGGCCCTGGCGACCGCGGAACTGATCGCGCTTCTGCGGGCGATCGCATGCAGGGTGGAGATCGCGGCGGAGCAGCATCCGGGCGTGACCGCGTCGACGGCGGCGGTGCCCGGGCGGATGCCGGCAACCGCATGGCCGGCAGCGACCGGCAACACGGCTCGGGTTTCGGCGAGCGTTCGGGTGGCGGCGGTTTCTCCGGCGTCGGCAATGGCGCTTCGACGCGTGAGGCAAGCCAGCGTGGCAACGCCAGTCGCGCCGACATGGGCGGCAACCGGGGGGGCGGTGGTGCAAGCTTCGGCGGTGGCGGCAGTCGCGGTGGTGGTGGCGGCGGCTTCGGCGGCGGTGGCCGCGGCGGTGGCGGCGGTGGCCGTGGTCGCTAGACAGCAGCGGTCCCCCTATTCAGCGGAGAAGAAGACGATGAAGTTCAAGCACATGATGCAGTCGCTCGCGGTTGCCG
>DDUX01000075.1 GCA_002345025.1 Candidatus Accumulibacter iunctus | reverse complement strand
TCTTGGCGTGTTAAACTTGGGCTACGTGCCGCTTGCCGATCGCTGATCCGCCGACCGCGGGGCGGTGGCGCGCTGCGCCCGGCGGTCGTCATCGAGGCACGGCTCGCGCTCCGCTTCGTCAACCCGCTCGATCGATCCTGCGACTCGCGCAGCCGACCGCCCTTTCGACACGCTGTCCTCCCTGAGTGCCGACCGTCATCGGCATGGCACGACCGGATGTGTCGTCCTTGTTGCGCTTCAGGCCGGAAACGCGCGATGACCCGCTGCCGAGTCGCTCCGTCGCTTGCGCCTGGATCCATCCGGCTTTGGTGATGCTTTCGCGCAGGGTGGCCATGAGCTGCGCGTGCATGGCCCATGGGGCGGGCGGCGTTTGCGAGGGAGACCCAAGGTCGTCGAGTACGTTGCCGCTCGGTTCGCGGAGTGCTTCCTTGGTCATGAGCCTGGCGAAGCAGCTTTCTGGCCGCGTCGGCGATCTGCTGCTGTCGACGAAATTTACAGTTTTCGTCGGGCCGAACGACAGAAAAGCTCCAACTCATTGAAAAATATACCGTGGCACGTTTGTTGCTGTAGTCAGTATCATTTCAATCAACAGGAGACGCCCCCATGTTCCGGATTTCCGCATTGGCGCTCGCCATGAGCCTCGCCGCCCCGGTCGCTTCGGCGACGACGATCCTTTTCAACGACTTTTCTTCGCTTGCCGGGCTGCAATTGAACAACGCTGCAGCCGGTGCCACGGACGGGAGCAGTCGCAGCGTGCTGCGGGTGACTCCCTCCCAGTTCAGCCAAGCCGGCTCTGCCTTCAGCACCACAGCGGTCACGCTCGGGGCCAATGTGTCGTTCAGCACCAAGTTTGCCTTCAACTTCAATGGCCAGCAGGCCGGCGGCGCCGATGGCCTGGTTTTCGTTGTACAGACCGTCTCGAATACCGCCGGCGGCATTGGTGGGGGCATTGGTTACCTTGGTTTGTCGAACAGCGTCGGCATTGAATTCGACAACTGGAACAATGGTGGCGGCGATGGCAACAGCGACAACCATGTCGGTATCGACCTCAACGGCAGCGTCACTTCGGTGGCGCTCAACACGGCCCTGCCCGTGACGCTGGATTCGGGGGCCGACCTGTTTGCCTGGATCGATTACGACGGCAACACCGATCAACTGGAAGTACGCTTGAGCGGGACGAACGCCCGTCCGGCGGCGTCGCTGCTCTCGTACAACGTCGATCTGGCCGCCGTGCTGGGGACTCCCAACGCCTTTGTCGGTTTCACCTCGGGTACCGGCGCGGCCGCTGCCAACCATGACGTGATCTCCTGGGAGTTCCGCGACACCTTCGCTCCGGTCGATCTTCCCGAACCGATGAGCCTGACCCTGCTGGGTGTGGCGCTGGCATCAATGGGGCTGGCGCGTCGCCAGCGCGCCTGATTCGTTCCGTCGCGGACGCTTGACGCGCGAATCCCGCTTCGGCGGGATTTGCGCGTGGTGTGTGGCGCGCCACTCTCAGCCCACGTTCACCGCAGCGAAGGTGGCCACTGAGAGGGTTCATGCTCTGGACGGCCGTTCATTTCTTGCCGGGTGGACGTCCGTTGAGTCCGACCAGCCGTCCGATTCGCTGACGCTACGCGGCGACCGGCGCGCCTCCTGCCAATCGTCGCGTCAGCTTTGTCGCGGATTCCTTCGTGATTGCGGCAACGCGCTCGCCTGCCCAGAACGATGAGAAATCCCCCCGGCCCCAGCACCTCGGCCATTGCCCGCAACGGCCCGAGCGCGCCGCTGGCGAGCGGGAATTCCGGCGGCAGGTCGCTGAGCGGTCCCAGTTCGCGCATCAGGCGATTCTCGATGCCGCGCGCCGGGCGGCCGATGAATGAGAACGTACGATGCGCGGCGCGAGGGGAGCGACGAGGTCGGCAACGTCGTTGCTGAACGGCAGGCGGCCGCGGTCCACAGGGTTGTCGGTGGGGTCGATGCCGAGTTCGGCGTAGTAGGGCGCCAGCGCGCTTCGCGGGGCGGGTCGGGTTTCGGCGTGCGCTGCCGCGCGGCCGTTTGCGGGCACGGCTGATGGGCGGGATGATCGACCGCCACGCGAAGGCTGGCGCGTGCACCACAGGGGTCAGGAGCGCAGCGTCGTTGACGGCCCCTTTGTCGAGCCCCAGGGAACTGATCGCCGGCTGGACGATCATTCAGATGCGGTCTCGCAAAGTGGCTGTAGAACTGGTCGATGCCTTTGCCCGATCGTCTCGGCGAGGGCTGCACAGTGGGGACTGAGGCGCGCCCCCATTGCGCACTCGATGAGCTTGCGCCGAGCGAGGCGATCGACCGCTTCCGGACGCTTGCCACCGTGACACGGGGACTGCGTGGGGAGATCGACATGATGAATCCAGGACGCGAAACCAACGATGGGACGGCGTGTCCGCGGGAGGGCCGGCCATGAGCACGAAACTCGAATTCTCGGTACGCATCCAGGCGACGCGGCCACACGTCTGGCGCGCGATGCTCGACGACCCGACCTACCGCGTGTGGACACGGCCTTTCTGCGCCGGCTCGTACTACGAGGGATCCTGGGACGAGGGCGCGCGCATCCGCTTCCTGTCGCCCGAAGGCGGTGGCATGGTGGCGCAGATCGCGGCGAATCGGTTGCACGAGTTCATTTCGATCCGCCACCTGGGTATCATCCAGGACGGCGTCGAAGACACCGACAGCGCCACCGTCAAGGCCTGGGGTCCGGCTTTCGAGAACTACCGTTTCCGCGACGTCGACGGCGCGACCGAGGTGTCGGTCGAATGCGACACCTCGCCGGAGTTCGAGGACTACCTGCGCGATGCCTGGCCGAAAGCCCTGGCGGTGCTCAGGGAACTGTGCGAGGCCGGGCCGGACGCGGTGTGAGCAGGTCGATGACGGGCAGCGCGCGATGAGAGTCCCGTGCCTTTTCTGCGACATGGCGGCAGCGGCGATGGCAGGGTTGGCAATGCTGGAAAGGAACGCGGGATGACGGACAAGGCAGCGAATCCGGTACTGCTGGTGGCGACGCGCAAGGGCGCGTGGCTTTTTCGCGGCGATGCGGCACGCCGGACGTGGCGCGCCGATGGCCCGCATTTCCTCGGCCACGTCATCAATCACCTCGCGCTCGATGCGCGCGACGGCCGCACCCTGTTGGCGGCGGCGAAGACCGGCCACCTGGGGCCGACGATCTTCCGCTCGACCGACCTCGGCCAGACCTGGAAGGAGGCGACGAAGCCGCCGGCCTTCGGTCCGGCCACGACCGGTCTCGCGGCGCGCAGCGTCGACCATACTTTCTGGCTGGCGCCGGCGCACGCCAGCGAGCCCGGCGTCTGGTACGCCGGCACCTCGCCGCAGGGACTGTTCCGCTCCGCCGATGGCGGTGACACCTGGGCGCCGTTCTCGTGCATCAACGACGACCCGCGCTACCGCGAATGGTTCGGCACGGCGCAGGACGGCACGCCCGACGGGCCGAAACTGCATTCGATCATCGTCGATCCGCGCGACCCGCGGCACCTGTACTTCGCGATGTCGGGCGGCGGCGTGCACGAATCGACAGACGGTGGGCAGAGCTTCGCGCCTCTGGTCGATGGCATGGCCGTGGTCGAGGGTTTCGATCCGGGCGACATCAGCTTCCACGACCCGCACTGCGTGCGCATGTGCCCGGGCAATCCCGACCGGTTCTACCAGCAGAACCATTGCGGCATCTACCGGCTCGACCGTCCCGACACGCGCTGGCGGCGGATCGGCGCAACGATGCCGCAGGATGTCGGCGACATCGGTTTCCCGCTGGTCGTGCATCCGCGCGACGACCGGATGGCCTGGGTGCTGCCGATGGACGCTTCGGACGTCTGGCCGCGCACCAGTCCGGGCGGCCGGCCGGCGGTCTATGCGACGCGCGACGGTGGCGACTCGTGGGAACGCCAGGACCAGGGCATGCCACGCGAGCAGGCGTGGTGGACGGTGAAACGGCAGGCGATGTGCGCCGACCGTGCCGATGCCGTCGGCCTGTACTTCGGCACGACGAGCGGCGAGTTGTGGTTCAGCCGCGACGAGGGCGCGCACTGGGACGTGCTGGCGCGCCACCTGCCGGAGATCTATGCGGTCGAGATCGCGTACCCACGGTGATGCCGAGCGACCCGGCGAGGAGGCGGCGATGCGCGTGCTGATCCCCAGTGCCCTGCAGTCCTACACCGGCGGACCGTGGGTCGAGGCGGAAGGGGCGACGGTGGGCGCGGTGCTCGACGACCTCGACCGGCGGTATCCGGGAATCCGCTTCCGGATGGTCGACGAGCAGGGCGCGATCCGCCGCCACATGCGGATCTTCTGGCGGCGCGCGATGGTCTTCGATCTGTCCACGCCGCTCGCGGCGGACGGCGAGCTGATGATCGTGCAGGCGCTGAGCGGCGGCTGAGCGCGCGCGAGACCGCAAGCGATGACCGACCTGACCCGGGACCTTGCCGACATCCTCAAGGGCGTCCGCCGCCCCGGCGACTTCTTTGCCACGGGCCGCTGCGAGATCTTCGCGCCGCGGCTGGAAGTGGACGGGGTCGGCCGGATTGCCCTGCCGCTGTTGCCGGCACAGGCCGAAGCGCTCCTTGCGGTCGCCGAACAGGCGCCGTACGGCCGCGGTAGCGATACCCTGATCGACACCGAGGTGCGCCGGACGTGGCAGATCGGTGCCGACCGTGTTCACCTCGGCGGACGTCACTGGGACCAGCACCTGGCCGACATCGTCGCCCGCTGCGCCGCCGGTCTCGGCATCAGCGAGCCCGTTTCGGCCGGGTTCTACAAGCTCCTGGTCTATGACACCGGCAGCTTCTTCGTCAGCCATCGTGACACCGAAAAGGCACCGGGGATGTTCGCCACGCTGGTGGTCGTCCTGCCTTCGCTGTACACCGGCGGCGAGCTGTGCATCCGTCACAGCGAGCGCGCGGTCTGCCTCGACCTCGCGTCGCCGGAGCCGTCGGAGGTCGCTTACGCCGCTTTCTACGCCGACTGCCGGCACGAGGTTCGCCCGATCACTGCCGGCTGCCGGTTGGTCCTGATCTACAACCTGATTCGGCATGGCGAGGGCAGACCGCCCGGGCCGCCGGCGTACGATGCTGCGATCGAGCGGGTCAGCGATCTCCTCGGCCGCTGGGCTGCCGAGCCGGCCGCAGCCGAGCGATCGTCCCCGGGCAAGCTGATCCATCCGCTCGAGCATGCCTATACGCCGGCAGAAATCGGCTTTCGCTCGCTCAAGGGGGTCGATGCCGCTGTCGCCCCGGTACTCGCCAGCGCCGCCGGCCGGGCGAACTGCGAACTCCACCTGGCCTTTCTGGCGATCAGCGAGAGTGGCAATGCCGAGTACTGTGGTCCGTGGTCACGCGGCGGGCGTCATGCGCAGCCGGGTGACGATGATTTCGAGGTGCTCGAGATCGTCAACAGTTTGCGTACGCTCTCGGGCTGGCAAGCGCCTGACGGCAGCCGCCCGAGTCTCGGCGAAATCCCGTTCGCCGACGCGGAACTGTGTCCGCCGGGCGCGATGGACGACGAGGAGCCCGACACGCAGTACTTTTTCGAAGCCACCGGGAACGAGGGCGCGACCTTCGAGCGCAGCTATCGGCGCGCTGCCCTGGTGCTCTGGCCGCAAACCGGCAAGCTGCAGGTGATCGCCGACGCTGGCCACCGGGTGTCGCTGCCCTACCTGGCGGCACTGGCCGAGCGCTGGGTCGAGCTTGGCGAGGGCCAGGAGTCACCCTCGTGGCACGAGGCGCATCGACTCGCCCGGCTGATCATCGCGCGGCGGGAAGACTGGCCCACTGCCGGGTGGCTATCGCCCACCCCTGCGGGACGAGCCGCTCCGCTGCTGACCGCGCTGCGCCGGTGCGGGGATGGCGGCAACATCGAAGCCTTGCTGACCGAAGTCAGCGCCGAGGGCTGTTACGACGCCGGCGACAACGAGGCATTGGCGGACGCGGCGATGCTGCTCCCGGCGGAGCGGGCCGCCGAACTCGTCCAGCGCATCATTGCCCGCAATGCGCCGCTGCAGGCCGCCGCCTGCGCCGGCTTGCTGCAACGGATGGCGGCGCGATTCCTCGCCCGTTCGGCCGCCGGTGTGTCTACCGAGCTGCTCGAATCCGCTGCGCAGGCCCTCGTTTCTGCCCTGCCGGGGGAGCCGGCGGCGGCGACGCCGACGGCAGGCTGGCGGCAGGCCCTGCCGGTGACGCCGGCCCTCGTCGTCGACCTGCTGAGCGCGCTGTGCCATCTCGGCGTCCGCCCGCTTGGCGAGCAGGCGGTGGACCATCTCCTGAACCGGCCTGACCGCTTCGCCGTCGACGCGATCCTCGTCCCCGCCGCCTGCCTGCTGAGCGAGCAGGGCTGGCCAGCGAGCGACTGGCCGCCGACGCGGCGGCTGCGCGCCCATTGTCTGGATCAGCTCGCCAGACGAATCGCCGAACCGCTCGTCCCGCCAGTCGACTTCGCTCGCGACAGCCGTGTCGATTGCAGTTGTGCTCACTGCCGCGAACTCTCGGCGTTTCTCGCTGACCCAGAGCGCTCCGTCTGGGTTTTCAAGGCCGCGCGGCAGCATCGAAACCACGTCGAGTATTCGATCCGCCGCGACCAATGCGATGTCAGCCACGAGACCGACCGTCGCGGCAGCACGCATGCGCTGGTCTGCACGAAAAACCAGGCGAGCTTCGAGCGGCGCGTGCTGCAACGGCAGAAGGACCTGGTGGACCAGGCGCGCTTGCGTCAGCCATTTGGGCAATGAGACGGGCGATCCGGCCAGCTCATGCCATCTGGCCAATCGTCCTGCGAAAGCGGCTCAGTGAGGTGATGAACAGGATGCCGCCAATCGCCAGAATGGCCAGAAGCTGCGGCCATACCACATCGATCCCGGCGCCGCGATAGAGAATCGCCTGGCCGGCCGAAACGAAGTGCGTCGTCGGCGCTACCTGCATGATGTCCTGCACGAGTTGCGGCATGCTCTCGTAGGGCGTGCTGCCGCCCGACAGCATTTGCAGCGGCAACAACACCAGGACCAGCAGCATGCCGAACTGCGGCATCGAGCGCGCCAGCGTCGCCAGGAATATTCCCATCGAGGTGGTGGCGAACAGGTGCAGCGCGGCAGCCAGCATGAACAGCGCCAGCGAGCCCTGAATCGGCACCCGCAATGCCCCCTGGACGACAAAGACCAGTGCGACCAGCGCGGCCAGCAGGACCACCAGGCCCATCGACCAGACCTTGGCCAGCATGATTTCGGCCGGCGTCACGGGCATCACCAGCAGGTGCTCGATGGTGCCATGCTCGCGTTCGCGGATCAGTGCCGCACCGGTCAGGATGATCGACAGCATGGTCACGTTGTTGATGATCTCCATCAGCGAGCCGAACCACGCCTGGTCGAGATTGGGGTTGAAGCGCATCCGTAGCGCGAGATCGACCGGTGGCACTGCAGAACTGCGATAGCGCTCGATGAATTCATTGACCTCGCTGGTGACGATCTGCTGGATGTATGCGTTGCCGGTGAAGGCCTGGCCCATGCGCGTGGCGTCAATATTGAGCTGGATTGCCGGGGTGCGCCCGGCCAGCACGTCGCTCTGGAAGTTCGGCGGAATGTCGAGGGCAAAGGTGTAGTCCCCGCGGTCCATGCCAGCATCCACCTCGGCCAGCGAAACCATGCTCGGCATCTTGAAGTGCGGCGGGTAGAAGCTGGACACGATGCGTGCCGACAGCGGCGAGCCGTCCTCATCGACAATCGCGATCGGCGCATGGTGCAAGCTGTCGGGCATGGCCGTGGCGGCGACGTAGATTGCCACGGTGAAGGTCCAGGCGATCAGCACCAGCATCATCGGCTCGCGCACCAGGCTCCACAGTTCCTTGACGCCAAGGCGGAATACGTTCCTGCCGCTGATCATCGGCTCAGGCCTCCTGTTTCTTGAGCAGCGCAATGGCCAGGCCGAGGATCACCGGAATGGCGGCGAGCAGCGGCCAGAACGAGGGTCCGAGGCTGAAAACATCGAGCCCCTTGCTGAACACGCCGCGGCTGATGGTCAGGAAATGGGTCGCCGGGTACATGTGGCCGATGAAGGCGCCGATGCCTTCGAGCGACGATACCGGGTTGAGTAGCCCGGCAAACTGCACACAGGGGATGATGGTGCCGATCATGGTCACGAACATCGCGGCGATCTGGCTGCGGGTGAAGGTCGAGACCAGCAGGCCGAAGCCGGTCGAGCAGACGACGAAGATCAGCGCCCCCAGCGCCAGTGTGAGGAAACTGCCTTTGATCGGCACCCCGAATACCGTCACGGCCATCAGCGCCAGCAGCAGGAAATTGACCATCGCCAGCGCGATGTAGGGCAACTGCTTGCCGAGCAGGAACTCGCTGCGGGTCACCGGCGTAACGTAGAGATTGACGATCGAACCCAGTTCCTTCTCGCGCACCACCGACAGCGCCGCGAGCATCGCCGGAATCATCATCAGCAGCATCGGGAGTTGGGCTGGAACCATGGCCGGCAGGCTTTTGACGTCCGGGTTGTAGCGGTAGCGGGTTTCCAGCGTGCTGGCCGAGGTCAGCGTGATCCCCAGCCGATGCGTCGCCATGTCGGCGAGCCACATCCCGTGCATTGCCTGAACGTAGCCGCGAACGGTCTCGGCGCGCGTCGGCATGGCGCCGTCGACCCAGGCGCCGATCGTTACCGGCGTGCCGCGCTCGATGTCGCGTGCAAATCCGGGCGGAATCTCGATGGCCAGAGACAGTTCGCCGTTGCGCATGCGTCGATCGAGGTCTTCATAGTCGGCGATCGGCGGCTTCTCGACGAAATAGCGCGACCCCGACAGGTTGAGCGAATAGTTCTGGCTGAGCACGGTCTGGTCGCGGTCGAGCAGGGCATAGGTGAGGTTCTCAACGTCCAGGTTGATGCCGTAGCCGATGATGAACATCAGGATCGCCGAGCCCAGCAGCGCCAGCGTCGCGCGGACTGGGTCGCGCCGCAGTTCCAGCGTTTCGCGCAGGGTGTAGCTGAAGGCGCGGCCCGGATCGAAGCCCCGGCGCGGGTTGATGGACCGGGGCAGGGCGGTCGACGGTGGTGTCGTGGCGGCCGGCACGGCGACTTTTTCGGCGCTTGCCGAGGCTTCCTCGAGATGCGAAACGAAAGCCTGCTCCAGGGTTTGTGTGCCGCGCTGGCGCAACAGTTCGGCCGGGGTGTCGCTGACCAGTACCCGGCCGGCGTGCATCAGCGAGATGCGATCGCAGCGTGCGGCCTCGTTCATGAAGTGGGTCGAGATGAAGATCGTCACCTGGTCTTGGCGCGAAAGGTCGATCATCATCTGCCAGAACATGTCGCGCGCGATCGGGTCGACGCCGGAGGTCGGTTCGTCGAGGATCAGCAGTTCGGGTTTGTGGAGCACCGCCACCGCCAGCGACAGGCGCTGGCGTATCCCGAGCGGCATGTTGGCGGGCAGGGTGTCGACGACGTTGAGCAGGCCAAAGCGTTTGACCAGTTCGTCGACGCGCGCGGCGATCCCCTCTTCGGGCAGCGAAAACAGCCGCGCATGCAGCACCAGGTTCTGGCGCACGGTGAGTTCGCCGTAGAGCGAGAAGGCCTGCGACATGTAGCCACCGCGTCGCCGCGCATTGATATCCTGTGCATTGACCGGCTGACCGAAGAGCAGCGCGCTGCCCTCGCTGGCGGGCAACAGGCCGGTCAGCATCTTCATGGTCGTCGACTTGCCGCAGCCGTTGGAGCCGAGGAAGCCGAAAATCTCGCCGCGCCGGATGCGAAAGTCGACGTGGTCGACGGCAACGAAGTCGCCAAAGCGCATGGTCAGGCCCCTGGCTTCGATGGCGATGTCTTCTTCGCCGCCGGTGACGCCGAGCGCCAGCGGCGGTACGACGATGGCCTGATGTCCTCGTCGCTCGTCCTCGGGCAGCAGGGCGATGAAGGCTTCCTCGAGCGAAGCCGTCGCGGTGCGGCTGTGCAGTTGGGCGGCGGTGCCGGTGGCCAGAACCTTGCCGGCGTCCATCGCCACCAGCCAGTCGAAGCGTTCGGCCTCCTCCATGTAGGCGGTGGCGACGACTACGCTCATGGCGCCGCGTTCGCTGCGGATATGGTCGATCAGGTCCCAGAATTGCTTGCGCGACAGCGGGTCGACGCCGGTTGTCGGTTCGTCGAGGATCAGCAGGTCGGGGTCGTGGATCAAGGCGCTGCAGAGCCCCAGTTTCTGCTTCATGCCACCCGAAAGCTTGCCCGCCGGGCGCGACAGAAAGGGCTGCAAGCCGGTGCTGGCGGTCAGTTCGTCGATGCGCTGGCGGCGCTCGTCGGCGTTGTGGCCGAACAGGCGCCCGAAGAACTGCAGGTTCTCCTCGACGGACAGCGTCGGGTAGAGGTTGCTTCCCAGACCCTGGGGCATGTAGGCGATGCGCGGGCAAATGCTGTCACGGTGGCGCTTGCTCGCCATGTCGCCCGCCAGCACCTGCAAGGTCCCCTGCTGTAGCTTGCGCGCGCCGGAAATCAGCGCCAGCAGGCTCGACTTGCCGACGCCGTCGGGACCGATGATGCCGACCATGCAACTTGCCGGGATCGCCAGCGTGATGCCATCGAGTGCGACAGTCTTGCCGTAACGCAGGTTGATGCCGTCAAGCCGCACCACTGGCGCCGCGCCGCTGGCCGCCAGCTTGCTGCCTGGGCTCATTGCGGAACCTTGACCGCCAGTTCAGCGGGCCATGCGGCCTGACCGTCGAGCTTGATCCAGGCGATTCCGGGCAGGCCGGTCTTGATTTGCGTCAGGTTCTTTTGCAGCAGGTCGCGACCGATCTGCGCCTTGACGCGGAACATCAGCTTTTGCCGCTCGCTGGCCGTTTCGACTGTCTTCGGCGTGAACTGCGCGGTACTGGCGACGAACGAGACGCTGGCCGGGATCACGTACTCTGGCGCGGCGTCCAGCACGATACGGACTTCGCTGCCCATCGCCAGCTTGCCGGCAATTGTTTCAGGCACGAAGAAGGTCATGAACACATCGCTGAGATCCACCAGGTTGAGCACCTTCCCGCCACTCGCGAGCACTTCGCCAGGCTGGGCGATGCGGTATTGCACGCGGCCGTCGCGTGGCGCGGTGAGCGCACTGTCGTCGATGTCGACCTTGATGCGAACGATGGTTGCCTGCGCGGCGTCCACCGTTGAGCGTGCCCCGGCCACCTGCGCACGTGCGGCGGCGATGGTCGCCTGCGCCGCCTGTACCTGCGCCCTGGCCGCGCCGACCGCCGCCTGCACGCTACGCACGCGTGCCCGGTCATCGTCGAGTTCCTGCCCCGACGAGGCACCTTCGCGGGTCAATGTCTCCGAGCGCACCAGACGCCGTTTCGCGGCGTCAAGCTCGCTCTCGCGCTGTGCAACGAGGGCCAGCGCTGCTTGCCGCTCGCTTTCACGTACCGCCACCAGGGCTTCGGCGCTGGCTACCGCAGTGATCGATTGCTGGTGTCTGGCGCTCGCTTCGTCGCGTTGTGCTTCGAGGGTCTGTACCTGCATGTGCGCCAGCGTCTGGCCCGCCGAGACGAATTCGCCATCGGCAACCAGGATGTCCTGCACCCGTCCGCTGAACTTGCTTGACACATCGATTTCCGTGGCCTCGATGCGGCCATTGCTGCTCACGAACCCTTCGCCAGGCCCCTTGGGGCGCAGCATGTGCCAAGCCAGCAGGGCGGCCGCTGCGACGACGGTGACGATGAGGCCTCGAATCAGCCACGTTTTCCATTTCTTGAGCATTGAACCAGCTGCTGACATGGGCGGTGGGGCCATCGCCGGCTCGGCTGGCGGTCTGACCCCTTCGCCGGCCGGCGCGCAGGCCGCCGGGCCGGGCTCGGGAATGAGCTCGGAATCGGCCGCCGTCTCGCCCGTTGCAGTGACTGGTGCAGTCGCTGGTGCGGGAGCAGGGGGCGCAGCCGTTGGGCTGACTGCCATGGTCACCGTTTTGGCTGCCACCGCAATATCCGCCGGGGTGACTTCTGCGGCGAGCGGGGGGGCAAACGTGACAGTGACCGTTACTGAACCCGGCGCGGCAGGCGGTGCGATGATCGGTGGGGTGGCGGTAGTGGTCATGGGGCGCTCGTGGCTCGTGGGGGGTCAGGCTCGTCGCCTGCGAGTGGCGAATCGAAATCCAGCGCGCCGCCGCCGAGAGCGGCATACAGGCTGACCTGGCTGCTCAGCAGTTCGCGCCGCGTCTGCACGAGTTGTTGCTCGGCGTCGAGGAGGTCGCGCTGCGCATCAAGCACGTCCAGAAAGGCCGAGGCACCGTTGTCGAAGCGCAATTGCGAAAGCCGTGCGCGCTCCACCTGCGTCGCCAGCGCGGTGCGGGCGATCGCCACCTGCTGCCTGAGCCAGACGCGTGCCGACAGGGCATCAGATACGTCACGGAAGGCAACCTGCACGGTTTTCTCATAGTGGGTCACGGCCAGATCGCGACGCGCCTCCGCCAGGCTCAGGTTGTTGTTCCTGCGCCCACCGTCGAAGATCGGCAGCGAAATGCTCGGCGAAAACAGCCAGGCGAGGCTGCCCGGGGCGAACAGCTCATTGAGTTCGACACTCGCTGTGCCGAGTGAGCCAAGCAAGGCAATGCGCGGAAAGAATGCGGCACGTGCGGCACCGATGTTGGCATTTGCGGCTTTCAGCAGATGCTCGGCAGCGATGATGTCGGGGCGTTGCAGCAGCAGATCGGTAGGCAGGCCAGGGCGCAGTTCGCGAAATACGTTGCTTTCGTCGAACTCGCCTTGCTCGGGGGGCAGCTCGACGGGAGCACCGACCAGCAGGGTCAGGGCATTGAACTGTGCCGCCCGCGCCAGTTCAAGCTGGGCGCCAAGCGCCTGGGCCTGTGTCAGCAGGGTTTGCACCTCGGTCAGGTTGAAGCGCGACGTCGAGCCGACCTCGACGCGGCGGGTGAATATGCGAAAACTCTCGGCGCGGCTGGCGATGGTCTGGCGTGCCAGTGCAATGCGCTCGTCGAGTCCGCGTAGCGCGAGATAGCTATTGGCAACCTGTGCAACCAGTCCGATGCTGGCCGCACGGCTTGCGGCGTCGGTGGCCAGATAGGTTTCCAGCGCCGCGTCCTCCAGGCTGCGTACGCGTCCCCAGAAATCGATCTCCCAGCTTGCCAGGCCCAGTCCAACCTGATATTGGCTGGCGACCAGTGGCCTTCCGGTGAGGCTCGTCTTGGCCGGTGTCCGCGAGCGGTCCACTCTGGCCTGTGCACCAATGGTGGGGAACAGCTCAGCCCGTTGGATGCCGTAGGCGGCGCGCGCTTCGTCGACGCGCAGCACGGCGCTGCGTCGATCGCGATTGTTGTCCAGCGCCAGGCTGATCAGGCGCTGAAGTTGCGGGTCGGTGAAGTAATCACGCCAGCCAATGGCCGCCGCGCTTGCACCAGCCTCAGTGGCCGGAGACGCATAGACGGGTGAGACCGGCAAGGCGGGCGTCTCGTAGGTTGGTGCCATAGAGGCGCAGCCCGTCATGAGTAGGGCGACGGCAGCAAGCCAGAGGCGGGACGACCCTGCGTTGAGTATCAGTCCGAGCGCCATTCAAAAATCCGAGCGAAACGCGGTGCAAGCGACCAAGAGACGCAGTGCCTGCGCGCAGGAGACGAACAGGATCCATGTGTGCCTGTTGATCCTGTGCAGCGGAGTGATCGTGTTCATGCCGACAACTGGTCGATCAGCCCGGCGCGTGACAGCTACCATCAACAAACACGCGGTTGCCGGTCTGGTCGGCGAGCAGTCGCTGACCAGATCGGCCGCCACTGAACACATATCGTCGATGCTGACCAGGTGATGTTGCGGAGAACGCTGAGCTACCTGCTCAGCCAACTCTTCAACATGATCGATGGCCTTCAGCGCACCGCAGTAGCGGGTGGTCAGGAGGGTGCCCTCTGCGCTCATTGAGGGCTCAGCGAGTTTGGCCATGTGGATGAACGAGTGGCAGCAGGCGTTCATCGCCCGCACGAGAGCAGTCAGTGGGCAATCGGCGAGGCGCCCGTGCAGCGCGAAGTCGGGCCGCCGCAATTGCTGACGCGCGGCTCCGAAGACTGCTTCGAGCTGGCGCGGTTCTTGGACCTCGCAGCTCGAATTTTGCGGGCTGCCGAACCGCCCGGCGAGCGGGCGAACGAGGAGCTTGGTACCACGGTGGGCGATCGCCGATTCAGAGCCGAGCGCGCGCATGGCCCTCGGACGGCCGTCAGCGATGCTCTGGCCGTTCGCGGTGCCGAGTACCAAGCCTGCCTGGCCGGTAAGGTTGATGGCCGTGGGGTTGTCCTGGGCGGGAGTGGTCATCAACAGGGACTCTCAGAGGGTTTTGCCGCACGCGAGGGGCTGGCGCTGAAGGGACGCGTTTGAGACTTTCGGCGTGATACGAGAATGCGCCTATCGAACTGCATCAAGTGATCATCGCCCGCTTGACGGGACGTGACTGTGCGCCAGCGCACCAAGACAGAGCACAGCGCTCTCCCCCTCGTGGAGGAGAAGACGCTCGGGCGGCGGAAGTTCCCGCTGCTCCGCCAGTTGGTCGGTGCGAAAGGCATCGCGCAGGGTTCTCAGGAAAACGGCGAACTCGACGTGCTTGCGTCGCGCATGCGCAATGAAGGACGCGGCCCGCGGCTGATGATCGCCGGGCCGGTTGCGTGCCAGGCCATCGGACATCAGGATCGGTGGATCGACCGCCTGCCGCCCATCGAGCACCTCGGCGAGATGCTCACTGGCGTGACACGGCCCGGTCTTGAGAAGAAGCGATCGGGCCGTGCGCCCTGTCGGCGAACAGAGCACGGGTGAAGACGCGGGTGCGATCGGCGGAAGCACTCGCCGGCAAGGCCTTGGCGCGCGTCTCTTGAATGAAGTTCAGGAGGTGCTTCGTCGTGTCGTCGTTGTGGAGCAGTGTCTCCTTGGCCGTCTGCTCAGCGAGTCTGGCAAAGGCCGGGTTGAGGCGTGCCGCGGCCTGCTGCACCATCGCCGATTGCGTCGCCGCCGGCAGCGGCATGGCGAGGGCCTACCGCCCGGAGCGCCGGCGTACGATGCAGAGGTGTCTACCGAGCTGCTCGAACCCGCCGCGCAAGCCCTGCCTGCTGCCCTGTCGGGAGAGCCGGCGGCGATGCTGGCGGCGGGCCTTGCCGGTGACACCGGCCCTCGTCGTCGTCCTTCTGAGCGCGCTGTGCCATCTCGGCGTCGGCCCTCTTGGCGAGCAGGCGGTGGACCATCTGCTGAACTGGCCTGAGCGCTTCGCCGTCGACGCCATTCTCGTCCCCGCCGCCTGCCTGTTGACAGAGCAGGGCTGGCCAGCGAGCGACTGGCCGCCGACGCGGCGGCTACGCGCTCATTGTCTGGATCACCTCGCGCGACGTATCGCCGAACCGCTGGTCGCGCCAGCCGACTTCGCACGCCCAAGCCGTGTCGATTGCAGTTGTGCTCACTGCCGCGAGCTCTCGCTGTTTCTCGCTGATCCAGAGCGCTCGGTCTGGGTTTTCAAGGCGGCGCAGCAGCACCGAAGCCACGTCAAGTATTCGATCCGTCGCGACCAATGCGATGTCAGCCACGAGACCGAGCGTCGCGGCAGCCCGCATGCGCTGGTCTGCACGAAAAGCCAGGCGAGCTTCGAGCGGCGCGTCGCGCAACGGCAGAAGGATCTGGAAGACCAGGCGCGCTTGCTTCAGCCACTCGGGCAATGAAACAGGCGGGCAGGTGTGCAACCTTGTCAGATGTGGGGAAGCGCCTGTACGCCCCGTCTCATGTTTCCGGCCGCCATGCCGGGACGATATCGGTCTGGGAAAAATCGTTCCCCTTGAACAGCAACGGCAGGTGGCGTACCTTGGCCAGGGCGTAGCCGAACAAATCGCCGAAATTCAAGCCCGCCGGGTGGCCGCTGTCCTTGCCAAAGGTCACAAAGGCGGCGTAAGCGGCGCGGCCCTCCGCCTCGCCCGGCGGCACCATCTCGAACAGCGGCAAGCGCAGCAAGTCGTCAAGCAGCAGCACCGCGCGCTGGCCGCGGCGACCGTGAACCACGATCCGCGTTTCCACTACCGAGGCGGTACTGATCAACACCCGCCGTGCCCGCCGCATCAGGTCGAGGAAGGTGTCGCGCTCCGCCTCGCCGAAGACGACGGCGGTGAGCGCCGAGGTATCTGCGACGATCATGCGGGCAGCCCTCGCTCGTCCCAGGCGAGGGGATCGAAAGCGTCGCTCCGCTCGGGGATGCGGTCGATCTGCGCCAGCAGCGCCGCCGCGCGCGCGGCCCCGTCATCGCCGTCCGCCAAGTCGCCCAGCAGGCGATCGACGGCGTGTTCGACCGCCGCGGTCTTGCTCAGGCCGGTGGCTTTGGCCAGCCGTTCCACCTTGCCGACTACCGCTGGATTGGCTATTTGCAGGGGCATGGTCGTCTCCCGGAATGTGGGTATCAACATCGTCAATATATAAAGCCGTCGTCGAAGATGCAAGCCCGCCTTGCTCGATGCCTGCTGACTCCGGCGGGCGTCAAAGGCCACCGTCCGGCTCACGCCCGCACGGCCCTGGCGGTCCGGCACGAACCGAGGAAGCGAGATGACTCATCGCCTGGAAAACGCCTACGCGCTGCTGATCGCCGTCGATCAGAATCGGGAGCCATCGGCTGCGCTGCCTGCCGTCGCGCGCGACGTGCAGGCCTTGCACGCGGTCCTCGTACACCCCGAACGCTGCGGCTACGCGCCCGACAGGGTCCGCCTGCTGTCCGGCGCCGGGAGCACCCGCCAGGCGATCCTCGATGCGCTCGACTGGCTCGGCGACCAACTGGCGGCGATAGCGGACGGCGACTCGACGGCGATGATCTACTTCAGCGGCCACGGTCACGTCGACGGCGGCGAGCACTACCTGATCCCCTGCGAGCTCAACCTGCGGCGGCTGCGCAGCAGCGCGATTCGCGCCGCCGACTTTGCCGACGCGGTCGCGCAACTGACGCCACGGCGCCTGCTCGTCGTCCTCGATTGCTGCCACGCGGCCGGCATGGCGGTCAAGGGCGCTGATGCCGGGCCGGCGCCGTTTGCCGGCGCAGCGCTGCCGCCGGCGCTCTTCCTGCCGACGGGCAAATCGCCTGGCGCCGGCCCCGGCAGCGGCGAAGGGCGCGCCGTGCTGAGTTCGTGCAAGCCCGCCGAATATTCTTACCTGCGCGCCGATGGCCGCATGAGCCTCTTCAGCTTCCACCTGATCGAGGCGCTGACCGGGCACGCGCAGCCGAGCGGCGGCGCGGCCGAGGTGCTGGTCTCCGACCTGATCAGCTACCTGCAGCGGCACGTACCGCAGAGCGCGCTGGCGCAGCATGGCGCTGCGCAGACCCCGGACCCGCGCCTGACCGGCAACTTCCTGGTGGCGCTGGTTCTTGGCGGCGACGGACTCGCCAAGGGGCAGGCGGCGCCCGACCCGCTGGCGCCGCTGCCGCCGGCGGCTTCCTGGCAGGCCAGCGTCAGCGGCTCGGGCGCCGTCGCGCAGGAAGGCGGCAACGCGCTCGGCGAACGCGCGGTGCAGATCGGTGGCGACAACAGCGGCACCATCGTCAGCGGCACGCAGATCGTCAAGCACTACTACCAGGCGGCTGGCGGCAGCGAAGCCCACGTCGCCCTGAACGAGGTCCTCGGGCTCGGCAATCGTCTGGCGATCATCGGCGGGCCGGGCTGCGGCAAGACGACGGTGCTGCTGCACATGGCTTGGGCGCTGGCCACGTCGTTGCTCGCCGGCGAGCCCGAACCAGCGCACTCGCGCCTCGGCCTGACGGTGGCGCCGAGCGAGTTGCCACTGCCAATCCTCGTACCGCTGGCCTCGTTCGCGCGCTACCGACGCCAACTGCCGGCCGGAGCCCCGGCACACGAGAAGACGCTGGCGACCTTCATCTCGCACCACCTGATCAGTAGCGAAGCGCCCTTCGACCTGCCGGTCGACTTCTTCGTCCGCCTGCTCAAGGATGGCCGCAACGTCCTGCTGCTGCTCGACGGACTCGACGAGGTGGCGAACGAAGGCGAGCGCGCCGAGGTCCGCCAGTCGGTGCAGAATCTCGTCGCCAGCCGCAACGCGATGCGCGTCGTCGTCACCTGCCGGACGATCGCCTACCGCAGCGGCGGCACCGCGCTTGGCGGCGATTTTCGCGAGATCGCCGTGCAGGCTGCTGGACCACGAACAGCACATCGCGCCGATGGTGCGTCAGGCCTACGCCTGCATCCACCCGCAGGACAGCGAGCGCCGCAACGAGCGTGCCGATGACCTGCTGGCCGGGATTCTGCGGCTCGAGGCCGAGCGTCGCCAGCGGGTCGGCGAGGATGCCGAGGCGCTGGTCGACAGTCCGTTGATGGTGCGGCTGCTGCTGATCGTTCATCTCAACAACCGCGCGCTGCCCGACCAGCGCGCCGACCTCTTCGACAAGGCGATCAATGCGCTGCTGCAGGTCGATTTCGGGATCGATACAACCAACAATCGCGAGCTGTCCGCCGACTGGACGCTGTACCGCGACATGTCGCAGCAGCTCGCTTTCGCAATGCACCAGCAGGGCGCCGACCAGGGGCGCGAGATCGAGGAACCGGCGTTGCGCGGCATCCTGCGCGCGGAGCCCGAGTTCCAGCCGCGTATCGAGGATTTCGTTCGCCATGCGCGGCAACGCGGCAGCGTGCTCGAGGAGCGCGACGGCGCTTACCGTTTCCTGCATCTCGCCCTGCAGGAGTTCCTCGTCGCCCGCTACCTGAGCGAGGTCACCGGCCGTGACAGCCGCGAGGCGATGCTCTCCTTCCTCGCCGAGCGAGTCGAAGACCCCTGGTGGCGCGAGCCGATCCTGCTGCTTGCCGGTTACCAGGCCGGCCACGCTGCCCGCTCGGCACGCGAACTGCTGCGCGCGCTGGCCGAGACTGGCAGCAAGGCCAACGCACAGTTCTCCGCTGCCGAGCTGGCGGCGACGGCGGCGCTCGAATGGCGCGAGAGCGGCGAGCCCCTGCGTGCCGATTGCGCGCGCCGCATCGTTCGCCTGTTGAGTGACGACGAAGCGCTGGCCCAGTCGAAGCCGGTCGTCCGCGCCCGCGCCGGCGACCGCCTGGCGCAACTCGGCGATCCGCGCTTCGACGCGCAGCGTTTCCATCTGCCGGCCGACGAGATGCTGGGCTTTGTGCGAATTGCCGCCGACCCCGGGTTCATGATCGGCACGCGGCGGCAGGACGTCGCGCGAGTGTCGAAGATCATCGGCGGAAACGTATACGACAACGAGATCAACGACGCGCCGACGCCGACGCCGGAGTTCTGGATCGCTCGCTATCCGGTCACCGTCGGGCAGTTCCGGGCCTTCGTCGAGGCGACCGGATTTGCCGTCGGTGACGCCGACGCCCTGGCCGATCCCGACAGCCGGCCGGTGCGCTATGTGAGCTGGCACGACGCGCTGGCCTGGTGTGACTGGCTCAACGAGAGACTGGCCACTTCCCCGGCGTGCGCCGGCGGTCCGATCGCCCGGCTGGTGCGCGAGCACGGTTGGCGGGTTGCCTTGCCGAGCGAACTCAAGTGGGAGAAAGCGGCGCGGTGGTTTGGGCGGCAGTGCATTTCCTTGGCCAGGCGACGCCGATCCCAAACGCGCGAACGATCGCGATTCGCAGATCAGCGATACGTCGGTGGTCGGCTGCTTCGCAGCCAATGGCTTCGGTCTCTTTGACATGATTGGCAACGTCTGGGAATGGACGCGCAGCATTGAGCGTCCCTATCCCTACGATGCAACCGACCCGAAGCGCGAGGACCTGAAGGCGGGGAAAGGCGTAGCGAGGGTCGTGCGCGGCGGCTCGTGGTTCGGTCGCCGGGACCTTGCGCGCTGTGGCGTCCGCCTCAGGTCTCTCCCGGGCGGCCGCTTTGGCGGCATCGGTTTTCACATGGTGTTGCGTTCTTCCCCTGTTCGCTGACTCTGCCCTCTGTCCCCTCTGACCTCTGTCACTCCGGGTACTCCGACTCTGGAGGGGGTGCGGGGGAGACTTCCCCCGCCGGACGACGGGCGATCAGCCACCCGCTACGCGGTCCTGAGCTCGTTCAGCAGTTCCGGATGGCGATCGAGCAGCTTGAGCAGTTTGACCAGCGCCAGCGGCGGTTGGGTCTTGCCGTTTTCGTAGCGCGAGAAGGCATTGAAGCCACCACCAAAGCCTGTATCAAACGTTCTGCGCGGCTTTCGCGCTCACCGCTGGATGAGCTTGGCTGCCAGCTCAGTGCAGTCTGCAAACCGCTCGTCAAGGCTCGCGAGGTGGGCGCCATACTCCAGGGCGGTGGCGATGATCAGGCGGTCAGCCGGGTCTCGATGGTGCTCAGGCAACAGCGCTGCGCGAGTGGCAATCTTGCGTTCAACCGGCAGGCAAAAGACTTCGGAACCGCCGAGTCCCTGATCGATCCAGTCTGCCAGAGGGAGTTGGAGGGTAATTCGCTCTCGCCGATGCAGCCAGGCTACTTCCCAGCAGGTGATGGCGCTGATCGCCAGCGTCTCGGCGGCTTCGATCCGGTCGATCAACTTCGGTGGCAGAGGATTGGCTGTCGGATCCAGCCAGCGTACCCAGACATGGGTGTCAAGGACAATCACTGCAACGCATCCCAGTCAGTTTCCGGGACCGCGGCAGCCAGCAAATCATCCTTGAGGCCTACGGTCCCGGCAAGTATGGGGGACGGTCTACGCCGTCGCCCTGACATCGCGGGGAGCTGATCGGCTCGGGCCGGCAGCACGATCACCTCGAGCAGGCAATCGTCCATGCTGGGAGGCAGGTCGATAACCAGTTGGTGGTTGTTGGGTTTGGCGATCAGGCGCAAAGCTTCCATTGGTTTTCAAGGTCCAGGGTTCAGCGTCAAAGTGACAGCACCATGAATGGTAACCGTCATTGTGGCATACCTCGGCCGGTGACCGCGCGCTGCCCTTGGGCTGTTGGGCTTCGCCCGTCGTGTTGCCCTTGGCATTCACTCGCCGCGTGCCGGGATCGGATGCGTCGCGAACAGATGCTTGCGCAGCCCCTAGGTATCGGCGTAGCGGACGTGGTTGATCCAGCCCTGTAAGCCGGCGTCGAGTTCGGCGTACGGGATCCGCCCCGCCCGGCGGCGAGCCGGGCCTGCAACTCGGCGATCTGGCGCTTCAGGTCTGCGATGTCGTTCGGATCGCTGGATTCGGCTGCCATGATGTCGCCTCAGTTTCCCTTCAACTTGTCGAGCACAAACTTGCTTACCGGCCCGGTGACGGCGGCGAGGAGCGGCGTGCTGAAGGTGCTGACCACGGAGCCGATGGCGCCCGGGACCATCGCCGCCAGACCGTCGAGCAGCCTGCCGATGCGGCTGCCGGCGTGGATGTTGCCGGTGTTCTTGCCACCAACAAAGACGCCACCGGCACCGACGGCCGTCGCGCCAGAGCCTTGCGCGATGGCGCCGTTGCCGGTGAGCGTCGCCTGCTCGCTGGTGCCGGCGGGGGCTGCCTGCGGGCTCTGGTCGGGCCTGAATTCGATGAAGCCGTTGGCGACCAGCCGGTCGAGCTGCTGGCTGAAGTGGAGCAGCAGCTCGGCTCTGTTGTGGTATTCGGTCTGGAAGTGGCCGAGCCCCTTGAGCTTGTCCTGGAAGGCCCACAGGCTCTGCAGGTCGGCGCGCGGAGCGGTGTGTGGCGCGTTCCTGAAGTAGGTGAAGATGAACGGCTTGCTGGTCGCCTTGAACTGACCAACCGCGGTCTCGAACTCTTCCTCGGTGTAACGGCCGACCTTGGTGAAGAAGAGCATGACGAAGACGTCGCAGGCGCGAATCGCTCGGTTGTACTCGTCCTGCAGGCGAGTCGGCGAGAGTGCGTCGAGGAAGTCCTCCCAGAGGACCAGTTCGAGGAAGACGCCCTGGCGGACCCAGGCCTTGTTCTTGCGGTTGATGAAAAGCTCGAACTCACGCCGGTCGTCCTGTAGTTCGGCCGAGGAGGCGAGGAAGATCCTGCGGGTGGTGATCATGCGGTCGGCTCCCGGCCAGTGAGGTCGGGCAGACCGTACGCCACGGGGTCGGGAAAATCAAGCGCGCCGAGCGGGGTGTCGGAGGCAACGGCCAACGACGGCCGGCGGAGGGTCGGGCCGTGCCAGCCCGGCGCAAGGCAGGTGCTCTGCGGCTTGTCCCGCTGCCGGATCGCGGCGCCGGGTTGGCGGAGCTGCGGATTGCTGGAAAAAATCTCGCGCCGCGCTGCGCGCGGCGGGGGAAGTCTCCCCCGCACCCCCTCCAGAGTCGGAGAACCCGGAGTGACAGAGATCAGAGGCGCAGAGGGCAGAGTCAGCAAACAGGGGAAGAACGCAACACCACGCGAAAACCGATGACGTCAAGGCGGAGGTCCGGGAGAAACCTGAGGCGGATGCCACAGCGCGCAAGGACCCGGGGAGGGAACCACGAGCCGCCGCGCACGACCAGCCAGATAGCATCCGGTGCGTCGAGGTCTTCACGTCTCCGGTCCCTGGCATCGTAGGGGTAGACGAAATCGGGCTCTTGCCAGTCGGTTCCCCACAGGCTGCGCGTCCACTCCCAGACGTTGCCGGCCAGGTCCTCGCAGCCGTATGGGCTGCGCCCCGCCGAAAAGCAGGCGGGTGTACTGGTCTCGCCGATGCTGTCCTCGGCGTTGGCCTTGTCAGCGTCCCATTCGTCGCCCCACGGCCAGGCGCGCTGCGGTTCCGGGTTGTCCTGCAGCGACGATGCAGCAATCGTGACGCCGGCGTCGATGGTCGTGCGCTGCGCCGCCGGTGGGATGAGCACGCCGCCGCGCGCGGCCTTCTCCCACTCCGCTTCCGATGGCAGGCCGACAGACCAGCCTGCCGGCAGCGCGCCGCACCAGCGCTCGCTCAGCCAGTTGCAAAAGGCGCTTGCATCGTGCCAGCTCACCAGCACGACTGGCCGGTTCGGCGCATCGTCCAGCGCTTGCGAGCCATGCCGCTGATGTCCGCTGACGGCGATGAATTGCGCGAACTGCGCGACGGTGACCGGCGCCTCGGCGATCCAGTAGTCGTAGCTCAGGGTTTCGTTACGGTGCAGTGGCGCGTCGTGACTACCCTTATCTCCCATCCAGAACGGCCCGCGCGGGACGGCGACGAAGCGCATCCGGTCGACGTCGAGCAGGTGCTGCCGGGTCTCGCCCAGCGCGGCGAGCAGCTCGCCGGCCAAGACGCGTTCGCGCGCCGGCAGGGTGGCGCTGCACAGCAGCCGCAGTTGCCAGTCGCGTACCCGCAGGCGCTTGATCTCGTGCCGCTCCTGCAGGTCGGGATCGGCAGCGGCGAGGCCGGTCTCGTGCAGCACCTGCCCGGCGAGCAGGGCGCCCCACTGGCTGCCACTGTCCGCCTCGGGCGCACTGGGCGCCGGATCGGCGTTGCGGGTGCACAACGCCTCGACGAGTTCCCAGATCGAGCCCGGCGCGTTGCGGAAACCCGCTGCGCTCAGCAGCGCCACCTCGCGCCAGCGGTTGGGGTCGGCCCTCGCGAGGCGGCTCAACTCGTCGGGGAACTTGAAGCGCGCCAGGTGGCAGGCGGCGAGATATTCCTGGAAGGAGCGGTGCGGAAACTGGTAGAGGCCTTCGCCGTGCGCGGTGAGCAGCCCGGTACGGTCGCGCAGGTGGTCTTCGAGGAGCAGCGGGCTGACCTCGCGCCGGTCGCGGGAGGCGGCGAGCAGGGCAGCGATCAGGTCGCTCTGCCGGATGTCGGCGGTGCCGACCAGAGTCGGTTGCTGCAGGTGAGCCTCGTAGGCGAGCTTGTCGAGTTCGCGCCGGATGTTCTCGCGGCTGGCGTTGAGCCACTCGTTGAGGCTGGGTTGCTCGACGCCGATCGGTTGGCCGCTGGCGTCGCGCTGCAGTTTGAGGCCTTCCCATTCGTCGAGCAGCATGGCGACCGACTGGCGATACAGTTCTTCGCGGCTTTCCGGCAGCGCGCCGCCGCCCCTGGTCTGCAGCCGCGCCATCAGCGTCAGCAGCAGCGGGCGCGTGGCGAGTTCGCGCAGTTCGGGGCGCTCGGTGGCGCGCTTGAGCATCGCCGCGCCGGCCGCGGCCTGCGCCTCGCTGATGCGGTAGAGGTCGTGCGCCATGTGCCCATACCAGCCGTCGATGAAGCGCTCGACCTGGCCGCGCGTGAAGGGCAGCAGCTCGCGCTCTGCGAAGCCGTCGAGCTTCCAGTCCTGACGCTGATAGGCGTAGGTGCGGCTGGTGACGAGGAAGCGGCATCTGCCGTGGATGGCGGCGAATTCCTGCACCGCTGCCTTGGCCTGCTCGCGCCGTTGCCGGGCGTCGGGAACTTCGTCGAGCCCGTCGAGCAGGATCAGCCCGCCGTGGCCGAGCAGCTCGGCCTGCAGGGGGTCGGCGTAGCGCCGGAGCTGCGCCGGCAACTGGCCGACGATGAAACTCCAGACGGTGTCGGCGTTCGTTGGCGTGCCGGGTGGCGGCAGGCTGGCGGCAAGATCGCGCAGCACGACGCGCACCGGCAGCAGCGCACCGCGCGTCCAGCGCTGCGGTTTCGGCTGGTCGCTCGGCGCGTCGCCTTCCGGCGGGATCGGGCGGCGCAACAGTCTCAGGTTGGCGCCTGGCGAACGCAGGATCTCGCCGGCCAGGCACAGCGCGACGAAGTTGAGCAAGGTCGTCTTGCCGCTGCCCGGCCCGCCCATCAGCACCAGATATTGCTCCCGGTCGAGCGCTTCGAGCGCCGACTGGCGCTCGGGTTCGCCCGGCTCGCCCGTGGCGGGCTTGCGGACGGTGCTGGCGGTCGCCGGGTGCAGCCGACTTTCGTCGCGCCCTGCGGTGAGCAGCGCGGTGTACACCGAGGCCAGTTGGACCGGCTTGCCGCTGTCGCTGACGAACAGCGGCAGTCGGTTCGCCTGCATGCTGAGCCATGCCAAGTAACCCTGGCGCAGCTCGTCGGCGCTGGCACCCGGTTGTTCTGCTTGCTGAAGCGTTATCTGGTAGTTGTCGCGCCCGACGTAACGGGCATCCTTGCCCAGCGCCACGGCGTCCTTGCCCTGGGCGATGGCGCCGCTGCCCTGGAGCGCAGCTCTGGATCGGCTGCGTCGCCCTTTCGGGCGGGGGTGATTCGGCGTTGTTCATGGCGGTACCGTTCGCGGGGGCTGGATCAAGCGTCGCATGGCAGCATGCCTGCTGACTCCGGGGGGTGTCAACCGCGCGCCAGCGAAACGGGGGCGTGGCCGCGAAGCCACTCCCCTCTTTCTGATCGCGTCTTCCGGAGATCAGCGGTGGCGATTGCCGCTGTGGTGCGAACTGGCGCCAGACTTGGGGACGCCGCCCGGGTGTGCGCCCGGTGCGCGCGTTGAATTGCCGCGTGGCGCCCCACCGCGGGGACGAGGGCCTGATGGACGCTGGCCGCCACCTGCGCCTGCCGAGCGCACCAGGATCGGCTCGGCGCGAATCGACGGGTCGGGGTCGAAACCGGGATGGGCGAGTACGTCGATCTGCTTCTTGAGCAGACGTTCGATGTCGCCGAGCAGGTTCTTCTCGTCGATGCAGACCAGCGATACCGCCTGGCCTTCGGTTCCCGCGCGGCCGGTGCGGCCGATCCGGTGGACGTAGTCCTCGGCGACGTTGGGCAACTCGAAATTGACGACGTGCGGCAGCTCGCTGATGTCGATGCCGCGCGCCGCTATGTCGGTCGCGACGAGCACGTGCAGCTTGCCGCTCTTGAAATTGGCGAGCGCGCGCGTGCGGGCATTCTGGCTTTTGTTGCCGTGAATCGCGTCGGCCTCGATGCCAGCCTTGAGCAGCTTTTCGGCCAGCCCGTTGGCACCCCACTTGGTGCGCGTGAAGACGAGCACCTGATGCCAGCCCTTCTCGCGGATCAGCTCGACCAGCAGGTCGCGCTTGCGTTCGCGATCGACCTTGTAGACGTACTGCGTCACGAGTTCGGGGGCGGTGTTGCGGCGTTCGGATTCGACGTATTTGGGAGCGGTGAGGAAGTTGCTGGCGAGTTCGCGGATCTCGTCCGAGAAGGTCGCCGAGAAGAGCAGTGTCTGGCGCTTTTTCGGCACCAGCGCGAGGACGCGCTTGATGTCATGGATGAAGCCCATGTCGAGCATGCGGTCGGCCTCGTCGAGCACCAGCACCTGGACGCTGCCAAAGTTGAGGCACTTCTGCTCGAAGAGGTCGAGCAGGCGGCCGG
>DDUX01000152.1 GCA_002345025.1 Candidatus Accumulibacter iunctus | reverse complement strand
GGCTGCGAGAGAAGAGCGATGCGGTGGACTGGCAGAGCATCAACCGGCACCTCGTCGAAGCTGGCAGGAGCCGCGACGCGGCCTTCGCGATCGATCCGATGGATTCGAGCGAGTTCGAGGCCAACCTGGCGGCAGCGCTAGCCAAGGATCTGGCAAAGCTGTTTGATGGCTTGCCCGACGTCGATACGGTGGAGGAGGCGTACGTTGCGTACCGCGATCGCCCCAAAGATGTGGAAGCATTTCTTGCGGACGCGCTGCACCCGCTGACGCTGGCCGATTTCAAGGCCATGATGGACATCAAGGTGCTCAAGGTTGACAACCAATGGGAAGCCATCAATCAACTAGTGGAAGCGGCTGGCAAACGCAAGGACTCCACGTTCCGGCTGCCCCCCGCCGAGCGCGCATCGCGCGATTTCAACGGCAAGCTGGAGGCCGCTGTCGCGAGCGTCGAACCGATATTCGACTTCCCCGGCGGCATCAATGCCTATTTCGACGCGTTTCTCGCCGTCGAGAGCTACTTCTTCATGTCGGCCGAGAACTTCACGTTCATCATGTCCGTCGCCGCTCCGCAGAACGCGTGGACGGCGGAAGATCGCGACTGGCAGAAGGTTTACGAGATCGTCGGCGCGGCGCACCGGGAAATGATCTACGCCCGGCGGCGCAAGGCACTCGAGACGATCGCGCAGGCCGCAAAAGATGGCAAACAGGCCTTGCTCGACCTGCTGCTCAAGGTGCTCGGCCTCGACAGGATCGAGGATGTTGATCAGGCGCTCGCAGGCCTTGGCGCACTCAAGCTAAGCGAAGCTGATCAGCAATACCTCGCCAACATAGCCCATACGAGCGAGCCGACCGATTGGGGTCGCGTGTACCAGATGCTCGAAATCGCCCAGCGCAACCGGGAGGACTTCAAAGACCCCATCGCCGAGAAAGTCGAATGGCGCAATCTCTATCCCGCCGCCGACGCCAGGGCGGTTCTCCCACAGCCGGAGCAGACGGAGCCTGAAGCCTTGCCACGCTGGAAGACCTTCGGCTGCGGCGAGCAGCGCCGCGTCGCGCTGCCCGTTCCGGAGCCGGTATTCGGTTGGGCGACGTCGTCGCCGCTGCTGGCGCTTGCCGAGGGAACGAGGACGATCGACCTGACACTCGGCTTCGTCGCCGATGCGCAGAGCTTCGATCCCGAGAAAGTCCGAAAACTGCTCGCACCGAACGAGGAGGCCCCGAACATCGCGACCTTCAACCCCTGCCAGGTACAGATGAGTACTGCCAAGGGCTGGATCGAACCACAGTCCGTGGAGATCACCTGGAACGATCCGGCGATGCACTATCCGCCGCCGCCCGATGTGGACATCACGAAGCTGCGCGCGTTGATGTTCCGGTTCGTCCTCTCGGAGGACCAGCCGCCGCTCGTTCCGCCAACGCTCGCAGTGCACGGCATCGAAACCCCCGTGCCGGTTCTGCGCCTGATGCTCAGGCCGATCTGGAACGACGACGACTCCTGCTACGTCACCAGTTACCAGCCTTTGAGCAAACTGACGCTGCTGCGCGCCCGCCTGGTCGTCAAGGTCGAAGGGCTCGCTGGTCTGTCCATTCGCAACGACCAAACCATCCTCGACGCCAGGAAGCCGTTCGAGCCCTTCGGCATCCAACCGGCGACCGGTTCAAGGTTTTACTTCGGGCATCGCGAGATGGTCGGCAAGAAACTCGACTCGCTCGGCTTCAACATCACCTGGATGGGTGTGCCGAAAAATCTCGGCGACCACTACGCGAACTACCCGAAGCGTGTCGTGGGAGCTACAGAGGTCCCGTTCGACAACGAGAAGTTCACGGCGAAAGTGAAACTGGCCGACGGCAAGGTACTGAAGGACTTTTCTCCTGACCTCCCGCTGTTCGAAAAGGCCGACGCCACACAGGCAGTCGCGGTAACTCTGCAGGCTCCGAAAGATCAAGGCAACCCGGACCACGTGCTCGCCTCTTCATCCGATGTTACCGAATGGAACCGCTACTTCGTTTGGGAATTGAACGAGCCAGCCTTTCAGCACGCCATTTACCCGACGGTCGCGCTGCAGCAGTCGCTGGCGATGGCGGTGGCGATTGCCAACAAGAAGCCGGCAGCGATGGAGGAGCAGTCGCCGGGGACGGCGGCGGCCGAGCAGCAACCGACGGATCTGCTCGCGGCAACTTACCAGGTCAACCCCCCGTATACGCCGAAGATCAAGTCGCTGACCGTCGACTATGCGGCTTCGGCCGACCTTGTCCTCGACCCGGCAGTCAGCGGCACGGCAGCGAGCGCCACGGCCGCGATGTGTGTCTTTCACATCGAGCCCTTCGGCTACGCCGAGCTGAAGCCCGAAGGCGCGCCGCCGGGTTGTCCGTTCCTGCCGCAGTACGAAAACGAGGGCGAGTTGTACATCGGCTTGCGCAACGTCCGCGCTCCGCAGAGAGTCTCGCTGCTGTTCCAGGTCGCCGAAGGCAGCGCGAATCCGGACGCGACACCCGAGCCAGTGCAATGGAGCTACCTGAGCGGCAACTGCTGGCAGACGCTGTCCGACGGCAGCCTCCTCCACGATGGCACGCGCGGGCTGATCAATTCCGGCATCGTCGAGCTGTTGCTGAAACCGGCAGCGCCCAACACGCGGCTACCCGGCGGCTGCTACTGGATCCGCGCCACCATCGCGCGTTCGTCCGACAGCGTGTGCGACCTCGTCGACATTCATCCGAATGCCGTGCTCGCGTCCTTTGCCGACGACCGCAACGCTCCCGAACATCTCGGTGAACCTCTTCCCGCCGGTCGCATTGCCCGGCTGGTGACGCCACTGCCCGGCGTCGCGCACATCCGCCAGCCGTACTCCTCGTTCGGCGGAAAAATGGCCGAGCAGGACGCGAGCTTCAACGTTCGCGTCAGCGAACGGCTGCGGCACAAACAGCGCGCGCTGACGGTCTGGGACTACGAGCGCCTGGTGCTCGAGAAATTTCCGCAACTGTACAAGGTGAAGTGCCTGCGCGCCGACCCCAGCGTGCAGCGGGACCACCCCGGCCGAATCGAGCTGATCGTCATTCCGGACATCCGCAACCGTCTGCCCTTCAACCCGTTCGAACCCAAGGCCCCGGTTGACCTGCTGCGCGACATCGAAGCCTTCCTGCAGGACAAAACACCGCCATTCGCCACCGTCAGGGCCAGGAACGCGCACTACGTTCCGGTGATGATCCGTTGTGGCGTGCGCTTTCGTTCCGGCAGCGACGAGGGTTATTGCCGGAACCGCCTCAACGAGGAGCTCAACCACTTCCTGTCGCCCTGGGCCTACGACGAAGGCGCGGACATCGTCATCGGCGGCAGCATCTACGCCAACAGCATCATCCATTTCCTCGACGGCCGCGACTACGTGGATTACCTCGCCGAATTCAAACTGTTCTCGAGCCAGGACGATGGCCAGAGCTTCAACGTCGTCCCCGAGGGCGACAGCTATCACGTTCGCGCGCAAAGCCCGGACGACGTTCTCGTCGCGGCGCGCAAGCACGAATTCGACGTCATTTCGCAGGCCGACTACCGCGTCGAAAGACTCACCGGCATCAACTACATGAAAATCGAGCTCGACTTCGTCGTCGCTGCCTTCGACTAACGAACCATAGATCACAGAAAAGACCGCCATGGACATCAAGAAACTCGACCGCAAAGCGCTGAAGTCCTTTTTCGTGAAAAACGCGATCCCCACGGAAGGCAACTTCAAGGACCTGATCGACGGGATGATCAATCAGAAGGACGACGGCATCGTCAAGCTGCCGGACGAGCCACTGAGCCTGCAGGCGGACGGCAGCGCCAACAGTCAGAAGAAAGTGATCAATTTCTATGGCAGTTTCGCCGATCCCAAGCCGGCGTGGACGCTCAGCCTGAATGCGTACGTCGACCCCAACAACCCGGCGACTACTGCCAGGCCGGGTTGGAACATCGGTGACGCCGACGGCAACAGCAGGCTGTTCATTGATCAGAACACGGGCAACGTCGGCATCGGCACGTCGGAGCCAAGAAGCGCCTTAGGCATATTAGCCGTGACCAAACGGCAGATCAGCACCAATGAATGGGCGGATATGTCAGCCTCACCAGGTGGCTTTGGTCTGTTCGCGGGCAATGCCTACTTGAACCACGACAAAGAACACCATTTTAGATACGCGAGCCAGCATGACAATATCGGTGCTATCGGACTGGCCGTAAACTATCCCAATTGGAATAATCTAAGCATTATTTCTAGTGGCACGACTTCCTCTAGGGAGTCCGAGGATTTCACGCCAAAGGTTTTGGCACTATTTACACATGATGGCAGGGTCGGCATCGGCACGGCGGACCCGGCAGGCAAGTTGAATATTCATCTTGGCAATCCTCAGGGGTGGGACGGAAATATACCGGCAATCAGGCTAACTTCTCCCGATGCCGGGTATTATCTCGATGTGAATGCCTATATTGTAGCGGGCGGCAACGTTGGTTATCAATTTAGTCCAGTCGCTGGTGGCACTGCTAATGCAGGACTAGTAATAGATACATTCGGCAATGTTGGCATCGGGACGACAAGTCCGGGGAATTTGCTGGAAATTAAAAACAGTGGAGGGACAACCCCCGGCGTAGTTATTGGCAATGGCACGGGACGGTACCAATTGGGTGTAGGGATCGTGACAGCCAACGACGGCAAATTTGGCATTTACGATTTTAAGGGGAGCAGCAACAGATTTGTTATTGATACAAACGGCAACGTCGGCATCGGGACGACAAACCCGGCAGGCAAGTTGAATATTCATCTTGGCAATCCTCAGGGGTGGGACGGAAATATACCGGCAATCAGGCTAACTTCTCCCGATGCCAGGTATTATCTCGATGTGAATTCCTATATTGTAGCGGGCGGCAATGTTGGTTATCAATTTAGTCCAGTCGCTGGTGGCACTGCTAATGCAGGACTAATAATAGATACATTCGGCAATGTTGGCATCGGGACGACAATTCCGGGAAATTTGCTGGAAATTAAAAACAGTGGAGGGACAACCCCCGGCGTAGTTATTGGCAATGGCACAGGACGGTACCAATTGGGTGTGGGGATCGTGACAGCCAACGACGGCAAATTTGGCATTTACGATTTTAAGGGGAGCAGCAACAGATTTGTTATTGATACAAACGGCAACGTTGGTATCGGCACGGCTTCGCCCGATTCAAGTAATAAGCTCCAGGTTGAAGGCAATCTCCACGTCAATGGCAATTCGATTTTTCTGCGGGAGGGAGCCAGCGACCAGTTTGATGTCATCCGCTGGAACAGGAATACCGATAGGGTTGATATCGGTGGTTATAACGGCGTCAGTCTATGTTTCACCGGAAAAGGTACTTCGCCCAGTCTGACGCCGGTGCTATCGGTGGATGGTGACGGTAATACCTGCCTTGCTGGAAAGGACCATGGCCAGCCACCTCTGGTAGAGAGTTACGCGCACAGCCTTTTGTTGACGGGGATCGGCGGCAAGGCAATTCCGTTCATGATCATCACCGACTACCGAGAGCACTTCATCGGCAACAGCGCACGATCCGTTACGATCGCGAGCGATTTTCAGTTCATTGCGCAAGGCATTACCGCACAAACCAAGAACTTCAAAATTCCCCATCCCCTTGACCCTGAGCGCCGGACCCTGGTGCATTCCTGTCTCGAAGGGCCGGAGATTGCAGTTTTCTATCGCGGCAAGGGCCGGCTCGACGCAGGCGAGGCCACGATCCGCCTGCCCGAGTATTTCGAGGCACTGACGGCACCGGGAAGCGCCAGCATCATGCTCACTCCGATCTTCCACCCTGGGCAGAAGCCCTGTTCGCTGGCCGCGTCCGAAGTCGCCGACGGGGCCTTCACGGTCGTTGGCATCACCGACTCGAATTCAGCGCAGGCGTTCTTCTGGGAGGTCAAGGCGACCCGCAAGGATGTCGCACCCCTGGAAGTGGAGCCTTGCAGGGCCGACTGAACGGACATCGCCATGGCTAACCCCGGTACACTCCCCACGGTTACACCCAATGCCGCGCCGCTCGATTTCGCGTCGCTGCGCGAGCAGGGAATATCGCTCGTCCAACATTTGGCCGGCGACACCTGGACCGATCACAACGCCCACGATCCAGGGATCACGATCCTTGAGCAGCTCTGCTATGCGCTCACCGACCTCGGTTACCGGAGCCAGTTCGCGCTGCCCGACCTGCTGACCCGCGCGGGACACGATCCCTGCGCTGATCTTCCGGCGCCAGCGCAGATCCTGCCGACCAGCCCGGTGACGATCAGCGATCTGCGCAAGCTGGTGATCGACGTTCCCGGCGTCAGGAACGCCTGGATCGACCTCGTCGACGAACCGGCAGCAAGCTTTGATTCGGCGAATCGCGAAGTAAGCCCGCTTGCCCTGGCCACCACCCCAGGCGCTGCGGCGCCGAGCCCGAATGTTTCCGAAATCCGCATCCAGGGACTGCTTCGGGTTCGCATTGAAATGAGCGGCGTCGAGAAGACGGTCGAGGAGCGCTCGGAAGCGGCGCGTGCAATCCGTTTGGAAGCCGCGCGGCGGCTGCATCGGTGCCGCCCGCTGGGAGTGGATGTGCACGAGATTCTCGTCCTCGATGACGAGCCGATTAGCCTGGGCGCCACGCTGGAGATCGGCGCGGTGGGCGACGCGACGCGGTTGCTGGCGAGCATTTACCAGAGTATTGCGGGCTACTTCTCGCCGGCAGTGCCTTTCCGCACGCTGGCGGAAATGCTCGAGCGCGGCCGGCGCGTCGATGAAATCTTCGAGGGACCGCTGCTCGATCACGGATTCATCGACGACGAAGACCTGGCCGGGATCGAACGGTGCAACTCGGTGCGCATTTCGGATCTGATCCGCGTGCTGATGGCCGTGCCGGGGGTGCTGGCCGTCAAGAGTCTGCATTTCACCGATGGCGACGGCAAGCCGCTCAAGGACTGGTTGCTGACCGTCGATGCCGACAAAACGCCCCGCTTCGATCTGGAGAAGTCGGAAATCCGCCTGGAAAGGCGAGGCCTGCGGATCGATCAGGCGGGCATCATTGGGGCGGAACAGGTGCTGTACGAGTCGCTCAGGTGCGAGACCGCCCGCCGCAGCCCGTTCGGGGAACATGAAAGCGAACTGCGCCCGCCGCCAGGTCGCGACCGCCACGTGGCGAACTACCATTCGATCCAGGAGCACTTTCCGATGACCTACGGCATCGGCGCGGCGGGATTGCCGCAGTCGGTGCCGCCAGCCCGGCACGCTCTGGCGAAGCAATTGAAAGCCTACCTGATGTTCTACGATCAACTGCTGGCGAATCAATTCGCCCAGTTGGCAAACGTCGGCAAGCTGTTTTCGTTTCATGACGAAGCGCCGGATGCGAACGATGCCGCCGATGCGGACGATTCGTACCGTTCGTACTTCTCGCAGGTCGTTCCGGACGACGGCGTGCTCGGGCTGGACGAGATTCGCGTATGGGGCCCGGATGAGCATCGCGCACGGCTGCAACGGATCACCGAGGAGCCCTCGGACCCAGCCGGGTCGAAAAGCAAGCCAGGCCTGCAGCGGCGCAACCGTTTTCTCGATCACTTGCTGGCGCGCTTTGGCGAGCAATTCCACGACTACGCACTGTTGCAGGCCGGCGAGGGCGCGGCTGCCGGCATGACGCCCGCCGAGCGGCTGGCGCGCGACAAACGTGCCTTCCTGCGCGATTACCCGCGCATCGGGCGGGATCGCGGGATCGCGTTCAACCTTCTCGAACCCGCTGGCGCCGACAACCGCTCGGGCCTGGAATGGAGGCTGCGCCGCAAGCTCGGCATCGCCGATGACGATAGGTTTTATCTTCTCGAGCACATCCTGCTGCGCCCACTGCCGGGTGACGTGTATCAAAGCGGGCCGCTGTTTCGCGACGCGCAGGTGCGCGATCCCTACTCGTTGCAGATCAGCCTGGTTTTCCCTGGGTGGATCAAGCGCTACCGGGACCCCAACTTCCGGCAGTTCGTCGAGCAGACGGTGGTCGACGAAACGCCGGCACACCTCAGCGCCCGCGTGCTGTGGAAGGAGGAAGAGGAGATGAAGGCCTTCGAGCTGGCGTATAGCGCCTGGCTGGAGCAATGGCGCAGCTACCGCCTGGCCGAGTTGGCGCGTTGACCGATGAACACGCCCGACCACGCCATCCCGCTGCGCAGCACGCGCGATCGACTGATCGACCTGCTCGCGATCGGCGACACCTACCCGCTGACCGACCTGCACGTCGTCACCGATCAGCTCAAGGTCACGTACGGCGGCACCGCCAGGGTTCCGATCAAGAACGCGCAGGCCGGCGTCAGTTACCAGTTACGCGATCCCGAGGGAAAGCTCGGCGACCCGCATCAGGGCAAGGACGCGACGCTGGAGATCGAGACGCCTGTGGTCGAGGCAGACGTGACCTATCGCATTATGGCGATGAAGGGCACTCTGACGGCCTCGGATCTGCCGGCGCAGAGCCCGCGTTTTCTCAACGAGACCGCGCCGGTCAAGGTCGGCATCGACACCAGCCTCGCCATCAGGTTCCTGGCGGCGCAGCTGCTCGATGGCACGCTCTCCGATCCGAAGCCTTCCGACCCGCGCATCGTTCCCTACGGGTGCAGCGTCGAGGTGCAGGTCGACAAGACGCAGGAGGGCGTCCGGTATTCGCTGGTCGTCGACGGGCGCGAGGTATCCGGAAGCAAGCCCGGCGATCTGCGCGCGGTCCGTCTGCAGACCGGCCCGATGACCGAAGATGCCGTGATTCGGGTGCGCGCGACCAAGACCTTTCCCGCCTCCGCACACCGGCCCGACGAGAGTGACCTGCTGGAAACCAGCCTGTACCTCAAGGTGATTGCCAATCCGGGGCTCGCCGTTTCGGCCGACCCGCAGCCGATTCTTGACTACCGCCAGGGCGCGGCGATCAGGATCGCCGACACGCAGAAGAGTGCCACCTACCGCGCCTACCTCCGTCGAATACCCGATGCCGACTTCGTGCGCGGCGACGCCGGCGGTGCGGACATCGCGACGGTGCCGGTACCGGGGTGGCCGAATGTGCAAGTGCAGAAGCCGCCGCCAACGGCTCCCCAGGCGTGGCGAACGTGGCAGATACACGCGGGCTATGCGCCGCTCGGCGACGGTCCGGTGCCCGGCACCGGCGGGGAGTTGCGCCTGGCGATACCTTCCTTGACCGACGACTCGCTGGTCATCATCCAGGCACTGAAGCAGCATCGGGTCAATGCCGACCACCCGGATTCGGCGATCATCACTTCCGCGGTCCAGTTGAACCAGGCCGCGGCGCTGCTCGTGCGCGCCGACCCGGAGCGGGTGCTGACGTTGCGGGTGCCGGTGATCGGCACACAGACCGGCGACAGCTTGCAGGTCGCCGATGGTCAGCCGGGGGTCTTCTACCACTTCCGGCCGTCGTCGGGAGGCGACGAGCTGCCGCTGCCGGCGTATTTCCACCAGCGGGATGAACACGACGTGACGCAAAACAAGGGCGTCGATCAACTCGGCATCGCGATTGATCTGGCGCTCGCCGCCGAGCCCGAAACCCCTCTGGCCGCGGGCGCCGACCTGGCGAAGGTTTTTCCGTGTCTGCCGCTGCTCGACATCACGCCCTTGCCGGCCGGCACCAGCCTGGCATGCCGCGCGGTAAAAGCGCAGACCAAAGTCGAGGTGGCGATGGCGCAACTCGCACAGCTCGCGGCGGTGCCCGCGATCCGCGCCGAGCAGGCGGTGATCGACTACGGCGGCAGCGCGAAGATCCTCATCCCCGACAGCCAGCCCGAAGACCAGTATCAGGTGACGCTTGCCGGCGCCGCGGTGGGGCCGGCGCTGACCGGGGACAATGGCGAACGGGCCGTCAGCAGCGAGCCGCTGCACGCGGATGCAGTCTTCGAGGTGGTGGTCTCCAGCGTCGTCCTGCAAGGCATGCGTGTCGAGCGTGTGGTGGCGGTTGCGGTGCTGGTGCGGCCAAATGCGGCGCTGACGGTATCGGCGATCGCCGATACCGTCGCACTGAACACGGGCAGCCAGATCGTCGTCGAGCATAGCCAGGCGGGGGTCGATTACCAGTTGCTTTGCGGGCAGGCCGCCATCGGCCCGTCGCTGCCCGGCAACGGGGCGAGCATCGTCCTGCCGACCGGACCGATCGCGGCGGACACGACGTTCAGCGTCGCTGCCGCGCGTGCCGACAAACCGGAAATCGCGGTCGTTCTTGCGGCGCAAGCGACCGTGAAACTCAAGTCCGGCGCCTGAGCGCGCCCGCCGAACGATGATCGCCCAACAGCACAAGATCATGCGCCAGGTGCTGGAAGTCCGCGGTTGCTCGCGCGACGCGGCGCAACACGTCCAGTCGGAGCTGCGTGACGCCTACCGCGAGCGCCTGCTGCCGCTGATCGAAGTGATCTGCTCGGAGCTGAGCGCGCCGGGTCGCATCGATCGCGTCGACAGGCTGGAGATCGACCTCGGCGAGCTGCCGCTCGAGACTTTCGCAGCCGCGCTCGCCGACAACTTCGCGCTGACGTTCCGCAGCCGGCTGGCTGACGCCATCGACGACGCGCCGGAGAGCGACGCCGATCTGGAGCTGTTCGACTTCTTCATCCGGACGGGAACCGTTCCGTGGTGGGCCGACGCATCCGACCGAAATCTGCTGCCAGCGGCTCTGGAGCGATTGCTCGGGCGTGCCCCGCGAACGCTCCGGCGGACGATCCTCGCCGCATCCGACGGAGAGCGAGCGCGGCGGCGGATCGTTCGCGTCTGCTCCGATCGTTTGCTTGATCAATTGACCAGCTTGCTCGCGCCGCGCTGGACTGCCGCCTGTCCAGGGCTGGGCAGCGCCTGGATCGCCATTTTCGGCTGGCGGCGCGAAGGGCAGGGCGCTTTGGCACTTGCACAGCGGGCACTTGCAGAACGGCATCTCCTCTGGGAGGAGATCCTGCGCGCTGCGATCGCCGAGGACGTTTCGGCAGCCGAGGCGCCGCGTGTTTTCAGTGCGGTGTTGCGGCGCGTCGCCCGCCGCAGGCAACTTGACTATCGCTCGCTGGTAGCCGATCTCCATCGCGCGCTCGCCGATGTCAGTGTATCGGTGCCGCTATGGACACGCGAGGCCATGGAAGCGCTGTGGCGCGAGACCGGCGGCAACTTGCTGGCAACCCGCGAAGTCACTCCAGCCAGCGAGTCGGCGCGCGCGCACTTCCTGCGGCTGCTCGAACGGTTCGACTCGCCCACCGCGCTCGTGCCCGATGGCGGTTTGTGGCAGCGGCTCGGCGTGGTCTTCGATCGCCTTCCCTCGGCCCTGCAAGCACAGGCCATCGAAGCGTTTGCCATCGTGCAGGATGGCGGAATCGCGGACTTGAGCAGCACGATGATCGAAACCCTTGCCGCGCTGGTGCGTGCCGCATTCGCGCAGCAGCTCCTTGCGCCCGGCGTGGTCGAACGCTGCGCGGCGAGGCTGCAGCAATCGGCGCCGCCGGGAATGACTGCCGCGGTTGCCTCGGAAGTCAGCGCGAGGCTGCTTGACGCCATTGGGGCGCCCGGCGCGCTGAGCGAGGACGGGCAAGGCGATTCGGCCGTCGGCGATGCCGAGGCGGCAGCCCCGACCGGCGAATCGGCGCGTGCGCACTTCCTGCGATTGCTGGAGCAGCTTGCGCCGGTCTCCCCACCCGAGGCCGATTTTTGGACGCGGTTGGGCGAGGTCTTCGGCCGCCTGCCCGCGCGCCGGCAAGCGCAAGCGATCGAGACGTTTGCCGCCGTGCAGGATGGCGAGGTCCTGGCCTTGAGCAGCGAGATGATCGACACCCTTGCCGCGCTGGTGCGTGCCGCGTTCGCGCAGCAGCTCCTGACCACCGGCGTGGTCGAACGCTACGCGGCGAGGCTGCTTCAATCGGCCCCGCCGGGAATGCCCTCCGTGCTCTCCTCGGAACTTGGCGCCGCACTGCTGAACGTTTTGGATGCGGCACGGGAGCTGGCGCCGAGCGCGCCAAAGAGAACCCCGCGAGTCAATCGTGCTTTCAGCGACACCGACGAGATCTACGTCGACAACGCCGGTCTGGTCATCCTCTGGCCCTTCCTGCAGAGTTTTTTCGGCCGCCTCGGGCTGCTGGACGAAAAGCGCTTCAGGGATGAGGCGGCGGCGCAGCGGGCAGCCGGTCTGTTGCAGTACGTCGCGACCGCCGACGAGGCGCCGCCGGAGTATCTTCTGCCCTTGAACAAGGTGCTCTGCGGCATCGCGCTCGACGAAGTGTTCGACTTCGGCGAGCCGATCGGCGCGGACGAAGTCGAGGAATGCACCGACCTGCTCACCGCGGTGATCGCGCAGGCGCCCATTCTGCGCCAGATGTCGATCGCCGGCTTTCGCAGCACTTTTCTGCTGCGCCAGGGGCAACTCAGCGCGCGCGACGGGAATTGGCTGCTGCGCGTGCAGCGCGAAACGCACGACATCGTTCTCGACCGCTTCCCGTGGAGCGTCCAGATTGTCAAGCTGCCGTGGATGACGGCGCTGATGCAGGTCGAGTGGTGATGCCCATGGGCGCCAATCTACCTCTGGAAACGGTTACGTCCTCGCTGATCGAGCTCAACGCGCGCGACCTCGAAGAGGAACTCGCGTGGTTCGCACGCCTGCTCGATACGCGCTTCAAGCTCTATTTCAGCCAGGAAACGAGTTACACCAGCGTCTTCGAGGTCGCGCCGCCCGAATTTGGCTCTCCCGAGTCGGCCTACGCAGGTTTCCTGCGCCATTACGCGTTCTCCTTCGCCGAGCGCGTGACTCTCGTCCTGGGCCTCGTGCCCCACCTCCGGCCACAACTGCTCGACATCTTCCACACGAAGAACAAGACGTTTGACCGCCGGTTCACCGAGTTCGGCGGCATGCGTGATGAAAACGGCGACTTCGTGCCGACCGGCGAAACGCTCGCCTTCATTCTCGCCGGCACCGATCTCGAAACCCGCTTCGCGCTTCAGCCGATCTTCGACCGCGACCATTATTTCGCCCGGCACGACCTCCTGCGGCCCCTCCCGCAGAGTCGGGACGAACCGCTGATGAAAGCGCCGCTGCGACTGTCGGCGGAGTGCCTGGGCCTGGTCACCACCGGTTACGCCCGGCGCCCCGACTTGAGCGCCGATTTCCCCGCCCGCCACATCGAAACCCGGCTCGAATGGAGCGACCTCGTGCTGCACCCCGGCACGCTCACGCAGGTACAGGAAATCGAAATCTGGCTGCGCCACGGCGACACCCTGATGGACGACTGGGGGATGGGGCCGAAGCTGCGGCCCGGTTACCGCGCGCTGTTCTACGGGCCGCCCGGCACCGGCAAGACGATGACCGCCTGCCTGCTCGGCAAATCGACGGGCCGCGAGGTATACAAGGTGGACCTTGCGCTGGTCGTCTCGAAATACATCGGCGAAACCGAAAAGAACCTCGCCCGCGTCTTCGACCAGGCGCAACACAAAGGCTGGATTCTCTTCTTCGACGAAGCCGACGCGCTCTTCGGCAAGCGCACCGAGACCCGGGATGCGCACGACCGCTACGCCAACCAGGAGGTCTCCTTCCTGCTGCAACGCATCGAGACCTTCGACGGCATCGCCATCCTCGCCTCGAATCAGAAAGACAACATCGACCAGGCCTTCGCCCGCCGCTTCGAGTCGATCATCTACTTTCCCATGCCGCGGCAGGAAGAGCGCTTGCGCCTGTGGCGGCAGGGGTTTTCGCCAAAAGCCCGGATCGACGAAGGCGTCGATCTCGACAAGATCGCGGCGCAGTACGAATTGTGCGGTGGGGCGATCATGAACGTGGTGCGCTACGCGTCGCTGCAGGCGTTGGAGAGCGGCGACAGCGTGATCACGTTAGAGACGCTCCAGCGCGGCATTCGCCGCGAGCACGTCAAGGAAGGGAAAGGGACATGACCCCATCCGTGAAAACCCACGCCTCGGCCAGTAAAGCAGCCAAGAACAGGGACGTCGCGTCGCAACAGTCATCCAGTGGAAAGAACGGCGCAGCGTTTGCCCCGACGGCTCATGGCAAGAAAAAGGGGTCAGACCCCTGGGCTTGTCTCTCTTTGACCGCTCCCGAATACGGCATTGCTTTCCTCGACCGCCAAAGGCAGCCGCAGGAGGCTTTCGGCTTACCCGATACACTGAACCAGGAAGATGAAGCCTTTTCCAGTCCTTCACCGGAAGAAGAGGACACCCACGGCAACATCGCCAAGCAATCCCGATGGCAGGCCCCGGTCCACAGTCGAGGCATGGCGGGTCCCGTACAGCAGGCCGGAGGTCGCAAACCTTCCGAAGGGGGAACTGCCTACGGGAAGCCTGCTCCGGTCTTGGATCACAAGGGCTCTTCCATTCTCGTGAAGCCGGGAAGTCCCCAGACTCCCGCCGCTACAGGGAGGCCAGTCGCCGACAATACAGATGGAATAGGAGGCCCTGAAAGGCGGGCGCCCTTCAGGGTGCTTGGGCGGCCTGAAGGGCGCTCGACAATGGAAAAGGGTGCTTGGACACCATTCGGTGCGGGAAATGGCCTTCAAACTCTCCCCTCGGGAGAAGGTGGGGTGAGGGCCAAAACGCCTGTTGCTAAGACAAACCTGGCGCAAACATGGAGGGCTTCGGCCCTCACCCCAACCCCTCTCCCGCGGGGAGCGGGGCTTGATTCAACGGCATTGCCGTTCTTGGATAGTGGGGCGAGGGCAAATGCGGAACGTGTGGGGACGGCTGACGTTCGAGGACTGCCTCAGAAGACGCCAGGCGGGAAAGACCCTGGACAACCTCAGCCCATCAGTCCCGATCAGGAAGGGGGGATGGCCATCCAGCGGGCAGACACTCACGCCGACAGTAACCAGGCGGCCATGGGCCCTGCCCTGGCTTCGACAGGCAGGGTTCCCATTCCTGCTGGCAAGGCCGAAGGAGCGCCGGTACAGAGAGAGGCGGCTTTCATCCCTGACAAGCTCGCCGGCGCGGGTCTTGCCTCGCCTCGCACCGCGGCCAAATCACCGCAACTTGCGGCGCCAACCGCCAGTGGCGGCAAAGGCGGCGTGGCTGCTGAACCTGTCGCCCCGGCTGCAGAAGGAGCCGCGGCCGAGGCAAGCTCGGGGGCCGAGCTATTCGCCGGCGGTAACGAAACGGTCCCGGATCCGGCTCAGGAGAAAACCGGGGAAAAGCTGGAGTCTGACTCTCCCGAAACCGCCGAAGCTGCTAAAGAATCCGAACAAGCGCCGGAAGCCGTTCCTGAATCCGGTGCAGAAGCTCCCACTCCCCCATCAGAGGCAATAGCCGAGCCTTCGTCTCTCTCGGATGTCGGCGCTGATTTGTCGCCGTCTTCCGGTGAGCGAGGCGAAGCCGATAAACCAAACAGTAGTGAAAGCAACGCCCCGGCCGTCGAGCACGTTCTCGTTTTCCCGGGTGGTGCCGGCCAGTTGATCGATCCGGCAACGCGCACAGAGTTGGAGGAACGCTTCGGCCAGGATTTTTCGGACGTCCGCGTGCACACGGACCCCGAAGCGGTGGAATCGGCAGCCGATGCGAGGGCGAAGGCTTACACGGTCGGTCAGGACGTGGTGTTCGGCGAAGGACGCTACGCGCCAGGCACATCAGAGGGCCGGCGGCTGTTGGCGCACGAGCTTGCACACGTCGTCCAGCAGAGTAGGGGTGGGGCCTCCGGCATTGAGAGCAACTCCCTGGAGGCAGCCGCCCGGCAGGCGGCCGGACAGGCTATAGGCGGCACGACTGGGAGTCCGATCGCCGTAACCGGGGCTGCAGCACCCGGCATCATGCGTGATCCGGAGGACGACGAGGAAGGCGAGGAAAATGCCTCGCGACGCAGAGAAGGGAAGAAGCGGACGCAGCAGCGTGAGCGACAGAGAGCGACCGCCGGCAAGCAGCCCAGACAGATCGGTCGGGCGGAGGCTGAACGCGAGCTACGTGAGCTGGAGAAAAGCTACCGCAAGCCTGGAGCCAATCAGCGGTCGCCCGAGCGCAAGAATGCGGACCTCAAGCGGTTTCAGCGGCTGCTAAAACGGGCAGGCGGCACGGGTCTGGAGAAGAATCAGCGTTCGGGCAAGTTTGATGAATTGCAGCGTACGCCGGCAAAAACAGCCGGGGCACCGCAGACGAAAAGTGTCGCAGGCGGCGCGCAGTTGCCTGGCCAGGAGCTGCGTCCCGGCAAGGATTCCTATGCGCAACCGGATTACTCTGTCTGGCGCCGGCACAAAGACGGCACGATGGAACGTGTGCACGTGAACCTGAAGTCGGACCAGATCCAGATGCAGACCCCGGCAAGGGCACAGTCGACGGCCAAGCGATACGTGAAGCAGGCGGTCCGCAACGTGCGGCATCTGGCGCAGGGCGAAGGCATCGTCATCAGCTTCGCACACAAGCCGAGCGACGAAGTACAGGCGGCGATGAACAAGGAGTTCTTCAAAGCCGGTTCGCCCGTAAAAGAAGTCCGCTACGGCACGAGCGCCATCCGGGCCGAGGATTACAAGCCGCCCACACAAGCGCCGACCGCGCCAAAGGCCCCACCGGCGAAGGGAGCGAGGCCGAAGGGCGGGAAGGCCGGAGGGGCAAAATCGCCGGGCGTGCCAACAACAACGCCCAAGGCGCCCAAGATGTCCAAGACGCCTAAGGCACCGGGGACGAAAGCGCCCGGCGCAAAGTCGGCGCCACTCAAGGGAGCCAAGCCACCGAAGGCGCCGGCCGGGCCCAAGACGGCAACCCCCAAAGCGCCGGGGACGAAGGCTTCGGGGCCCAAGGCACCGGCCCCGAAGGCCGCTCCGCTCAGCGAGACCCCGGCTGCACCCGCGCCGAAGAGCGCGCCGCTGCCTCAGGCGCAGCCTCAGCCCTTAGCGCTGAAGACTCCCGCTCCGCAGACGCCCACCCCGCAGCCGAAGGCTGCGCCGCCACAGGCTCCCGCTCAAGCCCCGGTCACCAAGTCGTCTCCCCCGCCGTTGGCCGCACCGCCCGTCCGCCCGGCGTCTGCCTGGAAAGGCGGCCTGAAGGCCGGCGGGAAGGCCGCCATCTGGGCGTTGGTCTTCGCGGGGCTCGACTACTACGTCCACAGACGGCTGGCGAAGGAGTTGGAGGAGTCCATTACCATGACCCATAACGGCGCCATGCCGTGGGCGCAGAGGCTCAAGCGAGAGGATCCCTCGAAGCCCGTGTACATGATGGTAAAAGTCGAATCCAAGGAGTACAGCAAGTTTATTCCTCTCCTCGGCTGGATGCCGGAACCGCCGGTCCTCCACATGATTTCCATGGCGATGGTTCGAGAGCCGATCGATCCACCCATCGTCGAGGTGCAGGACAATCGGCTCAACCCCTGGACGCCGGGCGTCACCACCACGATCACGCATACCGAGCTGATGGTGGAGTGATTAGTTCTACTTTGTCAGATTGCCTTTCACTCTAATGCTGAGAGCATGGCGGCTTGCTTTCTATAGGCGGACTCCATGGCTTGGG
>DDUX01000153.1:2188-20136 GCA_002345025.1 Candidatus Accumulibacter iunctus | reverse complement strand
TCAGCCCGGCCGCGGCCGGGCTGAGCGATTCCCTTCGTTCCTTTTTCGCCCGCAGGCCGATTTACCCGCGCAGGTTTTTTCGTTATAATCCAATGGTTTTCCGCTCGCCCCTTTAGGGGCATCTAACCGGGGATGGGCTTTTCGCCCATTTTTTGTTTGCAGCCATGGATGTGCACGAAATTCTGGAGAAAACGGTGACCGGTCTCGGCTACGAGCTGGTCGACTTCGAGCGAAGCCCGCGCGGGCGAGTTCTGCGCGTCTTCATCGACAAGCCCGAGAAGCCGCGCGGCGTCGATGTCGAGGACTGCGCGCTGGTCAGCAATCAGCTGTCGCGCGTGCTGACCGTCGAGGAAGTCGATTACGACCGGCTGGAGGTTTCGTCACCGGGACTCGACCGGCTGCTGAAGAAGGCCGCCGACTTCGAGCGTTTCGCGGGGGCCGAGATCACGCTGAAGTTGCGCCTGCCGGTGAGCGGCAGGCGCAACTTCAGCGGCACGCTGGCCGGTATCAGCGACGGCAGGGTGCGCCTGCGGACCGCTGCAGGTGACATGGATGTCGAGTTGGAGAACATTGACCGGGCACGTCTGGTGCCCAGATTCGAAACAATGAAATCGGGCGGGAAGCCGGTCTAGGAGGTAATGAGGAAATGAGCCGCGAGATCTTGCTGCTGGTCGATGTGCTGGCGCGCGAAAAGAACGTGACCCGCGACATCGTCTTCGGCGCGCTCGAACTGGCGCTGGCGTCGGCGACCAAGAAGCGTGTCCACGATGATGCCAACGTGCGCGTTTCGGTCGACCGCGAGACCGGTGATTTCGAGACCTTTCGCCGCTGGGAAGTAGTGGCCGACGCCGATTTCCTTGACGAGGAGCAGCAGGTCCCCCTGTCCGAGGCGCAGACGCAGGATCCCGACGTCGAGGTCGGCGACTGTCTCGAGGAGGCGCTGGAGCCGATCGACTTCGGCCGCATCGGCGCGCAGGCGGCGAAGCAGGTGATCCTGCAGAAGATTCGCGACGCCGAGCGGGAGCAGATCCTGAGCGACTTCCTGGCTCGCAAGGAGCACTTGGTTTCCGGCACGATCAAGCGAATGGAGCGTGGCAACGCGATCGTCGAGACCGGCAAGATGGAAGCACTGCTGCCGCGTGACCAGATGATCCCACGCGAGAACCTGCGCATTGGTGATCGCGTCAAGGCCTACCTGCTGCGCATCGACCGCTCGGCGCGCGGCCCGCAGCTGATCCTCTCGCGCACGGCACCCGAGTTCATCATCCAGCTTTTTGCCTTGGAAGTTCCCGAGGTCGATGACGGGCTGCTGGAGATCAAGGCAGCGGCGCGCGACCCCGGCATGCGCGCCAAGATCGCCGTCAAGTCCAACGACCAGCGGATCGATCCGATCGGTACCTGTGTCGGGATGCGCGGCTCACGGGTGACGGCGGTGACCAACGAGCTGGCTGGCGAGCGGGTCGACATCGTCCTCTGGTCGGCGGACCCGGCTCAGTTCGTCGTCGGTGCCCTGGCGCCGGCCGAGGTCAGCTCGATCGTCGTCGATGAAGACAAGCACAGCATGGACGTGGTCGTCGACGAGCAGAACCTGGCGATCGCAATCGGTCGCGGCGGCCAGAACGTTCGCCTCGCCTCCGAGATGACCGGCTGGACGATCAACCTGATGACCGAGGAAGAGTCGAAGACGCTGGTCGAAGCCGAGGCGGCGGCGATTCGCGTCCTCTTCATGGAGAAGCTCGATGTTGACGAGGAGGTGGCGAACATCCTCATCGAGGAAGGCTTCTCGACCCTCGAGGAGGTTGCTTACGTGCCGTTGCACGAGATGCTCGAGATCGAGGCTTTCGACGAGGCAACGGTTCAGGAATTGCGTGAACGGGCGCGCAACGTCCTGCTGACCGAGGCGATTGCCACCGAGGAGACCCTCGCGGACGTGTCCGAGGATCTGCTCTGTCTCGACGGGATGGACAAGGCGCTGGCCGGCAAACTGGCGGGAAGTGATGTCAGGACACGCGACGATCTTGCCGATCTGGCGGTCGACGAGCTCGTCGAGATCACCGGCATCGACGTGCAGAGAGCCACACAACTGATCACCACGGCGCGTGCGCACTGGTTCGAGTAAGCGGGAAAGAGGAGTACATATGGCGCAGACAAGTGTGTCCCAATTCGCCACCCAGTTGCGAATGCAGGCTGGTTCGCTGCTCGAGCAGTTGCAGAAGGCGGGCGTCGCCAAGAAACAGGTGGATGACCTGTTGTCCGAGCAGGACAAGTCGAGGCTTCTCGAGTATTTGCGACGTTCGCACGGCCCGGTCGAGGCCAAGACCAAGATCACACTGACGCGCAAGGAAACCTCCGAGATCCGGCAGCAGGACTCGCACGGCAAGTCGCACATGGTGCAGGTCGAGGTACGCAAGAAGCGCGTGCTGGTCAAGCGCGATGTCCCCGACCTCGTCGCCAAGCAGGCGGCAGCCGAGGCAGCGGCGGCAGTGGCGGCGGCGGAGGTCGCGGAGACTGCCGTGCCGGCGGTTGAGGCGTTCGTCGAAGTGGACGTCGAACCGGTGATCGAGCGCGTCGTTGAACTGCAGCCGGCGCCGGTCGTCGAGGTTGAGGTCGAGGCCAAGGTCGAGGTCGAGCTTGCGCCGCTGGCGCCGACGGCGGACCGCGAGGAGCCGGTAGCGGCAGCAACCGCCGCCGCGGAGCCGAAGGCGGAAGCCGTGGCGCTCGAGAGCAAGCCGGGCGGCAAGAAGGTGGTGACGCGCGCGTCGATCATCGGCGAGGAGCAGCAGCGCCTGCGCGCCGAGGAAGAGCGCCGTCATGCCGAGCTGCGGGCGCGGCAGGAGGCGGAGTTCAAGAGCAAGCAGCAACGCAGTGCCGACCTCGTGCGGCTGAAGCAGGAAGCCGAAGAGAAGGCTGTCGCGGCAAAGGCGGCTGGTGCTGCCAAGGTGGCTGCGGCGCAGACGGCGAGCGATCGGCCGCCCGAGGACAAGACCTTGCACAAGCCGGTTGCCAAGGCGGCGACGACCGACAAGAAGGCGGCTGACAAGAAGGCGCCGGAGAAGAAGGCAGCCGACAAGAAGGGGCCGTGGAAGAATGAAGGCGCGAACAAGCGGCCGGGGCTGAAGACGCGTGGTGCCACCGGCGGTACGGGCTGGCGCGACACCAAGCACGGCAAGCGGCCCCGTGGCGGCAGCGATGAGGACGAGCAGCATTCCTTCCAGTTGCCGGTCGAGCCGGTGACCCATCAGGTGTACGTTCCCGAGACGATTTCGGTCGCCGATCTGGCGCACAAGATGGCGATCAAGGCGACGGAGGTGATCAAGGTGCTGATGAAGATGGGCACGATGGTGACCATCAATCAGGTTCTCGATCAGGAAACGGCGATGATCATCGTCGAGGAGATGGGGCACAAGGCCTTTGCCGCCAAGCTCGACGACCCGGATGCATTCCTCGACGACAGCGCGCTGGATCAGAAGGACGTCGCACTCGAGCCGCGCGCTCCGGTCGTCACGGTCATGGGCCACGTGGACCACGGCAAGACCTCGCTGCTCGACTACATCCGTCGCACGCGCGTCGCCAGTGGCGAGGCCGGCGGCATCACGCAGCACATCGGTGCCTACCATGTGCAAACCGACCGGGGCATGGTGACCTTCCTCGACACGCCGGGCCACGAGGCCTTTACCGCGATGCGGGCGCGTGGCGCCAAGGCCACCGATCTGGTGATCCTGGTCGTCGCCGCCGACGACGGCGTGATGCCGCAGACGCGGGAGGCGATTCACCATGCCAGGGCTGCCGGTGTGCCGATCGTCGTCGCGGTCAACAAGATCGACAAGCCGGCAGCGCAGCCGGAACGGGTGAAGCAGGAACTGGTGACCGAGCAGGTGGTGCCCGAGGAGTATGGTGGTGACGCACCCTTCGTTTCGGTTTCCGCGAAGACCGGCGTCGGCATCGATGAACTACTCGAGAACGTTCTGCTGCAGGCCGAGGTTCTGGAACTCAAGGCGCCGCGCGAGGCGCCGGCGAAGGGACTGATCATCGAGGCCCGCCTCGATCGCGGCCGCGGTCCGGTGGCGACGATGCTGGTGCTGTCGGGAACGCTTCGCCAGGGCGACATCCTGCTTGCCGGACAGGTCTTCGGGCGTGTGCGGGCGATGCTCGACGAGAACGGCAAGGTGATCAAGGAAGCCGGACCGTCGATCCCGGTCGAGATCCTCGGGCTGTCCGACGTGCCGGCTGCCGGGCAGGAAGCGGTTGTCCTGGCGGATGAGCGCAAGGCCCGCGAGATCGCCCTGTTCCGGCAGGGCAAGTACCGCGATGTCAAGCTGGCGACCAAGCAGGCGGCGAGCCTCGAGAGCATTCTCGAGCAGATGACCGAGGCCGAGGCCAAGGTTCTGCCGCTGATCATCAAGGCCGACGTCCAGGGTTCGCAGGAGGCTCTGGTGCAATCGCTGCAGAAGCTGTCGACCGGCGAGGTCAGGGTCAACGTCATCCATGCCGCGGTCGGCGCGATCAGCGAATCCGACGTACACCTGGCACAGGCCTCGAAGGCGGTGATCATCGGCTTCAACACGCGTGCCGACGCCGGTGCCCGCAAGGCTGCGGAGTCGGCCGGCGTCGACATCCGCTACTACAACATCATCTACGACGCAGTGGACGAGGTGAAGGCCGCGCTGTCGGGCATGCTGGCACCGGAGAAGCGGGAGGAGATCACCGGTCTGGTCGAAATCCGGCAGGTATTCCGCGCGACGCGGATCGGCACGATCGCCGGCTGCTACGTCCTCGAGGGCATCGTCAAACGGAGTTCGCGTGCCCGTCTCCTGCGCAATCACATCGTCCTCTGGGACGGCGAGATCGAGTCGCTGAAGCGCTTCAAGGAGGACGTCCGGGAAGTCCGCGGCGGTTTCGAGTGCGGTCTGTCGCTGAAGAACTTCAACGCCTACGTCGAGGGCGACCAGGTCGAAGTGTACGACGTCACGGAAGTGGCGAGGACGCTCTGAGTCGTGGGCAACAAGGCTTTCTCCCGCCGTGAGCGGGTTGCCGAGCAGATACGTCGCGAGCTCGCGGACCTGATCCAGAGCGAGCTGCGCGATCCGCGGGTCGGCATGATCAGCCTGACGGAGGTCGCCGTCAGTCCCGATTACGCGCACGCCAAGGTGTACTTCAGCAGCCTGGCCGGCAGCGACCATCTCGACTCGGTGATGGCCGGGCTGGAACATGCCGCCGGGTTCCTGCGCAGCGAGCTGGGCAAGCGGATCAGCATCCACACGACGCCGCAACTGCATTTCGTTTTCGATCAGTCGCTCGAACGTGGCGCGCAGCTGTCACGCCTGATCAGCGAGGCAGCGGCGATCTCGGATCACGGCGACCAGTCCGAAAATCCCGACCGCTCCTGAGGTGACGGCGAGAAGGAGCTGGCGCCGCGTCGACGGCGTGTTGCTGCTCGACAAGCCGAGCGGCATGACGTCGAACTCGGCCTTGCAGGCCGTCCGCCGCCTCTATTCGGCTGCCAAGGCAGGACATACCGGAACGCTCGACCCGCTGGCCAGCGGCCTGCTGCCCTTGTGTTTCGGTGAGGCGACGAAGTTCTCGACGGATCTGCTGACGGCCGACAAGAGCTACGAGTGCGAGGTCGTCTTCGGTATCACGACCGACACCGGCGATGCCGATGGCAGCATCCTGACGCGCCGCCCGGTCGCCTTTGCCGCGGCCGAACTCGATCTGGCGCTGGCGCGTTTTCGTGGTCCGATTCGCCAGGTGCCGCCGATGTACTCGGCGCTGAAGCAGGGAGGACGGCCGCTCCATGAACTGGCGCGGCAGGGGATCGAGGTCGAGCGCGCAGCGCGCGAGGTGTGCATCCATGAACTGCGACTCGTCGATCTTGCGGGTGATCGCTGCCGCCTGCACATTCGTTGCAGCAAGGGCACCTACGTGCGCAGCCTGGCCGAGGACCTCGGCGCCGTTCTCGGCTGCGGAGCGCACGTCGGCGCCCTGCGCCGGGTCGCCGTCGGCCCCCTGCAGATCGCCGATGCGGTATCGCTCGCTGCACTGACAGCGCTGGCTGAAGAGGATCGCCAGGGCTGGCTGCTGGCTCCCGATGCGCTGCTGCAGAGCCTGCCGCCGGTGCTCCTGGACGAGGCTGGGGGGGAGCGTTTCCTGCATGGCAACCGCGTCGCCGTCAGTGCGACGGTCGGTCGCTGTCGCGTGTACGTCGGAACCCGCCTGCTCGGTCTCGGCGAGGTCGACGCCGCCGGCACCCTGCAGCCGCGGCGCGTGCTCGGCGGGCCGGAGAAGCCCGCGCTGGCGGACGGGAGTCGCTGAGGCGCCCGCTCGCGGTGCCGTCTCACTGGACGATGCGACCGCCAACCAAGTCGAGCCGCTGCATGTCGGGCAGCTCGATCACGTCGCGGTCGTGACAGGCGATGACCGCCGTCGTCCCCGAACTGCCGAAAGTACGCAGCAGCTCGATGGTCTGCTGCCGCGAGTCGGCATCGAGGTTGGCCGTCGGCTCGTCGAGCAGCAGCAGCTTCGGTCGCAGCACCCAGGCGCGCGCCAGCGCGAGGCGCTGCTTCTCGCCACCGGAGAGCCGCGCTGGCGGGGTGTCGAGCAGGTGGCGCAGGCGTGCCCAGGAGAGGGCATCGTCGACCAGTCGCTCGCGCTCGCCGCGAGCGACGCCGCGGGCGCGCAGGCCGTAGGCGATGTTGTCGGCGATGCTGCTGTGGAAGAGGTAGGGTTGCTGATGAACGTAGGTGAGCTGTCGTCGCAGCCAGTCCGGGTACGGCTTCCAGCCGAAAGGCCGGCCTTCGAAGCAGCCACTGCCGCCGTCGGGGGCCTCGATGCCGGCGAGAAGGCGCAGCAGGGTGGACTTGCCGCTGCCATTCTCACCCGTCAGCACGTAACTCTTGCCGGCTGACAGGTTCAGATCGTCGATCGCCAGCAGCACTCGCCGGGCCAGCGACTTGGCGAGAGAGCGCACGACGAGCAGGCTCATCGCCGCGATTCGCCCTGGAAGAAGGCAAAGGCCGAATTGATTCCGAGGGCGACGAGCAGCAGGACGATGCCGAGGGCGATTCCCTGGGCAAAGTCGCCCTTGCTGGTCTCGAGCGCGATGGCGGTCGGCATGTTGCGTGTCACGCCGGCAATGTTGCCACCGACCATCAGTGCGCAACCGATTTCCGAGACGATGCGGCCGAAGGCGCTGCACACCGCTGCCATCAGCGCAAAGCGCACCTCGAGCAGCAGCGTCCAGGCGATTCGTGGGGCGCCGGCGCCCAGCGCGAGTGCCGTCTCGCGTGCGCGCGGATCGGCGCCCTGGATTGCCGAGAGTGAGAAGGCGACGAGGACCGGCAGGGCGATCAGCACCTGACCGATGACCATCGCGGTCTGGGTGAACAGCAGCTGCAATTCGCCGAATATCCCTTGGCGCGACAGCAGCAGGTAGAGGATCAGTCCGACAACGACGGTGGGCGATGCCAGCAGGCCCTGGGTGACGATGATCAGCAGGCGCCGACCGGGAAAATCGTTCGTCGCCAGCAGATAGCCGGCGGCGATTCCCAGCGGCATCGCAATCAGCATCGCCCGCAGCGTCACCGACAGCGACACGCCGACGGTACCCCAGAGCTCCGCATCACCCGAGACGAGCAGCAGCAGGGCTGCCTGCGTGGCGTCGACCAGTCCCAAGCGGTCGCTCCTCAGTTGCCAGGGGAGACGAAGAACAGCTGCTCGCCGTGCGGCCGGAAAGCGCTGATCGCGGCTCGGCCAGCGGGACCCGTCAGCCAGTCGATCAGCGCCCGCGCGCCAGTGTGGTTGAGCTGCGGATACTTGCGCGGGTTGACGGCGATGAGGCCGTAGGGATTGAACATCCTCGGGTCACCCTGGAAGACGATCTCGAGACCGGTGCGCGCGCTGTAGGTGGCGTGGGTAGCGCGATCGGACAGCGTGTAGGCCTGCATCTCGCCCGCCATCATCAGGACCTCGCCCATGCCGAGGCCGGCAGAGACATACCATCGATTGCCGCCGGCCGGGATCGCCAGCCGTTGCCAGTAGCTCTTCTCCATGCGGTCGGTTCCCGAATCGTCGCCACGCGAAACGAACCGCACCTGGCTGCCGGCGATGCGCCGGAACGCGTCGAACACGTCGCTGCTCTTGCGTACGCCTGCCGGATCGCTGCGTGGCCCGAGGAGAACGAAGTCGTTGTACATGAGGTCGCGGCGATCGATGCCGTGGCCGGCGGCAACAAAGGCATCCTCGGCGCGCCGGTCATGCACCAGAACGACATCGACGTCGCCGCTCTCCGCCAGCTTGAGCGCCTTGCCGCTTCCGACGGCGATGACCTGCACCTGCACGCCGTGCTGGCGCTCGAACTGCGGCAGGATCGCTCGCAGCAGGCCCGAGTTGTCCGTGCTGGTGGTGGTCGCCAGGCGCAGCACATCGGCCGCGAGAACGGGCAGCCAGCTGCCGAGCAGGATGCCGCCCGCGAGCAGCAGGCGCAGCATCCGCAATGATCTCCGATCCATCTTCGTTGCCCCCGCAAAGGTGTCAGCCGGTTGAAGCGGCCGCTGACGGGAAGGCAGTCTAGCGGGAAATCCCGCCTCGACCAAACCGGCTCTTTCCCGGCTCTGCGGCTGGCCCGGTGGCGACGAAGCGGCAACCGACGGTGCCGCCGTCGGGCAGACAGGCGAGGCAGCCGTTTTCGTTCGCCCGCCTGAAGCGCGCGGGTGGTCTGCGCTGAGCCCGCGAACGCGGTGGCCAGAAAGCGCTTGCGCCACCCGCATCACGGTCTAAACTGATCTTTGGGGGCAGGGGTTTTCCTGCAGCCCATGACTGACGAAGGAGAGTGACGATGAGCGGGAAGTGGTTTCGCATGTGGGTTGCGGCAGCAGTTGCCGGAGCACTCGCGGGCAGCGCCGTGTCGGCCGAGCGACTGGACATCGGCAAGCGGGAGTACGAGGCGAACTGCGTCGCCTGTCACGGCCCGAAGGGCAAGGGCGATGGGCCCTTCAACGAGTTTCTGCGGGTCAAGACACCCGACCTGACCGTTCTGGCCCGGAACAACGGTGGCCTCTTTCCGGTGAATCGGGTGCTCGAGGCAATCGACGGTCGCACTCTGGTGAAGGGGCACGGGACCCGTGAAATGCCGATCTGGGGCGATGTCTATGACGCCCAGGCGCAGCCGCAGTTCGACGACTACGGCTACAACGCCAAGCTCTTCGTCTGGGCGCGCACGCTGGCGCTGGTCGATTACCTGAGCCGTCTGCAGGTCAAGTAAGCGAAGTTGCCGGCTGCGGCGGTACTTGCCGGCGTCCGTCGCAGCGTCTTGGATCGTCGCTGCCAGCGCCGGCGAGCCGCGGCAGCAGAGGCGCGTCAGTCGTCACCGCCGGTCGCGGCAGCGGCAATGAACGCGTCTTCCGGCATGTGTCGCGCAGCGCTCGATGCTGCGATGCGGTAGAATCGCAGCCATGCTTTATCCGCTCCTTCGCAACGTCTTTTTTGCGCTTGATCCGGAAGTCGCGCACGGAATCGGCATGGCGGGCGTCGACCTGTTGCGGGCAACCGGTGCGAGTTGTCTGCTGGCGAGTCCGGTGCCGCCTGATCCCGTTTCGCTCATGGGACTCGAGTTTCCCAATCCCGTTGGTCTGGCCGCTGGCCTCGACAAGAACGGCGAGCACATCGATGCGCTGGCGGCGCTGGGTTTCGGCTTCATCGAGGTCGGTACCGTCACGCCGCGCCCGCAGCCGGGAAATCCGCGGCCACGGATGTTCCGGATTCCCGAGCGGCAGGCGATCATCAATCGCATGGGCTTCAACAACGACGGTGTCGACCGGCTGCTCGCGAACGTCGCCGCAGCACGCTTCCCGCGCCAGGGTGGTGTTCTCGGCATCAACATCGGCAAGAACTTCGATACGCCGATCGACCGCGCTGCCGATGACTACCTGTTCTGTCTCGAGCGTGTCTATGGGGCCGCCAGCTACGTCGCGGTCAACATATCGAGCCCGAATACCAGGAACCTGCGCGAACTGCAGCAGGATACGGCGCTCGATGCGCTGCTTGGCAGTCTCAAGGTGGCACAGCTGCGGCTCGCCGACCAGCATGGCCGCTACGTCCCGCTGGCACTGAAGATCGCGCCCGATCTCGATGCGGCGCAGGTCCAGGCGATTGCCGACCTGCTTCGCCGGCACCGCATCGACGCCGTCATCGCCACCAACACCACCGTCACGCGCGTCGGTGTCGAGGGCAGGCCGCATGCCGACGAGGCCGGAGGATTGTCGGGGGCGCCACTGCTCGCGATGTCGACCCTCGTCGTCAGCCAACTCGCGGCAGCGCTTGCCGGTGAGCTGCCGATCATCGGCGTTGGCGGCATCATGAGTGGCGCCGACGCGGCCGCCAAGGTCGCCGCTGGCGCCGGCCTGGTGCAGTTCTACACCGGTTTCATCTACCGCGGGCCGGTTCTTGTCGCCGAGGCGGCGGCGGCGATCGCCCGTCAGCGGCAGGCATGATCAGCGATGACGGCGTTGCGCCTGTGGTTGAATGCGCCGGGATGACGGGTGATAATGTCGCGGCTGTCGACTGCGCTGCGTCCTGCTCCCAGGAATCATGACTCACTACCTGTTCATCATCGTCGGCGCCGTTCTCGTCAATAACGTCGTCCTCGTCAAGATCCTTGGCCTGTGCCCCTTCATGGGCGTTTCCAAGAAGCTGGAAACGGCTTTTGGCATGGGCGCGGCGACGACGTTCGTGCTCACCGTCGCGACCGGCGCCAGCTACATCATCGACCACTACCTCCTGCTGCCCTTTGGCCTCGAGTATCTGCGCACGCTCTCGTTCATCGTCACCATCGCCGCGATCGTCCAGTTGACCGAGATGGTGATCCAGAAGACCAGCCCGCTGCTGCACCAGGTGCTCGGTATCTATCTGCCGCTGATCACGACCAACTGCGCCGTTCTCGGGGTACCGCTGCTGAATATTGCCAACCGGCACGATTTCGTTGAATCATTGCTCTTCGGTGCCGGCAGTGCCGTCGGTTTTTCGCTCGTGCTGGTGCTCTTCGCCGGCATTCGCGAGCGCGTCGAGGGCGCCGACGTACCGGTCTACTTCCAGGGTGCGGCGATCGCGATGGTGACCGCGGGTCTGATGAGCCTTGCTTTCATGGGCTTTGCCGGGCTGGACAGGTACCAGTGATCACCGCCCTGGCGATCATGGCTCTGGGCGCAGTCGTCCTCGGCGCGGCCCTTGGCTATGCCTCGATCCGCTTCAAGGTCGAGGGCGACCCGCTGGTCGAGAAGATCGAGGCCATCCTGCCGCAGACCCAGTGCGGGCAGTGCGGCTACCCGGGCTGCAAACCGTATGCATCGGCGATTTCGGCTGGCGAGGCCGAGATCAATCTGTGCCCGCCCGGGGGGATGGATGGCGTGCGCAAGCTGGCCGACCTGCTGGGTCGCGAGGTCAAGCCGCTCGAGGCCGAGGAAAAGCCGAAGCAGCTTGCCATCATCGACGAACAGACCTGCATCGGCTGCACGCTCTGCATCCAGGCCTGTCCGGTCGACGCGATCGTTGGCGCGGCGAAACAGATGCATACCGTCATCGAGCCGTTGTGCACCGGCTGCGAACTGTGCGTCAAGCCCTGTCCGGTCGAGTGCATCAGCATGCAGCCGATCGCCGAGAACCTCGACAACTGGAAGTGGAAGTATCCGGTGTTCGAAATCAAGCGCGCCGCCTGAGGCAAGCACGGTGCTGGCGCAACTGTTCCGCTTCAGGGGGGGAGTCAAACCCGAGACGAACAAGACGATCTCGGTGCAGGAGCCGATCGCCCAGGCGCCGCTTCCCGCACGCCTGTTCGTGCCGCTGCATCAGAGCATCGGCGGGGCGCCGAATCCGTTGGTCGAGGTCGGCGAGAAGGTTCGCAAGGGGCAGTTGATCGGCGGCGCCGATGGCTGGGTGTCGGCCGCGGTGCATGCGCCGACATCCGGCCGCGTGCTGGCCATAGAACCGCATGTCGCGGCGCATCCGTCCGGTTTGCCGACGCTCTGCGTGGTCATCGAGCCGGATGGGCGTGACGAGTGGATCGAGCGCCGGGCGGTCGACCACCGCAGTCTGGCACCCGAACGCGTGCGCGAACTGCTGCGCGACGCTGGTGTCGTCGGCCTCGGAGGTGCCGCCTTCCCGAGTCACGCCAAGCTGACGCCGGCGCGCGCCGTGGCGATGGAGCATCTGGTCATCAACGGTGCCGAGTGCGAACCCTTCATGACCTGCGACGACATGCTGATGCGCGAGCGTGCCGAGGAGATCGTCCGCGGAATCGCCATCTTCCGTGACCTGCTGGCGGCGCGCGAAGTCCTCATCGGCATCGAGGACAACAAGCCGGAAGCGATTGCCGCGATGCAGGCGGCCGTTCTTCGTCTGGCCGAGGACTATCGCGTCGTCGGCGTGCCCACGCGGTACCCCGCGGGTGGCGCCAAGCAGCTGATCCGCGTCCTGACCGGCAAGGAAGTTCCCGCCAGCAAGCGGTCTACCGAGCTGGGTGTGCAGTGCTTCAACGTCGCCACGGTGTACACCGCCTATCGGGCGCTCGCCTGCGGCGAACCGGTCCTCTCGCGCATCGTCACGCTGACCGGTAACGTCGAGCGGCCGCGCAACTGGGAGGTCCGGCTCGGTACGCCGATGCGCGAGGTGGTGGCACTCGGTGCGGCCAGGGCCGACAGCAGCGGCTTCCTGATGGGCGGCCCGATGATGGGCTTCGAGATTCCCGACCTCGACGCGCCGGTCGTCAAGGCGACGAACTGCATCATCGCCGCTTCGCCCGGACTCTTTCCGCCGCCGCCGCCGGAAATGCCGTGCATCCGCTGCGGTGCCTGCGCCGAAGTCTGCCCGCACGAGCTGCAACCATTCGAGCTGTACTGGTTCTCGCGCGCGCGGAACTTCGGCAAGACGCAGGAGTATTACATCTTCGACTGCATCGAGTGCGGCTGCTGCAGTTACGTCTGCCCGTCACACATTCCGCTGGTGCAGTACTTCCGTTTCGCCAAGAGCGAGATCTGGGCGCGCGAGCGGGAGAAGCAGGCGGCCGACGCCGCCAAGGAACGTTTCGAGCTGCGCAACGCGCGCGCCGAGCGCGAGCAGGCCGAGAAGGCCGAGCGCCTGGCCCGGGCTGCCAGCGCCAGGACGAGCGAGAAGAAGGTAGCACCGGAGCGGCCGCCAGCGGTAGACGGCCCGCCGGCGGCAGCGGCGAGCGAGGCCGCTGCGACGGCGAGCGACGCCGAAGCGATCAGGAAGGCCGCCATCGCCGCGGCGATGGAGCGCGCGCGCGCGCAGCGCGAGTCGGCGCAGCCGAGGAATACCGATGGACTCAGCACTGGGCAGCAGCGCGAGATTGCCGCCGTCGAGGCGCGACGAGCGGTGCTGCCGGCAACGCCCGCGGGCGGGCCGGGCGCCGACAGCGTGCCGCCGGCGGCTTCGCAGCGGGACGAGTGATGTCCTGGTCGACGCCGCCCTACCTGCTGGCCGACGTCAGTGTGCGCCGCGTGATGCTGCAGGTCCTGCTCGCCCTGCTGCCGGGAATCGCCGCCTACGTCTGGCTGATCGGTCCGAGCATCATCCTGCAACTGGCGATCGCCACGCTGGCGGCGCTGCTAGGCGAAGTGCTGATGCTCCGGCTGCGCCGCCGGCCGCTGCTTCTCTTCGTCACCGATGGCAGCGCGATCGTCACCGCTTGGCTGGTCGCCCTCGCTTTCCCGCCCCTTTCGCCGTGGTGGCTGACCGCCGTCGGCGTCCTCTTCGCCATCGTCGTCGCCAAGCATCTCTATGGGGGGCTTGGCCAGAACCCTTTCAATCCGGCGATGATCGCCTTCGCCGCGTGCATCGTTTCCTTCCCCGCACTGATGTCGCAGTGGCCGGCCCTGGGCCTCGAGCTGAGCCTGCGCGAGCAGTTCGAGATCATTGTCGGGCTCGCGCCGCGGGTCGATGCGATGACCGGTGCGACACCGCTCGACGCGCTGAAGACGGCGCTGAAACTCGGCGAGGGAGCGGTCGATGTGCCGACGCTGCTGGCGACGCAGGAGGTCTTCGGCAATTTCGCCGGTCGCGGCTGGGAGTGGGTGAGTGCCGGCTACCTGCTCGGCGGCGTCTGGCTGTGGCAGCGGCGGATCATCCCCTGGCAGGCGCCGCTGGCCTTCGTTTGCGGCCTCTCGCTGCTCGCCGCAATCCTTTGGCTGTGGAAGCCGCAGCAGTTCGCTAGTCCGCTGTTCCATCTCTTCTCGGGCGGTGCGATGCTCGGTGCCTTCTTCATCGTCACCGATCCCGTTTCCGGGTCGACCACCTTCCGCGGCAAGCTGATCTTCGGCTTCCTCGCCGGCGCGATCGCCTACGTCATCCGCGTCTTCGGCGGCTATCCCGACGGCGTCGCCTTTGCCGTGCTGCTGCTGAACCTCTGTGTGCCGCTGATCGACATGTATACGCAACCGCCGATCTTCGGCATGAAGAAACAGCGATGACGCCGCCGCTCCGGACGCCGACGGCGCCGGCAATGGCCCTGCGAACGGCACTCATCCTGCTGATCTTCGTCGTCGCGTTCACCAGCCTGCTGGCTGCCGCCTACCTGTGGACGCGGCCGGCGATCGAGGCGGCGGCGGCGGCCGAGAAGATGAAGCTGATCGACGAGGTGCTGCCGCCCGATCTCTACGACAATGAGCTGCTCGCCGACAGCCGGCGCCTGGCGCCGGCTGTCGGGCTCGGACTGGAAGAGGAATCGACGGCCTATCTCGCGCGCAAGGGGGGCAGGGTGAGCGCCGTGGTTTTCGAAGCCGTTGCCGCCGATGGCTATTCGGGCCGCATCCGGCTGCTGCTCGCCGTCGCCGCCGACGGCACCCTGCTCGGGGTACGGGTGACGCAGCACAAGGAGACGCCCGGTCTCGGCGATTACATCGAGCCGCGCAAGGACCGCAACAGGGAGCGGCCGTGGATCAGGCAGTTTGACGGACTCTCGCTGGCCGCGGTCGGCGACCGCGAGTGGCGCGTGCGCAAGGATGGTGGCCGCTTCGACTCGGTCGTTGGCGCCACCGTCACGCCGCGCGCAGTGATCAGGGCAGTGCATCGGGCGCTGCACTGGGTGGCCGAGAACCGGCAGCAGTTGTTCGCTTTGGACGGGGCAGCGAAATGATCAGCCGTGATGAACTCAGTCAGATCCGGGATAACGGTCTCTGGAAACAGAATTCGAGTCTGGTGCAGATTCTCGGCCTGTGCCCGCTGCTGGCGGTGACCACCAACGTCGTCAATGGCGTCATGCTGTCGCTGGCGACGATCATCGTCATGGCCATCGCCAACGTCGCCGTCGCCGCGCTGCGCAACCTGATTCCGCACGAGATCCGCATACCCGTCTTCATCCTGATCGTCGCCGCGCTGGTGACGGTCGTCGACCTGATCTTCAACGCACAACTGCACGAACTCTACCTGGTGCTCGGCATCTTCATTCCACTGATCGTCACCAACTGCATCGTTCTGGCGCGGGTCGAGGCCTTTGCCAACAAGAACCCGCCGCTGCAAGCCGCGTTTGACGGCGTCTTCATGGGCGTCGGCATGCTGTGGACGCTGGCCCTGCTCGGCGGGCTGCGCGAACTGATCGGCGGTGGCACGCTCTTCTCAGGCATCGACATGGTCTTTCCCGGGCTGCAGCCGCTGCCGTTGCTGCCCAGAGACTATCCCGGGCTGCTGCTCGCCATGCTGCCGCCGGGCGCCTTCATCCTGCTGGGCTGCCTGATCGCCTGGAAGAACTGGGTCGAAGCGCGTGCCGCCGCACGCAGTTCGGGTCAGCGCCCGCAGCCGGCGCCGCCGACGGCAGTGACCGACAACGCCTGAGCCGCGGTGAGGCAATCGCGCGCCGTCGCGCAGTACATTCTTTCACAACCTTTGAGGTGCCGGTGAACGAGAAAGCGCTGCGTGGCCCGCAAGGCGAGGCGATCTTCACCCGCTTGCGCGCCGGCAATCCGGAGCCGACGACCGAACTCGAGTACGCAACGCCGTTTCAGTTGCTGATCGCCGTCATCCTCTCGGCGCAGGCGACCGACCGCAGCGTCAATCTGGCCACCCGCAAGCTGTTTGCCGACGCGCCGACACCGCAGGCGATGCTGGCGCTCGGCGAAAGCGGCCTGGCGGCCTATATCAACCGCATCGGCCTGTGGCAGGGCAAGGCGCGAAACGTCATCGCCACCTGCCGCCAGTTGCTCGAACGGCACGGCGGCGATCTGCCGCGGCAGCGCGCCGAACTCGAGGCACTGCCCGGGGTCGGCCGCAAGACCGCCAACGTGGTTCTCAATACCGCTTTCGGCGAGCCGACGATTGCTGTCGACACGCACATCTTCCGCGTCGCCAACCGCAGCGGCCTGGCGCCGGGGACGACGCCGCTGGCAGTCGAGCAGGAACTGCTGCGGGTGGTGCCGCCGGAGTTCAGGCAGTTCGCCCACCACTGGCTGCTGCTGCACGGGCGCTACGTCTGCAAGGCACGGCAGCCGGAGTGCTGGCACTGCGCCATCGAAGACCTCTGCGTCTATCCGGAAAAGGCCGGCGCAGCGGCCGGCAGCGCCCGCCGATGAGCATCGGCAGCGTGCTGCTGGCGGGCAACGACGCCGTGCCATCACTGGCGGCAACAGCAGCCGGCATGGCACTCGAGAAGGTCGGCAGTCGCCAGGCCCGCGGCGTCCTGCTGTTTCTCTCGGCCGAGTTCAGTTCCCAGGCACAGGCGGCGGTGACCGCCGTTGCCCGTGCGGCGCGCTGTACCGAGGTCGCTGGCGGCATCGCTGCCGGGGTTTTCACCGACGAGGGCTGGGTACTCGACCGTCCGGCGGTGGCGGTGATGGTGTTTGCCGGTGATCTGGCGCCGTTGGGACGCCGGCAGAACGCCGGCGCGAGTGCCGGGCCGATCCTCGGTTATGGTGGCAGCAGCTTGCCGCACGCCTGGACCGGTTCCGGTCCGGAGCGCTTCGGCGGCTGCTTTGCCGGCCGCCCGGGGCACGCCGAGGCGACGGCCTGGCAGAACGGCCGCCTGGGGCGGCAGTGCGAGGTCGAACTGCGCGGCGCGCGAGTCGATCTCGCCGTCTCCCGGGGCTGGCAACTGTTTGGCCGCCCGGCGGCGGTGACCGGTAGTCGGGCCCTGGATCTGCTGGCGCTGGACGGCGCGCCGGCGCTCGACCATCTGCGGCGCAACCTGCCGCCGCAACAACAGTCCGCCGACCGGCTGCCGCTGGCATCGCTGTGCGCGGTGCTGCTCGACGATCCCGGCTGCGACAGCGGCGGCGCATGGCAGCGGGCAGTCACCGACGGCCGGCTGCAGCCGGTGGCGATCGTTGCCGCCAACGCCGATGGCTCGCTGACGCTGGCGCAGCATCTGCTTCCGGGAAGTCGCGTGCTGTGGGCGATACGGCTGCCACAGGCGAGCGCCGCCGACATGCGCCGCAGCCTATCCGCACTCGTCCCGCTCGTTCGCCGACCGCAGGCGGCCATCGTTTTTTCGTGCATCGGCCGCGGCCCGTATCATTACGGTGGCGACGATCAGGATCTCGCCTGTCTGCGGGAGATCTTCCCGCATCTGCCGCTGATCGGCGCCTACGGTACCGGGCAGATGGCGCCCGTTGCACGCGGCGGCAACCGGCTGCTGCAGAACGCCGTCGTCAGCGCGCTGATCAGTCAACCCGGAAGGAGACCCGATGTTCAACCCGACGCGTGAGCAGGTCCGGCAGTTCTTCTGTCAGGCGTGGCAGAAGCATCGCCAGCGCTCGATCCTCGAAGGTGCCGAGGTGACGGCCGCCGACCTGATGCTGCAGCATCCCGAGTACCATGCGCTGCTCGAGGATCCGGCAACGGCGATCGAGCAGGAGTTCAGTCCCGAGAGCGGGCAGATGAACCCTTTCCTGCATCTCTCGCTGCACCTGGCCGTTGCCGAGCAGGTGAGCATCGACCAGCCGCCGGGGATT
>DDUX01000153.1:0-1922 GCA_002345025.1 Candidatus Accumulibacter iunctus | reverse complement strand
GTTCTGCCTACCAGACGCTGCGCTCGCGTGTCGGCGATCACGAGGCTGCGCACGCGATCCTGGAGTGCCTCGGCGAGACGATCTGGCGTGCCGAACGCCATGGCCGGGCAATGGATGCGAACGCCTATCTCGAGTGCGTGCAGCGCGCCGCTGCCACCTGAGCGGCATCCAGGCAGCGCACGGCTGTCGCCGCGCTGCGCGGCGCTCCTGGACCGTGCCGCGAACTCGGGGGGCGGTTGCTGCAGTGATTCAGGGGTGTCTCAACAGTCAGCACCGTCTGGCGCACGACATGCCCCGCGCTGGATCAAGATGTTGCGCAAGCACGGCCACATCGCCGCGCCCGCAGGGTTGCCATCCCCTTCCGGATCAGACTAGACTAACAAGACTTAGTCGCAATCGTAGCAGGAGGGGCCATGCTGACCGTCAACATCCATGAAGCCAAGACGCATTTGTCGCGCCTCGTCGAACAGGCGGCGCGAGGCGAGTCGTTCGTGATCGCCAAGGCCGGCAAGCCCATGGTCAAGGTCACGGCGCTGGACGCGCCCGCTGCCGGGCAGGTCAGGCGGCTGGGTTTCATGGAGGGCCGGATTGAGGTGCCCGAGGATTTCGACCGGATGGGCGCGGCGGAAATCGAACGGCTCTTTGCCAGCGCGCCATGAAGCTGTTGCTGGATACCCATTTGTTGCTGTGGTCCGCCGGGATGCCGGACCGGCTGCCGGTCCGGGCACGCGCCCTGATCGAGGACGCGGGGAACACGCTTTGCTACAGCGCGGCCAGTTTGTGGGAACTTACCATCAAGTGCGGATTGGGCCGCAGCGACTTCCAGGTGGACGTACGGGCCTTGCGCCAGGGACTGCTCGACAATGACTACAGCGAGTTGCCTGTCGATGGCAGGCATGCCATGGCGGTTGACGCACTGCCGCCAATCCACAAGGATCCCTTTGACCGGATGCTGGTTGCCCAGGCAATGGTTGAGGGGATCACCCTGCTGACTGCGGATGCCAATGTGGCGGACTATCCCGGCCCCGTGAGGAAAGTGTGAACCAGGCGCGGCAGCCCGAGCCGCAGGCTGCGGTGCGGTAGCGGGAGACACCCTGCGGTGACTGCCTATGGTTCGTGCAAAGGATGGCCAGCACGGTACCGGAGGACAATCACCTCGCCAACACGGATGCGGTCGGAGCCCGGACCGCGGCCGCCTGCGCACGCTGAGCGCGTCACGCTGGTGGACCAACCAACGGCGTTTCAGCGCCTCATTGTCTGTGCAGATCAACGTGAAAGTCGCGTCAGCGACCCGCGAATCCCCCTTCTCCGGCACTCGGGAGAAGGGCCAGGGACGAGGGAACCCGTGATGAGTTCCAACCTCAGGGGTGTCTTGTCGCGGCCGACCTGAAACGGGTCGAAACCTGACGGGGTGAAACTTCGCGTCGCCCACCGCACCGGCCTGGCGCCGGGGAAGACGCCTGACGCTGGCGCAGCATCTGCGTCCGGGAAGTCGCGTGCTGTGGGCGATACGGCTGCCACAGGCGAGCGCCGCCGACATGCGCCGCAGCCTGTCCGCACTCGTCCCGCTCGTCCGCCGACCGCAGGCGGCCATCGTCTTCTCGTGCATCGGCCGCGGCCCGTATCATTTCAGATTTCCTGATCTCGCAGGNNGTGACTGGAGTGCAGAGGTGTGCTCTTCCGTTCTCTTTAATGTGAAAGTCGCGTCAGCGCCCCGCGAATCCCCCTTCTCCGGCACTCGGGAGAAGGGCCAGGGACGAGGGAACCCGTGATGAGTTCCAACCTCAGGGGTGTCTTGTCGCGGCCGACCTGAAACGGGGCGAAACCTGACGGGGGGAAACTTCGCGTCGCCCACCGCACCGGCCTGGCGCCGGGGAAGACGCCTGACGCTGGCGCAGCATCTGGGTCCGGGAAGTCGCGCG
>DDUX01000148.1:8395-26912 GCA_002345025.1 Candidatus Accumulibacter iunctus | reverse complement strand
AGCCGATGGCCGACGGGCCGCCGGTAGCTGCCGCCAGCGCGCAGCAGAAAGGCCAACTCTCCGAGGCCGACCGCCAGCGCCTGCAGAGCCTGCAACGGAGCGACCGCCTGGTGCGCGCGCACGAGATGGCGCATGTCGCCGCCGGCGGCAGCCTGGTGCGCAGCGGCGCCAGCTTCAGCTACGCCATCGGGCCCGACGGCCAACGCTATGCCGTCGGCGGCGAGGTCGGCATCGACACCTCGCCCGGGCGCAGCCCCGAGGAGACCCTCGACAAGGCGGCGCGCATCCGGGCCGCGGCGCTGGCGCCGGCGGACCCCTCGCCGCAGGATCGGCAGGTCGCCGCCATGGCGACGCGGATGGCGATGCAGGCGAGCATGGAACTGGCGCTGCGGCGGGACGGGACGGCCGGCACCACGGCAGCGGCCGACAGCAGGGCAGCCGGCGCGACGACGGTCGCTGCCTATGCCGGCGTCGCGGCGACGGGTGGCGAAGCGCCGGCCGCCGCCATCGACCTCTTCGCCTGAACACCGGGAATCAGCCATGGCCGAGTATTCCGCCGAAGTTCTCTGGCTGCGTGGCGAGCAGCCCTTCGTCGACAACCGCTACAGCCGCCGCCACCTGTTGCGCTTCGACGGTGGCGTCGAGGTGCCGGCTTCCTCGTCGCCGCATGTCGTGCCGCTGCCCTACTCCGACGCGGCGGCGGTAGACCCGGAAGAGGCCTTCGTCGCCTCGCTCGCGAGTTGCCACCTGCTCTGGTTCCTGGCCATCGCCGCCGGCCGCGGCTATCGAGTCGACCGCTACAGCGACCAGCCAACGGGGATCATGGCGCGGAACGACAACGGCAAACTGGCAATGACGCTGGTCACCCTGCGGCCCGAGGTGCGCTTCTCGGGTGATCGCCTGCCAACCGACGACGAAATCCGGCGGATGCATCACGCGGCGCACGAGGAATGCTTCATCGCCAGTTCGGTGCGCTCGGAAGTCCGCTGCGAGCCGGTACTCGAGCCGCCTCGCGGCTGACGCCCGCTGCCGGGCGGCGGCCGTCAGCCGCCTGGCCGATGACCCTTGCCGAACCGCGTGCCGTGACGGCCAGCCACCGTCATCGGCCCGGCCGGCATCTACCCGTGGTCGGCGACCGGGGTCAGCCAGCCGGCGCGTGCCTCGTCGCGACCGTGCACCCAGTCGAAGTAACGTCGCTGCAGTTCGCGCGTCAGCGGCCCGGGACGGCCGTCGCCGACGCGCCGGCGGTCGACCTCGATCACCGGCGTGATCTCGGCGGCGGTGCCGGTGAGCAGAACTTCGTCGGCACAGTAGAGTTCGTCGCGCGTGATGCGCCGCGCCACCACCGGCAGACCCAGGTCGGCAGCGATTTCGATGACGCTGCGGCGGGTGATGCCGTCGAGTGCCGACGTGAGCTCCGGGTCGAGCAGCCCCCCCCGCCGCACGAGGAAGAGATTGGCGCTGGCGCCCTCGGCGACGAAGCCGGCGGTGTCGAGCAGCAGCGCCTCGTCGTAGCCATCGGCTCGCGCTTCGCGGCTGGCAAGGATCGAGTTGGTGTAGGTCGACACCGACTTCGCCCGACACATCTGGACGTTGACGTGATGCCGCGCGAAGGACGAGACCCGGACGCGTATGCCGTCGTTCAGCGCCCGCTCGCCGAGGTAGGCGCGCCACGGCCAGGCGGCGATCATCGCATGCACGCGCGCGCCGACCGGGTCGAGGCCGACCTTCTCGGCGCCGAGGAAGAGCAGCGGGCGGATGTAGCCGGCGGCGAGGCGATTGCGGGCGATGATCCGCCGGCAGGCGTCGGCGAGCGTCGCACGATCGAAGTCGTGCGTCAGGCCAAGGATGTGCGCCGATTCGAAGAGCCGCTGCAGGTGCTCGTCGAGCCTGAAGATCGCTGGCCCGCCGGCAGTCGCGTAGGCGCGAATCCCCTCGAAGACGCCGAGCCCGTAATGCAGCGTGTGCGTCAGCACGTGCACCCGGGCCTCACGCCAGGGAACGAACTCACCGTCGAGCCAGATCCAGCCATCCTGATCTTCGCCGCTCATTGCCTTCTCCCACGCTGGTTGTCGAGAGCACAGAATGGCAGCGACCGGCGGGGCCGACAAACGAAAAGAATGCCGGCGGGGATGAGCGGAATTCATCATTCGGGCAGCGCTTCCGCCGCCGCCGCCGGTGCGCGCCGGCGGCCGGTATCCGCCTGCGCGCAACCATGCCGCCCGGCGCGCTACGCTGCGCGGCTGTCGTTCTCTGGCGGCAGCGGCCGCGCCGCCGCCAGCAGCCAGTTGACGAAGCCCATCACCCAGGGCCTCGCCTGCGCGTCGGGCGAGAGCAGCACGTGGTAGCCGTGATCGATCGCCTCGATGGCGAAGGCCTGAATCAGGCTGCCCGCCGCCAGGTGCGGCTCGACGAGCCGGCGCGGGCTGAGGGCAACGCCGTTGCCTGCGGCGGCGGCTTCGATCATCATCACCGCGTCGTCGAAGCGGACGCCGCCGGCAGGCTCCGGCCAGTCGAGACCAGCGGCCTGCAGCCAGGGCCGCCAGGGGAGGATCGGGTGGCGCAGCAGGCTGGCGCGGGCGAGATGCCGGGGCTCGTCTAGCCCGCCGACACGTGCCGGGTAGTCCGGACTGCAGACGGTGACGAGCACCTCGTCCGACATCTTGAAAGCCGGCAGGCCGGGCCACTTCCCGTGGCCATAGCGCACACCGACGTCGACCTCGCCCGAGCGGATGATGCCGAGTTGGGTCGAGGTCGACAGGATCAGGTCGATGTCGGGGTGCTGGCGCTGGAAGTCGGCGAGGCGGCTGACCAGCCACTTGCTGCCGATCGCCGGCGCGACGCTGACGCGCAGTTCGTGCCGTACGCTGCGCGCGATGGCGTGCGTCGCCCGTTCGATGTCGGCGAGCGCCGCGCGGATGCCGGCCAGGTAGCGCTCGCCCGGCGGCGTCAGGACGATGTTGCGGTTGAGGCGCAGGAAGAGCCGCACGCCGAGGTCGTCCTCGAGCTGCCTGATGCGGTGGCTGACGGCCGACTGGGTGACGCAGAGCTCGTCGGCCGCCTTGACGAAAGACTGCTGGCGAGCCGCTGCCTCGAAGGCCTCGAGGGCGTGCATCGGCGGCAGACGGAAAGCCATCGCTCAGAGGCGACCGAGCACGACTTCGGCGACGAAACGGCTGCCGATGTAGGCCAGCAGCAGGACCATGAAACCGGCCAGCGTCCAGCGCAGCGCGATGCGCCCGCGCCAGCCGTAGACACGACGACCGACCAGCAGCGCGGCGAAGATTCCCCACGAGGCGAAGGCAAAGAGGGTCTTGTGGTCGAGCGCCGCCGCCTTGCCGAATATCTCCTCCGAGAACCACACGCCGCTGACCAGGGCGACGGTCAGCAGGCAGAAGGCGACGGTGATCATACGGAACAGCAGCGCCTCCATGGTCAGGATCGGCGGCAGGCTGCTGAGGCTGTGGGTCATCGAGCGCTGGTGCAGCTTGCGTTCGGCAAAACCCATGAAGACGGCGTGCAGCGCCGACAGGGTGAACAGGCTGTAGGCCAGCATCGCCGCCAGGAAATGGACCAGGAAGCCCAAGCCGCCGGCATGGCCGATGACGCGCAACTGCGGGAAGATGGCCGGCGCCGCCGCACCGGCTGCGGCGAGCGGCAGGACCATCGGCTGCAGGCCGTCCATGCGCGAGCGGAAACTCTCCAGCCAGTAGATCAGTACCGCCAGCCAGAGCATCAGCGACAGCGCGTAGCTGAACGAAAAGCGCATGCCGCTGCCACCGAAGACACCCTGGTAAAGGCCGAAGCCCTGGATCAGCAGCGCGACGACGATCGCCGCCCGTTCCCACGGCTGCATCGGCAAGGTGACCAGCGAGCGCTCCTTCTCACGCCAGCGGGTGTGCCAGAAGTGGATCCCGAGAGCTGCGTAGAGCAGTGACGAAACGACGTGCGGCAGCAGGTGCAGTAGAATGTCGGGCATTTTTCGAGTTTACACCAAGCTGGAATCCAGATGCTCGACAACCTGACCCAACGCCTTTCCCGCGTCATGAAGACTCTGCGCGGTGAAGCACGCCTGACCGAGTCCAACATCGCCGATGCCTTGCGCGAAGTCCGCCTCGCCCTGCTCGAAGCCGACGTCGCCCTGCCGGCAGTCAAGCACCTGATCGCCGCGGTGAAGGAAAAGGCAATCGGCGAGGAGGTCATCGGCTCGCTGAGTCCGGGGCAGGCGCTGGTGGGCGTCGTGCACCGCGAGCTGACGCAGCTGATGGGCGAGGCGCACGCCGGTCTCAATCTGGCGACACAGCCACCGGCGATCGTCCTCATGGCCGGCCTGCAAGGGTCGGGCAAGACGACCACCGTCGCCAAGCTGGCAAAGCTGTTGCGCGAGACGCAGAAGAAGAAGGTCCTGGTGGTCTCCTGCGACGTTTACCGGCCAGCCGCCATCGAGCAGTTGAAGACCGTTGCCGGCCAGGCCGGCGTCGACTTCTTTCCGTCGACCGCCAGCGAGAAACCGGTCGATATCGCGCGCAACGCGGTTGACTGGGCCAGACGCCACTACCACGACGTGCTGCTGGTCGACACCGCCGGCCGCCTGTCGATCGACGAGGCGATGATGAAGGAGATCGCCGAGCTGCATGCGGCGATCCGGCCGATCGAGACGCTCTTCGTCGTCGACGCGATGCAGGGCCAGGACGCGATCAATACCGCCCGCGCCTTCAACGAGGCCTTGCCGCTGACCGGCGTCATCCTCACCAAGCTCGACGGCGATGCGCGTGGTGGTGCCGCGCTGTCGGTCCGCCACGTCACCGGGCGACCGATCAAATACGCCGGCGTCGGCGAAAAGCTGACCGGCATCGAGGCCTTCCATCCCGAACGAATGGCCTCCCGCATTCTCGGCATGGGCGACGTGCTGTCGCTGATCGAGGAAGCGAAGAAGGGAATCGACGAAGACAAGGCGATCGAGTTCGCACGCAAGCTGAAGTCGGGAAAGACCTTCGATCTCAACGACTTCAAGGACCAGATCAGCCAGGTGCGCAAGATGGGCGGGCTGTCTTCAATGCTCGACAAGCTGCCGGCGCAGTTCTCGCAGGCCGCCGGTCAGTTGCCCGCCGGTGGCGAGGAAAAGGCGGTGGCGCGCATCGAGGGGATCATCAACTCGATGACTCCGGCCGAGCGCAGCCACCCCGAACTGCTCAAGGCCGCCCGCAAGCGGCGCATCGCACTGGGTGCCGGGGTGCAGGTGCAGGAGATCAACCGCCTGCTGAAGCAGTTCGAGCAGACGCAGAAGATGATGAAGCAGTTCTCGCGCGGCGGCATGGCGCAACTCATGCGTGGCCTCAAGGGCATGATGCCGGGGATACGCTGAAGACGCCACCCCGCAGGATGCCGTGTCAGCGCATGGCGAGGCTGCGCTTGCTGTAGTTCCAGTGCGTCTGCCACGCCGCACGCACCATGTTCGGGTACTGCGGCTGGCCCAGGCTGCCGTTGTAGCGGCCGAGCGCGCGGTAGAGGTCACCCCGTTCGATGTCGAGGTAGTGGCGTAGAATGGTGCAGCCGTAACGCAGGTTGGTTCGCAGGTGGAAGAGATTGTCCTCGCTGCCGCCGACGAGCCGGACCCAGAACGGCATCACCTGCATGAAGCCACGCGCGCCGGCCGTCGACACGGCATACTTCTTGAAACCGCTCTCGACCTGGATCAGACCGAGCACCAGTTGCGGATCGAGCCCGGCGCGCGTCGCCTCGTAATGCACGGCACGCAGGAAGTCCAGGCGGGCGTCGCGGTCCGGAATGCGTTTTTCGAGACGCTGCGACATCTCGCTCAGCCAGCCGATGGCCTCCATCGAATCACTGAATGAACTGCGGGGCGGCGCGCGATCGGACACCGTGCGCGAGAGTGCGGCCCGCACGCTCGCCGACAGCGGCTCGTACTTCTGCGCTCCGGCCTGCACCGTCAGCGGCAGCAGCAGGGCAGCAAGAGCGATCAGGCAACGCACAGGCGGTCCTTCAGGAAGCGGCCGATGTCGGCCATGGCGACCATCTGCGGCTCGGCGTCGAGGCGCCCCTTGTACTCGAAGCGGCCTTCGGCGAGACCACGCTCGCCGACCACCAGCCGATGTGGGACGCCGATCAGCTCCATTTCGGCGAACATCACGCCGGGCCGCTCGTTGCGGTCATCGAGCAGGACGTCGACGCCGGCGGCGACCAGTTCGGCGTACAGCGCATCGGCGGCCGCCCTGACGGCAGCGCTCTTGCCGTATCCCATCGGGACGATGCACACCGCGAAGGGGGCGATCGCCGCCGGGAAGACGATGCCGCGTTCGTCGTGCCCCTGTTCGATGGCGGCACCGACGATGCGGGTGACACCGATGCCATAGCAACCCATTTCCATGATGCGGCTCTGACCTCCTTCGTCGAGGAAGCTGCATTTCAGCGCCTCGGCGTACTTCCTGCGCAACTGGAAGATGTGGCCGACCTCGATGCCGCGACAGAGTTCGAGCCGGCCGCGGCCGTCGGGCGACGGATCGCCGGCGACGACGTTGCGCAGATCGCCGACCAGCGTCGGTTCGGGCAGATCGCGACCGAAATTGACGCCGCTGAGGTGGAAACCAGCCTCATTGGCGCCACAGACGAAGTCGCTCATCGCCGCCACGCTGCGGTCGGCATGGACAGCGATGCCGCTGCTGCCGACGGGACCGATGTAGCCGGGCTGGCAGCCGAGTGCAGCGACGATCTCGTCGTCGCGCGCAAAGCGGAATTCGCCGAGCAGCTTCTGCGCCTTCAGCTCGTTCAGACTGTGGTCTCCGCGCAGCAGGATCAGCGCGAAGCCGCCGGCATCGTCGTCACCGCCGGTCAGCACGATGGCGATCGCCTTGACCGTCGTCGTCAGCGGCACCGCCAGTAGCTCGGCAACGTCCTCGCAACGGGTGCGCCCGGGCGTCGCCACCTTCTGCATGCTGCTGCCGGCAGGCGGGCGACCGCCCGCCGGAGCGAGCGCCTCGGCCAGTTCGACGTTGGCTGCGTACTCGGACTGCGGACAGTAGGCGAGCGCATCCTCCCCCGAATCGGCAAGCACGTGAAACTCGTGCGAGCCGGTACCGCCGATCGACCCGGTGTCGGCCGCCACTGCCCGGAACTTCAGACCGAGACGATCGAAGATGCGGGTGTAGGTCGCGAACATGTTGCGGTATTCACGCTGCAGATCGTCAAAGCTGGCGTGGAACGAGTAGCCGTCCTTCATCAGGAACTCGCGCCCGCGCATGACGCCGAAGCGCGGCCGGATCTCGTCACGGAACTTGACCTGAATCTGGTAGAAGTGGAGAGGCAACTGACGGTAGCTCTTCACCTCGCGACGAACGACGTCGGTAATCACCTCCTCGTGCGTCGGACCGATGACGAAATCCCGCTGGTGCCGATCCTTGCAGCGCAGAAGCTCGGGGCCGTACTTCTCCCAGCGCCCGGACTCCTGCCACAGTTCGGCCGGCTGCACTGCCGGCATCGACAGCTCGATTGCGCCGGCGCGATTCATCTCTTCGCGAACGATCGCCTCGACCTTGCGCACGACGCGCAGGCCGAGCGGCATCCAGGTGTAGATGCCACCCGCCAGCCGCCTGATCATTCCAGCGCGCAGCATGAGCCTGTGGCTGGCCACCTCGGCGTCAGCCGGAGCCTCCTTGAGCGTTGACAGAAAGAACCGGGAAGTGCGCATCGTCATCAGGGGCGAAGTAAAAGCGCGATTCTACTGGACAGACGGCGAAAAAGGGCGATCCGGGAGATCGGCACGCTCGCCCCGGCCACCGCAGGCGAGCCGGGATGCCGGCACACAGTCCGGCCCGCAGCAACCGCAGCCAGCGGCGGCGGCAGACGCTGCCGATGGCTGCCTGCCTCCGCCGCGACGCTTTCCAAGCCCCCGGAAATGTGGAAGAATGCACTCAATGATTTTATTGTGCAGGTGTCGGAAATGCTTGACCGTGAAGGCTACCGCCCGAACGTCGGCATCATTCTTTGCAACGCCAGAAACGAGGTCTTCTGGGGCAAGCGGATACGAGAACATTCATGGCAGTTCCCGCAGGGCGGCATCAAGCGGGGTGAGACGCCGGAGCAGGCGATGTACCGGGAACTGCATGAAGAGATCGGCCTGATGCCTGAGCACGTACTCGTTCTCGGCCGGACCAAGGACTGGTTGCGCTACGACGTGCCAACCCACTGGGTGAGAAGGGAGTGGCGCGGGAGTTATCGTGGCCAGAAACAGATTTGGTTTCTGCTGCGCCTGATCGGACGCGACTGCGACGTTTCGCTGCGCGCGTGCGACCATCCCGAGTTCGACGCCTGGCGCTGGAACAGCTACTGGGTCTCGCTCGATGCGGTGATCGAGTTCAAGCGCCGCGTCTACGAGCAGGCGCTGAACGAGCTTGCCCGTTTCCTCAATGCCGATGCTCGCCGCGCCCAGCGTGCCGCAGTACCGTTCCGCACGCCGCCGCCGGCCGGCCTCCCGGGCAAGGAATGACGTTGCCGACAGCCACTGCCGTGAGCCCTACCGCTGCCCGCCTGCGCCGCCGCGCGTCCCGTGCGCTCTGGCTGCTCGCCGTCCTCATGGCCTTGCCGTTGTCGGGCCGGACGGACAGCGACGACCCCGATGGTGAGCGCAAGCCTGCGCCGGAAGCCGAGGTCGAGTTGCCGGCCTTTCCCCGGACCGAGAATCTGATTCCCTTCACCGTCAGCGCGACGACCAACAACCAGTTCCTCATCGACAGCAGTTCGCTCAGCGTCGGCAGCGATGCCGTCGTCCGCTACACGCTGGTGATCGTCAGCCCAGCCGGTGCCCGCAACGTCAGTTACGAGGGGATGAAATGCGCGACCGGCGAACGGCGGCTCTATGCCCTCGGCCGTGCCGACGAGACCTGGGCCCGGGCACGCAACGACCAGTGGAAGCGGATCTCGAACAGCACGCTCAACCGGCACCATGCGGCTCTCTTCTCCGAGTATTTCTGCCCGATCACGGTCGTCCAGCAGACCCCGGAACAGATGATCAACACCTTGCGGCGCGGCGGCCACCCGGCGCTCGGCGTCAGACCATAGGTGGCTGTCGGCGCCGCAGGAGGCCTCGCCGGCGAAGCAGATGACCGAGCAGCAGGCCGTGCCGTCGCTGCCGATTCCCTCCGCCGGCCGCCGGCGAGGCGTCCGTCCCCAGCCGGCGGGGCGACCCGCAGCCACACCAGAAAGTCCGAGGCAGAATGATCAGCGATCGATTCATCATCGAGTTCGACAGGGCGCTGCGCACCCTGTGTGCGCCGGCATCGACGGTGCGCGAGGTTCCGGGAAGCAGCGCGGCCGAGTCTGCCATGTCGCAGGCCGAGAAGGTCCATGCCGCAGCCCTGATGCGCGTCAACCACGTCGGCGAGATCTGTGCGCAGGCACTGTATCAGGGTCAGGCGCTGACCTCGCGCCAGGCGGGTGTTCGCCAGGCGCTCGAGCAGGCAGCGCACGAGGAAACCGAGCATCTGGCGTGGACCGAACGCCGCCTGGCCGAACTGGGTAGCCGCAAGAGCCTGCTCAACCCGGTCTGGTACCTGGGTGCGCTGGCGATCGGCGTTGTCGCCGGCAAGCTGGGAGACGACTGGAGCCTCGGCTTCCTCGCCGAAACCGAGCGACAGGTCGAGGCGCACCTCGACAGCCACCTCAGCGAACTGCCCGACCAGGACGCGCGGTCGCGGGCAATCGTCGCCCAGATGCGGAGCGACGAGATCGCGCATGCCGCGACGGCCATGCAGCTTGGCGCCCGCGAGCTACCCGCACCTGCCGTCATGGCGATGAAGCTCGCGGCGCGAGCGATGACGCGGACCGCCTACTACGTCTAGGTTTCGATGATCTCGAAATCGTGCGTGATGGCAGCAGTCTTGCCGAGCATGATCGACGCCGAACAGTATTTCTCCTTCGACAGCTCGATCGCGCGCGCCACCACGTCCGGCTTCAGCTGCTTGCCGCTGACGCGGAAGTGGAAATGGATGCTGGTGAAGACCCGTGGTTCGCTCTCGGCCCTCTCCGCCCGCAGGCTCACCTCGCACCCGGCGACGGCCTGACGACCCTTCTTCAGGATCAACACGACATCGTAGGCGGTACAACCGCCGGTGCCGGCGAGCAGCAGTTCCATCGGCCGCGGCGCCAGGTTGCGCCCGCCAGCCTCGGGAGCACCGTCCATCACCAGCGCATGGTTGCTGCCGGTCTCGGCGAGAAACGACATCCCGCTCCCGGTCCACTTCACCGTACACTCCATTCGCTCCTCCTTGATGTGAAATGAAAGTCGCGCCCGCGATCCACGAATCTCCCCTCTCGCCAGCGCGGGAGAACGCTAGGGGACGAGGGAGGCGGTCACGAACGTCATCTTCAACAGTGTGTCGACAGCTCATGACCGCAGTCTTCGGCAGAAGCCCTCGCCTGCCGCCCGGATTGTAGCGGCAAGACTGCCGGTGGGGCGCCACCGCCGCATGCTGCGATGCAACATGACAAACGCCAGAAGGCCCGCGAGAACAACGATCGAAGGTTGCACATAGTAAAACGCATCTCATGATTAATGATCAAAGTAATGAATATTAAATGGCTTTTACAATTCCAGTCGATCGCATCGGAATCCGCCGAAAGAGAATTGCGCAACGCACAAAAAATAGTTGACTCTTGCTCTCGGGGGAGCCATAATAGCGCCAACGTAATCACTTGCAGCGGGGCCTTCCCTCCTACTCACCTTGTCTCCTCCACCCTCCTCCTTTGGTGTGGATTTAGCGCGGCTCCCAAGAGCCGCGCTTTTTTTGCTCGTGTTTCATCGCCTGCTGCCGTCCCGGGCAAGCGCTTGCTTCCGCCCACCGTGTCCGCGCTGGCCACACTCACGACAAACCCGCGACACGCCGACGATCGGCTGCCGAGCCGCCGGCGCCGGCTGCCGGACGGCGCGCCCAGGGCACACGCGAGCGCCAACAGCCGACAGCGACAGCCCGCGTCCAGCAAGATGCAACCAATGATCAATTGACATCGTTCATGGACTTGCAATAACATGCTGGGCTTTCCGTTATCAGGCAAGAAAAGGACGGCGTTTTTGATGAAGACTTTCTCCGCCAAGCCGCATGAAGTGACGCGTGAATGGCTCTTGGTTGATGCTACCGACAAGGTGCTCGGTCGCCTCGCCACCGAGATCGCGCGCCGCCTGCGCGGCAAGCACAAGCCCGAATTCACGCCGCACGTCGATACCGGCGACTACATCGTCGTGACGAACGTCGAGAAGCTGCGCGTCACCGGCAACAAGGCCGAGGACAAGAAGTACTACCGGCACTCGGGCTACCCCGGCGGCCTTTATGAAACGAACTTCACCAAGATGCAGCAACGCTTCCCGGAACGTATCCTGCAACAGGCCGTGAAGGGCATGCTTCCGAAGGGCCCCCTGGGTTACGCGATGCTGAAGAAGATGAAGTGCTACGCAGGCGCAACACATCCGCACGCTGCACAGCAGCCGAAGGCTGTCGAACTCTAAGGGCTCATCATGGCAGACAACTATTTCTATGGCACCGGGCGGCGGAAGAGCGCGGTCGCGCGTGTCTTCATGAAGCGCGGGAGCGGCAAGTTCGTGGTCAACGGCAAGCCGGTCGACGATTTCTTCTCACGCGTCACCGGACGCATGATCGTCCGTCAGCCGCTCCATCTGATCGAGCAGGCCAACGACTTCGACATTCTGGTCAATGTCTCGGGCGGCGGTGAGTCGGGACAGGCGGGAGCCGTCCGCCATGGCATCACGCGCGCGCTGATCGCCTACGACGTCGCGCTGAAGCCCGCGCTGTCGAAGGCCGGCTTTGTCTCTCGCGACGCACGTGAAGTCGAACGCAAGAAGGTCGGCTTCCACAAGGCACGGCGCCGCAAGCAGTTCTCGAAGCGCTAGGTCCCTTCGGAAACGCAGCGAAAGCCGCCCGCGGGCGGCTTTCGTGTGTTCGGGCTTGCCAAGCCATCACTCCATGCTATCGCGGAGGCCAGGATGATCAGAGTCGGCATCGTCGGTGGCACCGGTTATACCGGCGTCGAACTGTTGCGCCTGCTGGCGCGGCACCCGGAAGTCGAGATTGCCAGCATCACGTCGCGCGGCGATGCCGGCACCGAGGTCGCGCAAATGTTCCCCAACCTGCGCGGGCGAGTACGCCTTCGTTTCGAGGATCCAGCCAGCGCCGACCTCAACCGCTGCGACCTCGTCTTCTTCGCCACCCCGAACGGAGTGGCGATGCAGCAGGCGCCGGCGCTGCTCGACGCTGGCGTGCGCGTCATCGATCTCGCGGCCGATTATCGCATCCGCGACGTCGCCGACTGGAGCCGCTGGTACGGGATGCAGCACGCGAGCCCGGAGTGGGTCGGCAAGGCGGTTTACGGACTGCCGGAAGTGAACCGGGCGGCGATCCGCAATGCGCGCCTGGTAGCCAACCCGGGCTGCTATCCGACCGCCGTCCAGCTCGGCTTCATGCCGCTTGTCGAAGGCGGATTGGTCGACCCCGACCATCTCGTCGCGGATGCCAAGTCGGGGGTTTCGGGCGCCGGGCGCAAGGCCGAGGTGGCAACCCTTTTCGCGGAGGCGTCGGACAACTTCAAGGCCTACGCGGTTCCTGGTCACCGGCACCTGCCGGAGATCCGTCAGGGCTTGTCGGTGATGGCGCGCAAGCCAGTCGGGCTGACCTTCGTGCCGCATCTGACGCCGATGATCCGCGGCATCCATGCGACCCTCTACGCCCGCATCGCGACGACGGTCGACTTCCAGGCGGTGTTCACCGAGCGCTACCGCAACGAGCCCTTCGTCGACGTCCTGCCGGCCGGTTCGCATCCCGATACCCGCTCGGTGCGCGCCGCCAACACCTGCCGCATCGCCGTGCACCGGCCGCAGGACGGCGACGTCGTCGTCGTTCTCTCGGTCATCGACAACCTCGTCAAGGGTGCCGCCGGACAGGCGGTGCAGAACCTGAACATCATGTTCGGTCTGCCCGAGACCGAGGGTCTGCAGCAGATCGCCGTCCTCCCCTGAAGGGATACCGGCGACGCCCAAGCGGACATCCCGCCAGCCTCGCTGCGTGGGCAAGGTGGCGGACCCTGGCGGCAAGTGGTCGCCCGGCAAAGATGCTATGATTCGCCGCCAGCGGCAGACGGACGGCCGCGCTGCCGGTCGCGTGGCGGTGCAGACAGACCGCCGACAGCAGCCTTTCGGTCCCTGTCGGTGGGTGCCACTTGGCGCGGCGGCGGCTGGCTGCGTGCCACGGTAGAGGAACTACCTTGCCCGCTGCCGGTCTCAGGCGAGTCAGGCTCGAGCTGGCGCAAGCTGGCCGTCGGGGCCTTCTGCCAAGGGTGTCGCGGCGGCTCCGCGCCGTCGTGAACTCGCCGCAGCGACCGCTGTCCCCTGCGGCGGCGACTCAGTGAACCAATTCTGGAGAAAGATTGATGAATGTAGCGACGGAAATACCCATGCCTTTCGTTTTTACCGACAGCGCTGCCGGCAAGGTCAAGGAACTGATCGAGGAAGAGGGCAACCCCGACCTCAAGTTGCGCGTGTTTGTCACTGGCGGCGGCTGCTCGGGCTTCCAGTACGGCTTCACCTTTGACGAGGTGGCGAACGACGACGACACCGCGCTGCAGAAGAACGGGGTCACCCTTCTGGTCGACCCGATGAGCTACCAGTATCTGGTCGGTGCCGAAATCGACTACACCGAAGGGCTCGAAGGCTCGCAGTTCGTGATCAAGAACCCGAACGCCTCCTCGACCTGCGGCTGCGGCTCTTCGTTTTCCGTCTAGAATGGGCCGGCGATGCGCGGCAAGCCGCCGCATCGCCGCACCCGCGACGCCGTCCCCGGCGGCGGCGCCGTCAGCAAGGGGCCTGACTGCTGCGCCTCTGGCGGGGGTCACAGTGCCCTGTTGCGGCCGCCGTGCGCCTTCCTGGCGCTGCCCGAATGGGCCCCCCCGGTTCAGCTGCGGCGCAGCAGGCTCGCCAGCGTCGCCAGCAGCGCCGCAGCGCAAACCCCATGACCGACCGCCAGCCACAGATGAAAGCCGCCGAGCACCGTCAGGACGCCGAGGGCCGTGGTTCCGGCGAGCAGAACCAGCAGCAGCAACGCCGCCCGCCGCCGCGCGACATCGGCATCAGCCATTGCTTGGAGTCCTGCCGCGCCCAGCAGCAGTAGCGTCGCGACCGCGGCGTAGCGGTGCAGGAGATGCAGGGTGATGCCGCCGGGATCGCCGGCCGCTGGGGCAGCGTGCAGGACGGCAAGCGCCTGCAGCGCAGGCCAGCCGACTGCCGCCGGCCACCATCTGCCGTCGCAATCGGGAAAGGTCGTACACGCCGTCGCCATGTAGCTGGCGCCGATCAGCGCGCCGAAGACCACCGTCAGGGTCAGACATGCCGATCCCAGGCGCAGCAGCGGCGTTGGCGCGCCGTGCCGCGACAGCATCATCGCCTGCGGCTCGCTGGCCATGGCCAGTCGCCAGGAGAAGCTGACCAGCCCGAGGCCGCCGAGAATGTTCAGCAGATTGACCAGCGTCAGCCGCGGGTCCGAGCTCCAGATGCCGAGCGCCGACAGCGCCAGCATCAGCAGCAGGAGCAGCGTTGCCGGAAACACCGCCGGGCGCAGCGGCGGGCGCTGCCAGCACTGCCAGACGAGGACGCAAGCGAGAAGCAGGGAGAACGAGGCAGCGGCGCGGTGCAGCAGCCGTGCCAGCCCGTAGTCTTGTGCCACCGGCACCTGCGCCAACAGTCCGGCATAGCAGGCGGGCCAGTCGGCGCAACCGAGGCCGGCACCGTCGAGTCGCAGGTAGGCGCTGAGCAGCACGACCAGCAACGACAGCGCGGTCAGCAGCCGCGCCAGCGCCCGGACTCGCCGCAGACGAAAACCCTGAGCGAGGTTGTTCACCGGGCGTAGCCTGAACCGCGCTCCGGCAGGCGGAGTTCATGATTCAGCCAGAGCAGCAGCGCGAGGACGACCATCGCCCCGCCCTGATGCGCCGCCCCGAGCGCCACCGGCACGGCCAGCAGCAGCGTCGCGATGCCCAGGCCAATCTGCGCAAACACCGACAGCAGAAACAGCGTCACCGCCAGCCGCGCCGTGTTCGACACCACCGCCTGGCGAGTCTTCCACCACAACCACGGGACGAGAAACGCCAGCAACCATGCCCCCAGCCGATGATCGAACTGCACCAGCGCCATGTTGTTGAAGAAGTTGAGATACCACGGATCGATGATGAAGCTCTCCGGTGGCAACACATGCCCGTTCATCAGCGGGAAGGTGTTGTAGGCCTTGCCGGCGCGAATGCCGGCGACGAAACCGCCGCTGACCACCATGTAACCGACGAGGACCGTCAGCCAGAAGCCGGTGCGCTGCAGCCTCCTGACCGCCGCATCGTGCGTCGTCCCGCGGCCCGGGGAAAGGAGATCCAGCGCCACCCAGAACATGGCGATGAAGATCAGGAAGGCCAGCGACAGATGCGCGGTCAGTCGATAGTGGCTGACGCGTGGATCATCGACCAGACCGCTCTTCACCATGTACCAGCCCATCGCACCCTGCAACCCGCCGAGAACGAAGATGCCGAGGAGCTTCGGCACCAGCGACGGCGCGAGCTTGCCGCGCAGCCAGAAGTAAAGGAAGGGCACGAGGAAGACGACGCCGATCAGTCGTCCGAGCACCCGGTGCAGGTACTCCCAGAAGAAGATGCCTTTGAACTCCTCGAGCGTCATCCCGTGGTTCACCTGCCGGTATTCCGGTGTCTGCTTGTACTTCTCGAAGGTCACTTCCCACGCCGTCTGATCGAGGGGCGGAATGACGCCGACGATCGGCTGCCACTCGACGATCGACAGGCCGGAATGAGTCAGGCGGGTGACGCCACCGACCACCAGGATGGCAAAGACCATGGCGCTGCAGAGCAGCAGCCAGACCGCGACGTGTCGACGAGCGACTGTATCCATGACAGGGTGACCAACGAAGGGAACGGGGGAGCAGGCGCGCATTATATGCGCATTGACAGGCCTGTTGCGAAGCCGCCGGAAGGCCGCCGCGGCTGCGACCATCGGCCGCAGGCGCGGCAGTGAAACGCCCATGGCTGCAGGCTTTGACGGTCATCTGAGGCTTCCGGACTTCTTGACATGCATCAAATCAATTGACCGGCGCCTACGGGTATTCTTCGGCCAATTGTGCTCGGCAGGGCCAAGATTTTCGACGTTATCTGCAATCTGACCGCGCCGCGAGCGCAAATCAGCGATGGAGGGTACAACTATGGCCGACAACAACGATGAGGACATCCCGTTCATGCAGAGGCTGCTGGACAACCATTTCCTGCTCCTGTTCCTTGGTGTGGCGTCACCGGGACTGCTCTACATCCTGTGGGGCATCATCGACATCATGAACACGCCGCTCGCCAGATAAGTCGTTCAGCCACATCAGGGAGAATCCAATATGAGTGCAATTCTGCCGCCATCCGAGCGGCTGTGGTGGAAACAGCCCATCGACAAGGTCGAATGGGCGTGGATCGCGATCGCCTTCGTCTGGGGCATGATCATGTTCGGCATGATGATCTACTGGCACATCTACGGCAAGCAGAACCTGTCGAACGAGGCCTACAAGACCACCCCGGAGATGTTCGCCGCCAAGGCCGAGAAGTTCGTTGCCGAAAACACGATCCGCATCGAAAAGGGCCTGAACGGCGAGGACATCCCGGTCGCCAAGGTTCCGGCTGGTGGCGCGGGTTACCTGATCGCCCGCCTCTGGGCGTGGTATCCGATTCTCGAACTGGAAAAAGGCCAGACCTACAGGATCCATCTGTCGTCCCTCGACTACAACCACGGCTTCTCGCTGCAGCCGGTGAACATCAACATCCAGGTGATCCCGGGCTACGAGCACGTCGTCAAGATGACCCCGACCAAGGAAGGCACCTACGCCATCGTCTGCAACGAATACTGCGGCATCGGCCACCACTCGATGCTTGGCCGTATCTACGTCAAATAAGGGGGAAAAAAAACGATGGCAACGACTTACCGTACCTGCCCGGTCTCCGGACTACAGTTCGAGGACCAGGCCGAGAAGCTGATGCGCTGGAACGCCGTCGCCGGCGTCCTCTGGCTGCTGGTCGGCGGCATCACGGCGCTGCTGGTGATCCTCACCCGCTGGCCGGCGATCAAGCTGCTGCCGGCTGACCAGTTCTACCTGATCCTCACCGCCCACGGCATCGACATGCTGATCCTGTGGATCCTGTTCTTCGAGATGGCGGTGCTCTACTTCGCCTCATCGACACTGCTCAGGTGCCGGCTGGCAACGCCGAAGATCGCCTGGCTCGGCTTCTGGCTGATGGTCGTCGGCGGCATCATGACCAACATCGCGATCTTCCAGGGCGAATCGAGCGTGATGTTCACCTCCTACGTCCCGATGCAGGCGGCCTGGCACTTCTACCTCGGCATCATCCTCGTCGCCGTCGGCGCGCTGCTCGGCACCGCCGTCTTCTTCGGCACGCTGGTCGTCGCCAAGCGCGACAGGACCTACCAGGGCTCGCTGCCGCTGGTCACTTTTGGCGCCTTGACCGCCGCAATCATCGCCACCTTCACCATCCTCGCCGGCGCCGGCATCCTGATCCCCACCTTCTTCTGGTCCATCGGCCTGATCAAGGAAATCGACGCGCAGTTGTACCGCATGGTGTGGTGGGGTCTCGGACACTCCTCGCAGCAGATCAACGTTGCCGCACACGTCTCTGTCTGGTACCTGACCGCCGCCGTGATCTTCGGTGCCAAGCCCTTGTCCGAGAAAGTGTCGCGCTTCGCGTTCCTGCTCTACATTCTGTTCCTGCAACTCGCCAGTGCGCACCACCTGCTCTCCGACCCGGGCATGAGCGCCGAGTGGAAGGTGCTCAACACGTCCTACTTCATGTACTTCGCGGTGATGGCGTCGATGATCCACGGTTTCACGGTTCCCGGCGCGATCGAAGCGGCCCAGCGGCGCAAGGGCTACACCAACGGTCTGTTCGAATGGCTGCGCAAGGCGCCGTGGGGCAACCCGGTGTTCTCCGGCATGTTCATCTCGCTGGTCAGCTTCGGCTTCCTCGGCGGCATCTCCGGCGTCGTCCTCGGTACCGAGCAGATCAACATGCTGATGCACAACACCTTCTACGTTCCAGGTCACTTCCATACCACGGTCGTCACCGGTACGACACTGGCCTTCATGGCGATCACCTACCTGCTCGTACCGGTGCTCTTCCGGCGCGAGACTGATCCTGCCGAAGCTCTGCCAGATCCAGCCCTACCTGTTCGGCATCAGCATGTGCGGTCCTCGGCCTGGTGATGATGGGCGCCGGCACCCTCGGCGTCTCGCGTCGCCACTGGGACATGGCCTTCTCTGGTGCGCCGTTCCAGTATGAGTGGCCGGGTGCTGCCTACCTGATGATGGGCCTGACCGGGATCTTCGGTGTCATCGCGGTGATCGGTGGCGGCCTGTGGATCCTGCTGGTCGTCGGATCGCTGCTCTTCGGCAAGAAACTC
>DDUX01000148.1:0-8201 GCA_002345025.1 Candidatus Accumulibacter iunctus | reverse complement strand
TGCCTCAATCGGGCTTGGCCAACAGGCCCGATTCAAGCAGGGGCTCGTCTCCCAGCACCCGCTCCTTCACCTGATCGCCACGCTATCGACGCCAATGCAATCGACACTCCCATCGAACAGCACTCCCGGTCTTCCCATCCGTGCCATTCTGGGCGTCTTCAAGCTGCGCATCGGCGTCGTCATCACCTTCACGGCCCTTGCCGGACTGGCGGTCAGCGCCGGTCCCTCGCTGACCCCGCTGCAGTTGCTGGTCCTCACCCTGTCGGTACTCGTCTCGTCGGCCAGCGCCGGCGCGTTCAACCAGTATTACGAGCACGACAGCGATCACCTGATGGCACGCACGAGCAAGCGCCCCTTCGTCACCGGCCAGCTCCGCCACGGGCCAATTTGGCTGTTGGTGATCGCCGTTCTGATGACGCTCTCGGTCGGTGCCGCATGGATCGCGCTCAATGCCTGGTCGGCGCTCTTCGTTTTCCTCGGCGCCTTCTTCTACGCCATCGTCTATACCGTCTGGCTCAAGCGCCGCACCTGGCTGAACATCGTTTTCGGCGGACTCGCCGGCAGTTGGGCGGTGCTCGCCGGAGCGACCGCCGCCGATCCACAACTCGGCGCCGTGCCGCTGGCGCTGGCACTGGTCCTCTTCCTGTGGACCCCGCCGCACTTCTGGAGCCTGGCGATCGCTTTCCGTGACGACTACGCCGCCGCAGGAGTGCCGATGCTGCCGGTGGTCGTCGGCGACCAGCGGGCCGCGAACACGATCTTCGCCAGCACGCTGGCACTGGTTGCCGCCAGTCTGCTGCCACTGGCCTTCGGCCTCGGCCCGATTTACCTCGTCGGTGCGGCGATCGGCGGCTTCCTGTTCATCCAGAAGGCCTGGTTGCTGACGCGGCAGCCCAACCGCAAGACGGCGATGGTCTGCTTCCACGCTTCGCTGATGCAGTTGACCCTGGTCCTTTGCGCCGCCATCGTCGACACGCAACTGCGCTTCTGACTCGTGACTGGCCACATGCGGTGATTCGACGAAGCTTCCGCGTCCGCCGTACGGCTCTCCCGACCGCTCGATTGGCGATGGTCCGGGCAGTGCTGCTCGGCTTCCTGTCGGCGCTGCTTCTGCTGGCGGCAAACCCGCTGCGCGCCGATGAAACGGGCAGCGACAAGCCGAAACTCACCGCCCGACCGCAGGGCGCCACCGGCGGCCTGGCGCTGACGACACTCGACGAGAAGGCGGCCTTCGCGCTGTCGCAGGCCGCGGTCGGCGAGGAGGTCGGCGATTTCGTCCTCCTTGACCGCCAGGGAAAGCCAGTCGAGCTCTCGCGCTATCGCGGCAAGCCGCTCGTCGTCACCTTCATCTATACCGCCTGCTTCCAAGTCTGCCCGACGATCACGCGCAACCTGCAGAAAGCCGTGGACACGACGGTCAGCGTCATGGGCGCCGATCGCTTCAACGTCATCAGCATCGGTTTCAACCAACCCTTCGATTCGCCGGCCGCACTGGCGGACTTTGCCCGGCAGTATGGCATCCGCCTGCCGAACTGGGAATTCCTCAGCCCTGCCGCGGCGATCGTCGGCGACCTGACGGCGAACTTCGGCTTCAGCTACGTCGCCACTCCGGCGGGCTTCGACCACATCAACCAGGTGACACTGGTCGACGCCGACGGGCGGATCGTCCGCCAGGTCTACGGCGAGAAGTTCACCGCCGAAGACCTGGCCGAACCGCTCAAGCTGCTGATCACCGGCTCGGCGATCCCGCCCGAGGTCGGCACGCTGAAGGAGATCATGGAGCGTGTGCGCATCCTCTGCTCGATCTACGATCCCGTCACCGGCCGCTACCGGACCAACTACTCGCTCTACTTCCAGTTCGCCGGTTTCATCACCTTTGTCAGCTTCATGATCTATCTGTCGATCAACTTCTGGAAGAACCGGCGCCGTAGCGAAAGCAAGGCGCAGTAACGAGATGCAGCGCTTCACCATTTCGCTCGAGGCTCCGCTCGCCGAGGCCTTCGACGAACTGATCCGCAGCAAGGGCTATCACACGCGCTCGGAGGCGATCAGCGACCTGCTGCGGCAGCAACTCGGCGCGCATCAGCTGCAGCGCGACGAAGCGCCCTACTGCATCGCCACCCTCCCCTACATCTACAACCACCACCAGCGCGACCTGGCGGAGCGCCTGACGGCGCTGCAACATCAGCACCACGACCTGACGCTGTCGGCCATGCATGCCCACCTGGACCACCACAACTGCATCGAAACCGTGTTTCTGCGCGGGCCGACGACGGCCGTGCGCGAGTTTGCCGACGCGCTGCTGGCCGAGCGCGGCGTTCGCCACGGCCAGCTCAACCTGATAGCGGCAGACGTCGGGCACGAGCCGCATCAGCACCTGTCCGCGGCCGACGCGGGCACCCTCCTGCCGCACGTCCATAGCACGCCGAAGACCTGAAAGCGGCAGCCGATGCGCCGTCCCCGGGACCACCGGCAACAACGCGGAGTCCGGCGGTCGCTGCAGCCACGCGGCGCGCTGCCGCCCGTTCGCCACTGCCGCAGGCGAGTTCGCGTGGTGGCCGGCAAATCACGGCCAGCCGCCAGTGAAGTCGATGACCTGCCCGGTGACGAACGGGGCACGCCCGGACGCGAGGAAGGCGATCAGTTCGCCGATTTCCTCCGGCTTCCCCAGCCGTCCCAGGGGCACCCTGGCGGCGATCTCTGCCCTCCCCGCCGGATCGTCGATGAAGCGGGCGCGCGGGTAGTAGGCCTCGCTGTAGAGGTAGTTCGGTGCCACGACGTTGACCTGTACGCCGTATGGCGCGGCTTCACGCGCCAGCGCCATGGCGAAGGCCGTCGTCGCCGCACGGATGGAGGTCGCAACGGAAAAGCCGGGCTCTGGCTGCCGGTAGCGCGCCGAAGTGACGAAGACGAACCGTCCCCGACGGGCTGCCTTCATCGCTGGCAGCAGCAGTTGTGCAAGCCGGACGGGGAACAGCAGCAGGGCGTCGAAGGCGGCCTGCAGCATCTCCGCAGGGATGTCCTCGATCGGCAGGGGCGTGTTCGGATGGACGTCGTTCTGAATCACCGTCGCGACCGCGACGCCACGTGCCTCCAGTTCATCAGCCAGTTCCTGTGGACCTTGTGCGCGCAGCGCGACGGCACCGGGGTACTGTTCCTCGAACCACTTTCTGGCGGCCGCATCGACGAAGCTGCGGTCGTGGCAGCAGAGCACGTGGCGGTCGCGCAGCAATACCGGCACGCTGCCTGGACCCGAATACTGATGGACATTGGTGATTAGGACACTCATGGCAGGCTCCTCAATCCTCCGCATCGCTGCCACGTCAGTCGCTCGCGCGACTTGCACGGTAAGAAACCTTCCTGGCGCCAGCGCGAGGCAGCGGCATCGAGGATGCGCAGCAGCGATTCTTCCTTGAGTTCGCGTCGGCTGGCCATGATTCATCTGATGGACATCATGGCGATCATTATTGCGTGCGATCTGCATCATGGCAACAACCAGGGGAAGGCGCTCCCGAATTGCAGCCGCTGCCAGCCCCTGCCTTGAACATCGACGGTCGTACGGCGCGGCGTCGGCCCCGGCAACCGCATCGCTGCTGCGAGATACCGGCACCGGCCGCAGGCGCCAGCGCAGTCGTGGATCAACCCCGCGGATTTGACACGTGTCAATTCGCCGCAGGGAGGCGACCAATATAATCAATGGCTAATAATTACCGGCGGCACACCTCCAGGTACTTCCGTGAGTCTTCACACCACTTTGCGCAAGGGCGCGAGCAGCGTCTTCCTGCGCATCGAAGAGGCTCTCGACGGTCCTTTTGGCGGCGCCGACAACCCGCTGCGCCATCTCGGCGCCCTCGGCCTCTACCTGCTCTGGGTCATCGTCGGCAGCGGCCTCTATCTGTACACCGTGCTCGACACCGGCATCGACGCCGTGTACAGCTCGATCGGTTACCTGTCGCTCGAGCAGTGGTATTTCGGCGGCGTCCTGCGCAGCCTGCACCGCTACGCGTCCGACGGCTTCATGCTGGTGATGACCCTGCACCTGATCCGCGAATGGTGCTACGGGCGCTACTACGGCTTCCGCCTCTATTCGTGGATGACCGGCGTGCCGCTGCTCTGGCTGGCGTACATCAGCGGCATCGGCGGCTACTGGATCGTCTGGGACCAGCTCGCGCAACTCTCGGCCACCGCGACCGCCGAATTGCTCGACTGGCTGCCGATCTTCAGCGAACCTTCGGCGCGCAACTTCCTCACCCCCGACTCGATCAGCGATCGTTTCTTCACCATGCTGGTGTTCATCCATATCGGCGTCCCGCTGCTGCTGATCCTCGGCCTCTGGGCGCACGTGCATCGCATCAGCCATGTCGACTACCTGCCGACGCGGCGGGTGATGCTGGCGACGCTGCTGGCGCTGATCGTCCTCTCGTTGCTGCAACCGGCGCTCAGCAACCCGCCGGCCAATCTGGCGTTGATTCCCGGCGAACTCGACTTCGACTGGTTCATCCTCTTCATCCATCCGCTGACCGACCTCACTTCGCCAGCGATCGTGTGGCTGCTGCTCTTCGCCCTCACCGCGCTGCTGTTCGCCCTCCCTCTCCTGCCACACCCGGCGCCGGAGCCGGCGGCGGTCGTCGATCCGGCCAACTGCACCGGCTGCGACCGCTGCCTCGCCGACTGCCCCTACGCCGCGATCGCCATGCAGCCGCACCCATTGCGCCCGGGCTTCAAGCTCGCCGTCGTCGACAGCGACCTCTGCGCAGCCTGCGGCATCTGTGCCGGCTCGTGCCCTTCCTCGACACCCTTCCGCCGCCGCGAGACGCTGGTCACCGGCATCGACATGCCGCAACAATCGATCCATGCGTTGCGCGAGCAACTCGAACAGGCGCTGGCGGGGCTCGCTGGCCCGCACCGGGTCGTCGTCTTCGCCTGCGCCCGCGGTGCCGAAGCCAGCACGCTGGCGGCCGCCGATACGGCGGTGTTGCCGCTGCTGTGCGCCGGCATGTTGCCGCCATCCTTCGTCGAGTACGCGCTGCGCGGCGGCGCCGACGGCGTGCTGCTCAACACCTGCCGCGCGGGGAGCTGTGACTTCCGGCTCGGCGATCGCTGGACACGCGAGCGCCTCGCGGGTGAGCGCGAACCGCACCTGCGGCGAACGGTCCCCGCCGCCCGCCTGCAACTCTGTGCCGCCGGCGCCGGCGACGAAGGCACCCTCAGCGCTGCCCTGAACGATTTCAGAGCTCGCCTCGACAACGAGGCTCTGGCGGGCGAGCAACTTCCACCCTATCTGCGGAGAGCCTCAAACCATGCCTAAACCCGTCGCCATCATCGGTCAGGTGATCCTCTACGGTGCCTTTGCCGCCTTCATCGGCTACTTCGCCACCTCGCCCAAGTACCATCAGGTTGCCGACGACGTGGCGCTGATCAAATTGTCGATCAGCCATCTCGGCGAACGTGAATGCCGCAAGCGAAGTCCCGAGGAACTGGCGAAGATGCCGCCCAACATGCGCGCGCCGCTGGACTGCCCGCGCGAGCGCTCGGACATCAGGCTGGAAGTGGATCTCGACGGTCAGCCCATCCTGCAGACGGTGATGCATCCGACCGGCCTTTACAAGGATGGCGTATCGACGATCTACCGGCGTTTCGAGGTGAAGGCCGGCAGTCATCAGCTCGCGGTGCGGATGAACGACAACCTCGTCAAACCGGGATTCAACTTCGTCAAGGAAGAACGGATCAGCCTCAAGCCCCACCAGGTGATGGTGATCGACTTCAACCCGGACCAGGGCGGCCTGTTTTTCAGGTGATCGCCCGTCGCGGCGAACGGCCACCCACAGACGCTTCCCCAATTTCCTGAGCTGACATCGACATGGTCAAGGTCCTGCAACAAATCCTGCGCTGGCTGTTCATGCGCATCGAGAACATCTTCAACGTCGCTTTCGGCGACAAGATGAACCCCTTCTACCATCTCGGCACGATCAGCTTCTGGCAGTTCTGGCTGCTGCTCGTCTCTGGTTTGTACCTCTACATCTTCGCCGACACCGGCGTCCATGACGCCTTCGAGTCGGTCGAGAGCATCACCCACGACCAGTGGTGGGCCGGCGGCATCCTTCGCAGCATCCACCGCTACGCCACCGACGGCATGATCGTGACGATGCTGCTGCACATGCTGCGGCACTTCGCCTACGACCGCTATCGCGGCTTTCGCTCGTTCTCCTGGCTGACCGGTGTGGCCCTGCTGTGGCTGATCTACATCGCCGGCGTCAATGGCTTCATGCTCGTCTGGGACAAGCTGGCACAGTTCGTGGTCATCGCCACAGCCGAGTGGTTCGACGTTCTGCCGATGTTCAACGGCACGCTGATCCGCAACTTCCTCTACCTCGAGAGCGTCAACAGCCGCCTGTTCACGCTGCTCGCCTTCATCCACATCGGTGCACCGCTGATCGTCGCCTTCATCATGTGGGTGCATGTGCAGCGCGTGCCGCGTGCGCACATCAACCCGCCGCGGCCGATCGCCATCGCCGTGACGCTGATGTTCCTCGTCCTGTCGCTGGTGAAGCCGATCCTCAGCCAGGGTGGCGAGGCCGACATGTCGGTGGTGCCGACCAACATCGATTTCGACTGGTTCGAGCTGCCGGTGCTGGCGCTGGTCTACGTGACCAACCCGCTGCATCTCTGGTACTGGGTTCTCGGCCTCACCGCGCTCCTCTTCCTGGTGCCATGGTTGCCGCCGAAGAAGCGCGGCTCGGCGCAGGCGCTGACCTCGATCACCTTTCATCCCGACCGGCGGGCTGTCAGCGCGCGCTTCGACGAGACGCTGCTCGACGCCGGCCTGCGCCAGGACATCGACCTGCCCTACGAATGCCGCAACGGCGGCTGTGGCGTCTGCAAGTGCACCGTCCTGCACGGCCGGGTCGATCCGGGTCTGTACCAGCCGAGTGCCCTGTCGGCCGAAGAGCTGGCACAGGGCAAGGTCCTGATGTGCTGCGCCAGCGCGCTTGAGGACGCCGAAATCGAGTATCAGGCGAGCGCGGCGCCGAAAGCCTTCCGCGATTACACGGCGAAGGTCGTGCGGCTGCAGAAGCTGACGCATGACGTGATGCAGGTGCTGCTGCGACTGCCCGCCGGCGAGCAGATCCACTTCAAGGCCGGCCAGTACGTCAACATCATCCTCGACGATGGCCAGCGGCGGGCGTTCTCCTTCGCCAACCCGCCGCACGAAGCCGACTTCGTCGAACTGCAGATTCGCCTGATGCCCGGCGGCCGCTTCACGACGCACGTCTTCGAATCGATGAAGGAAGGTGATGAAGTCCACTTCGAGGGGCCGATCGGCGACTTCAGCCTGCGCGAGTCGGAGCGGCCGATCGTCTTCGTCGCCGGCGCCACCGGTTTCGCGCCGGTCAAGAGCATGGTCGAGGATGCCTTCAAGCGCGGCCTGAAACGTGAGATCCATCTCTACTGGGGGGTGAAGACCCTCAAGGACCTCTACCTGCCCGAGCTGCCGGCCCGCTGGGCACGCGAGCACGCGAACTTCCACTTCATCCCGGTTCTTTCAGAGCCAACGCCGGAAGACCAATGGAGTGGCCGTACCGGCCTGGTGCACGAGGCGATTCTCGACGACTTCCCCGAGCTGAAGCAGCACGAGATCTACGCCTGCGGCTCGGTGCGGATGGTCGAGGCGATCTTCCCCTTCCTCAAGCAGCACGGAGCCGAGGACGGCGCCTGTTTCTCCGACGCCTTCAGCGTGTCGGCACGATCGATGGCGTTTCAGCCACGGAAATGACGCGACCTGTTGCGGCCACCATCGGCTCTTCCAACTATGGGCTCAAGTGGTGGCCTTGCATCGCTCCCACGATCCCATCTTATTCGCAGGGCAACGCAACCAATGCGCCCACCATGCGGTCCGTCTCCCACCGCACCGTAGGCCACTGCCGATCACCCAACCCTGCTGCGTCAATCGACGCCGCCGCATCCTGAAAGCCAGTAACGTCGATCCCAAGCCAAGGAGAGCAAGCGTGGATGGCTCAGGAACGGAGGCAAGAACGAGCTCCCATTGCAGGATTCGGTGTTCATTGAATCCATCACCAGTGCAGGGCCTCCGCACTCGGATGACATATTCCCTCTTGTCATGCCCGAGAAAGGAAAATCGTTTACATTCATGATCTTATGCCAGTAGCTTGTAAACCCTATCGAAATCAGGTCTACTCTCG
>DDUX01000150.1 GCA_002345025.1 Candidatus Accumulibacter iunctus | reverse complement strand
CACGAACGCCATGTCCCACAGCGGGTTGTAGCCGATGAACATGCCCCGCGACTCGGAGTCGCGGATCGCCGTCAGGACGCGGCCGAACTTCGAGCCGACCAGGTAGCGCGCCAGCAGCAGCGTGCCGATCAGCGCCAGCGCCGACAGCGCGAAGAGGACGACACGCGTTTCCGGCGCGGTGATCGAGTAGCCGAGGATGCGCTTGAAGTCCGTGAAGCCGTTGTTGCCGCCGAAACCGGTCTCGTTGCGAAAGAAGAGCAGCATCGCGGCGTAGGTCAGCGCCTGCGTGATGATCGAGAAATAGACCCCCTTGATGCGCGAGCGGAAAGCGAAGTAGCCGAAGACGAAGGCGATCAGCGCCGGCACGACGAGCACCAGCAGCACCGCCCAGAGGAAGCTGTCGCTGCCGATCCAGAACCAGGGCAGCTCCTTCCAGTCGAGAAAGACCATGAAATCGGGCAGGTCCGACTGATAGCTGCCGTCGCGTCCGATCTGCCGCATCAGGTACATGCCGAAGCCGTAGCCGCCGAGCGCGAAGAAGAGTCCGTGCCCGAGCGAGAGAATCCCGCCGTAGCCCCAGATGAGGTCCATGGCGACGGCGACGATCGCGTAGCAGAGAATCTTGCCGACGAGCGTGATGAACCAGGTCGACAGGTGCAGCGGGTGGTCGGCCGGCAGCACGAGGTGCATGATCGGCACGGCGATCAGTGCGAAGGCGGCGAACAGACCGATCAGCAGCCAGCTGCGGGCGTCGAAGCTCTGCCCGAGGCGAACGATGAACGGAGTGCGTGCAGGCAAGGAGCTCATATGATCCTTCGTTCCCCGGTCAGGATTCGACGAAACGGCCCTTGAGGGCGAACAGGCCCTGCGGGCGCTTCTGGATGAAGACGATGATGAGGACGAGGACGACGATCTTGGCGACAACGGCGCCCGTCCAGCCCTCGAGAAACTTGGTGAACACGCCGAGTCCGAGCGCCGCCCAGACGGCGCCGGCGAGCTGGCCGACGCCACCGAGAACGACGACCATGAACGAGTCGACGATGTAGCCCTGCCCCATGTCGGGGCCGACGTTGGCGATCTGCGACAGCGCGACGCCGCCGAGACCGGCGATGCCGGCGCCAAGGCCGAAGGCGAGGGTGTCGACGCGGCCGGTGGGGACGCCGACGCAGCCGGCCATCGGCCGGTTCTGCGTCACCGCACGGACGAACATGCCGAGCCGCGAGAGGTTGAGGATGGCCCACATGGCGACCAGCACGGCGATCGAGAAGGCGACGATGATGATCCGGTTCCAGGGCAGCATCAGGTTCGGCAGCAGTTCGATGCCGCCGGCCATCCAGCTCGGGTTGGCGACCTCGACGTTCTGCGCGCCGAACAGCGTGCGCGCCACCTGCATCAGGAAGAGCGAGATGCCCCAGGTGGCAAGCAGCGTCTCGAGCGGCCGGCCATAGAGGTGGCGGATGACGATCCGCTCCATCAGCACGCCGACCAGCGCCGCGCTGAGAAAGCCGACCGGGATGGCCGCCAGCAGATACCAGTCGAGCGCTCCCGGCAAGTGGGCGCGAAAAACGCTCTGCATCGCCCAGGCCGAATAGGCGCCGACCATCAGCAGTTCGCCGTGCGCCATGTTGATCACGCCCATGACGCCGTAGGTGATCGCCAGCCCGAGCGCCGCCAGCAGCAGGATCGAACCGAGCGACAGGCCGGTGAAGGCGCGGCCGAGGTTGTCCGCCCAGGCCAGCCGCTGCTCGATCGAGCGGATCGAGGTGCCGGCGGCGGCGCGCACGGCGCTGTCGGCTTCGACCCAGGTATCGCCCTGCTTCTCGGTCAGCGGCAGCAGGAGCTGGCGAACGCGCGGATCGCTGCTCTCGCCCAGCGTCTTGACGGCCGCGAGGCGAACGGCGGCGTCGGTCGACCCAAGACTGGCCTGCGCATGCGCGAGTTGCAGCCGCGCCCGAATCTTCGGATCCTTTTCCGCGGCGAGCGCGCGGTCGAGCAGCGGCAGCATCTTCGCGTCGACGTTCTGATTGACTTCCTGCGCCGCCTGCCAGCGAACCTCGCGCTCGGCCGAGAAGAGGCGCAGCGCCGCCAGCGCCGACGCCAGTTCGCGCCGCACGCGGTTGTTGATGCCGATCGTTTCGATGCCGGCCGGCGGCGGCGTCAGCTCGCGGTTGCTGGCGGCGTCGAAGACCCGTCCACCCGCGCCCAGGACGACGACGCGCTCGCCGGCGACCGCCAGCGAATCCCCGGCCATCGCCTGCAGCACTGGCTGCGCCTCTTCCGGCGCTGCCTCGACCAGCGCCAGGATGGCGGCAATGCGGGTATCCGAATCGTCAGCGGCGAGCGGCCTGAGCAGCCCCGGGTCGATCGCCGCCTGCGCGCACGAGATGCCCAGCAGACAGATACCCAGCAGTAATCGCAACTTGTGCATGCTTTCTCCCTCGTGCCGACCCCGTGCCCGCAACTCGCGGACCGGGGGCAGCGCGCGCGCCGCCGCAGCGGCGCGCGCTGTGCCGATGCCGACCTACCTGCCTTCCGGCTGATCCTTCCTCTGCTCGTTACCCGGAATGAACGGGCTCCACGGCTGCGCCCGCACCGGCCCCGGCGTCCTCCAGACGACGTTGAACTGTCCATCGGCCTTGATCTCGCCGATGAACACCGGTTTGTGCAGGTGATGGTTCCTTTCGTCCATCTTGATCGTGAACCCGGACGGCGCCTTGAAGCTCTGCCCCGCCATCGCCGCGATCACCTTGTCCACGTCGGTCGACTTCGCCTTTTCGACCGCCTGCTTCCACATATTGATGCCGATGTAGGTCGCTTCCATCGGGTCGTTGGTGACCGCCTTGTCGGCATTCGGCAGCTTCTGCTTGACGGCCCAAGCCCGATACGCCTTGGTGAACTTCTCGTTTTGCGGATTCTTAAGCGACATGAAGTAGTTCCACGACGCCAGGTGGCCGACCAGCGGCTTGGTGTCGACGCCACGCAGCTCTTCCTCGCCGACCGAGAAGGCGACCACCGGCACATCGGTCGCCTTGATGCCGGCGTTGCCGAGTTCCTTGTAGAACGGTACGTTCGAGTCGCCGTTGATCGTCGAAACGACCGCCGTCTTCTTGCCCTCGCTGGAGAACTTCTTGATCTTGGCGATGATCGTCTGGTAATCGCTGTGCCCGAACGGCGTGTACTCCTCCATGATGTCGGCGTCGGCGACGCCCTTCGACTTCAGGAAGGCGCGCAGGATCTTGTTGGTCGTCCGCGGATAGACGTAGTCGGTGCCGAGCAGCACGAAACGCTTGGCCTCGCCGCCGTCCTTGCTCATCAGGTATTCGACTGCCGGGATCGCCTGCTGGTTTGGCGCCGCGCCGGTGTAGAAGACGTTGTACTCGAGTTCCTCGCCCTCGTACTGCACCGGATAGAAGAGCAGGCCGTTGAGCTCCTTGAACACCGGCAGGACCGACTTGCGCGACACCGAGGTCCAGCAGCCGAAGACGACCGCCACCTTGTCCTTGCTCAGCAACTGGCGCGCCTTCTCGGCGAACAGCGGCCAGTTCGACGCCGGATCGACGACCACCGGCTCGAGCTTCCTGCCGAGGACGCCACCCTTGCTGTTGATCTCGTCGATCGCCATCAGGACGGTCTCCTTGAGCGCCGTCTCTGAAATCGCCATGGTTCCCGAAAGCGAATGCAGGACACCGACCTTGATCGTCTCGGCGGCCAGTGCGGCGAACGAATTGAGCCCGAAAGCAGCGGTCACCGCGACCGCCGAGATCGTTTTCATGAAATTGCGACGTACCATCTGTCAGCTCCTCGAGTGTTGTGGAATCGGGAAGAAATCTTCCTCGAGGAGGGACAAAGCAAGCTACGTGCCAGATTGATCCAGGTAGGCAAGGCGCCCTGAAAACGGAGGCTCGTCGTCATCTCGCGCCGAAACGCGGGCGCTTCGCCGACCCGAACGCACCACGCTGGGGCGCCCGCCGGTCGCGAGCACCATGATGGATGTCGCGTGCGACGACGACGACGCGCTGATGTCGATCAGCTTCACTTCGCGGCCGCGTCCATCACCGACTGCTTGCCGCCCGACCCCAGCAGACACCCGACAGTCCGCCAGCGTCGACGATCACTTGCCCCGCAGCCCGACGGCAACGTCCCGGAATGAGGCCAGTGCGGCTTCCAGGTGCTCGCTTCCTCACCCTCTTCGTTGGTGATGGTCATGCTGCTCTTCTTGCCGAAGGGCGGGTTGGCCAGCACGTAGTCCACCTTGCGCCTGGGCTCGCTGATCAGGGCATCGGAGCGCTCGACCGAAGGCTCGGCGTCGAGCTCTCCGATGTTGTGCAGAAAGAGGTTCATCAGGCACATGCGGCGGGTGTTCGGCACGATCTCGTTGCCGTGAAAGGTCCGGTCGCGCAGGAACTCCTTCTGGCGCTTGTCCAGCCTGGCGCCGGGGCGAGTCAGCCAGTTGTAGGCGCCTAGGAAGAAACCGCCGGTGCCGCAGGCCGGATCGGCAATGGTCTTCATCGGCAGGGGCCGAACGCAGGCGACCATCGCTTCGATCAGCGCGCGCGGCGTGAAGTACTGGCCGGCGCCGCTCTTGGTATCTTCGGCGTTCTTCTGCAGCAGGCCTTCGTACAGATCGCCCTTGGTGTCGGCATCGAGGCTGATCCAGCGCTCCGCATCAATCAGCTGCACCAGGCGCGAGAGCTTGGCCGGGTCCTGGATCTTGTTCTGCGCCTTGAAGAAGATGGCACCCAGCATGCCCGGCTCCTGACCCAGCCTGTGCAGCGTGGCCAGGTAATGCGCCTCCAGCGGCTCGCCGACCCTGGACGTCAGGCTGGACCAGTCATGGCCCTTGGGGATGTGCGTGTCGCGGTTGTACGGTTCCTGTGCGTATTCGTGCGCCAGCTTCAGGAACAGCAGGTAGGTGAGCTGCTCCAGGTAGTCGCCATAACCGACGCCGTCGTCGCGCAGGGTGTGGCAGAAGTTCCAGACCTTCTGGACAAGGGAAGAGGCATTCATTTCACGATCGACAGTCGTCGCAGCGCCTGGCGCAGTTCGTTCTCAAGCAGGGCAAAGGCCGCAAGCTCTCGCAAGCGCGGCAGCGACACCTGTTCGCCGAGGGCATTCAACATCGGCGAGACGCCTCTTCGTCGACGCTGCCCTGAGGGATGCGTCGCGTTGAAGGCCGTATTCAGCAATGCTTTCGGATCGGGTGTCCCTTCCGTGACTCCCGCCGTTGAAGGCAGACCGAGTGCCTGGTCGGTCATTGAGGTACCAAACACGCTGCGCAGGGCATCGCCATCGACGATGGCCCACGCTTCGGTCTCGCGCACCGGAACGACGGCGACACCGAGACGCGTTTCAGCGTGTTCCTGATACAGTCTGTCGATTGCTGGCTGAGCCTGCTCCCTGCGCTTGCTTTCAGGGTCGCCCGCACCGTCGGCATGAATGAAAAGTATGCGCCATGCATCGCTGGCTTCCCTCCCCGCCAGCACAATCCGCTCCGCTCGGGACGCTTCATCTGCCGCGCGCGGGTGGTCCAGGCGCAGCACTTCGCTCACCTCTACAGGATGCGCAGCGTCGCGCGTGCATAGGTCTTCGCAGAGTCTCGCCAACAGCGGACACAGGAAGCTGTAGTCGGTGGGACCCTCCGCATACAACGCGAGACCGAGGTAATCCATACTCAGCCCTCCGTACTCACCGTTTCAAGCATGTTCCTGACTTCCCAGTCCGATACGAAGCCTTGCGGAACATCGTCCTTGTCGAAAAGGGATATTTGTGGCCTTGCGCGAACTGGCCGCAAGCGGGTCTTCCGGCGTTGTTCTTTTTTTTCCGGATCGCTGACGGTAGCAGTATCGGCGAAGAGGATGTAGCCATGCCGCGGACTGAACTCCTTGTCGATCAAGGCCGACAGCACGACCGGCGAGTGGCTGTTGAGCAGCAACTGGCTCAACGGCGCCGGTTCATCTTCCTCGGAGAATTCTTGCGGATAGGTCACCATGTCCCGCAGGCGTTGCGTCAGTTGTTTGATCCTTGCCGGGTGGACGCCATTTTCCGGCTCTTCGAAGCAGATCAGTCCCCTATGGCGCGGATCGTGCAGGAGCGTCAGCAGCGCCAGCACACGCAGCGTACCGTCGGAAATCACGCGTGACGAAAACGGGAGGCCATCGCGCATGGTGAGCTGGATGCGGTATTCGCGACTTGCCTCATGCAGATCGGCGTCGAGCGCCGTAATGCCGGGAATGAGACTATTCAGTTCGGCCAGGATATCGCTGAGAACGCCACCGGGGCGATCCTTTGTTGCCGTCTCGGCCTTCACTTGCGCGAGAACGGCAGCCAGGTTTGAACCGTCCGCAGCCAATACATCGGTGGCCGTTGCTGGCACCGGCTTGCGCAACAAGGCAGGATCGAGTTGCAGCAGTCGCCAGTAGCGCATTTCCTCCCGCAAGGCGAACAGGTGTGGAAACTCCGCGTTGGTGATGCTGTAGAGTACGGTCGCTTCGGCCGCACTGGCCGGCCGATTCCGGCCCTGCTTGCCGTCCTGATGGACGCTGAACGTGAGTCCCTCCGTCCGCTCTTCGGTCGTCAACCACGCTTTGCTGCGATTGTATTTGAGGTACCTTGTCCGAAATCCCTTGGAAGGCCGCATCAACTCTGTCCAGCGGTCATCCTTGCGCATGATCGGAAGCAGTTGCTCGCGTGCCACCTGGATGCGCTCGATTCCCGGCTTGATCGTCCTCCGTTCCAGAGTGACTTCATAGCGCATGCGGGTATGGCTGAGCTTCACTTCGCTCCCCCAGGGGTCACGGACGACCGGATCGACGAGCACTTCGGCGGCCAGGCGAATCTGATTGCCTCGCCCTGCGGCGGTCTGGCGGAAAAGCTCCAGTGGCTCGCCGCGCAACTCCTTGACCGCTTCTGCCACATCGCGGGTCGCAAGGTTTGCCAGCAACTGAACGACATCGAACAGGTTGCTCTTGCCGGCTGCGTTGCTGCCAACGATCACCGTGAAAGGGGCCAGATCAATGACGAGGTTCTCGAAGGTCTTGAAGCCGTCGACTTCCAGGCGAGTCAGCATTTTGGTTTCCTTTCCGCGTGGGCGGCTGAGTGCTTGTTGTTGCGCGATGATGCACGAACCAGGCGCTCGGCGCGGATGCGCGCCAGCAGCACGCTGGCGGGTTCGTCGTTCGGGTCTTGCGGCACCAGTTGGCCGGCGAAGGCGGCGCGAAGGATGTTTTGGCGTTGGGCGGTGGATTGTTTAAGCGAGGTTTCGATGGCTATTTCTTGCTCGGAGATCGCGTCGAGCGCCTGATTAACCAAGCGAACAATTTCATCCATTTCGTCCAAGGGCGCCAATGGAAACAAGATTCGCTCAACGATCGACTTGTTCAACGCGGGTTGATTGTTCCCGCTACTTCCGCGCCGAGTTTCCGCATACTGCGACCATAGCCAGAAGTAAGGATACTCAGACGGCACCCCCGCTTCGCTGGACCATATTGCTGCGCAGTTCTGGTTGTTTGCAGCTTCAACATCAAGAATGGCGACCTGACCTCGTGTCTTTCCCTCGCCCATCATTCCAAGCAAAACACTGCCAATAGGATTGATCTGCGTGCTGCCGTTGTTCAACCCGGCCCGACTGATCATTTCCTTTGTGGTCGTAATGCGTGAGAACCGCACTTCTCCGGAGCTTACCCATGGGATTGAGCCCCTCCAATAAGTCGGCTCCTTGCGGCTTGGTGTCGCCCCAACGGCAACATGAAAACATTGACCAATTGAACTCCAAACCCACCCCTCCGGCAATTCCGGCAAGTCGGTGGTGTCCGGCTGCACAGGCTCGGGGTACTTCTTCTGCCAGTCTTTGGGCGGGGTTTTGCCTTGTTCCTTGAACTTGGCAAGTTGCTTGGCTTCCCAGCGGGCGCGGCGTTCGGTGAGGATGCGGGTCAGTAGTTGCGCACCGGTCTCGGTGGGCGTGTGCTTGGCTCGCCACTCGGCGGTGAACGCGCCTTCGACGGCGGCTTTCAGCAGCGATTGGCGGTATTGCGCGAGCTTCTTCTGCGCAGCCTTGAGCTCGGCCACGCCGACATCGAGGTCGGAGAGTAGTTCTTCAAGCTTTTCGACGATGCGGGTTTGTTCCGCAGACGGCGGCAGGAGAAGAGGAATCGTATTCGCCAAGGTTTTCGACGAGATGCTCGCCTGATTCACATGGTTAGTACACCGATGCTTCATATACCCTGACATCCACAGAAAGTGAAGTTGTCTGGCGACAAAGCCCGGGGCGACACGACTTTCAGGACGCACGCGGGTCATGTGATTGGAAAACGCAAAGCCGGCTTCTCGACGAGAAATAACTGCGGTCTTTCCAACAAGCTCAGCAGAATTTGTATTGTTGAAAAGGACATCGCCCGGCCTCAGCTCAACACCATTGCTCTCGGCCACGGACTTGATGACGCTCAGATCGATCTGCCCACCGCGGTCCACATTCATAGGACGAAGATGTGGGACACCGGTACCGTCGGCGTTATGTTTTCCGCTGGCAAAACCTGGGCTTACGTCGGCGGAAATTTCAGCCAGAGTCACCCTTTCCCAATTTGTTGGCGGAGATACCTTGGCAAAAGGGTAGTTCTGTATTGGCTCGTCGCTAAAGTCGCTCATTACGGCACCAACTCTTCATTCATTTCATTTCATTCACCAGCCCGTCCAGCTCCTTGCCAAACAAGCCCCAGGCCTTCTGCACGCTGCCCCGACCAGCCCTACATGCCTTCATTCCTCGATCCAGTCCAGTTGCGGCCCCACCGGCGGCCAGGTGCCTGCCGCCACGCGTTGCGCATACCAGCGGGGCATGGCGGCGTCTTCGACGGTGTATTCGCTGCGGGCTGATTTCCACACCAGGCTGGGCTGGTGGGCACGCAGGGCCTCCAGGGCTTTCTGGGCCTTGGCCACGGTCACCCTGTCGCCGGTCTTGTCGTTGTAGAAGCTCAGGGCCTCGGCGTCGTAGGGCCGAAAGCGGGCGCCCAACTCCAGCATGCGCCACAGCACGGCTTGCTCCAGAGGCTTGAGGGCGAGGTAGTCGCTCTGCATCTGGGCTTCGTCGCCGTGCTGGCGCTGCCGGGCCAGGGCCAGCATGGCGTCTTCAAAGCGGGTGCCGTGGGTGGCCAGGGGGCTGAGCGCCTGCCCCAGTGCGTCAATGAAAAACTGCGGGCGCTGGCCAAAGAGCGCAAAGGCCGCCTGCAGCCTGGCCTGGTCGATGGCCCCCAGGTCAGGGCGCTGCTGCGCAATGAGGTGGGCAATGTGGGCGATGAAATCGGGCCCCAGTTCGGGCAGGCGCTGGATCTGCGAGCCGTAAAACGGCGCGGCGTTGGTGTTGACCAGGCGCAGCAGTTTGTCACGGTCCGAGCCCGACATCACGAGCATGAGCTTGATATCGCCCGGCCGGTTCAACTGGTCGCGTGCCGACTTGAGCGCGGCCATGGCACTGTCACCCGCCTCGCTGGTCAAGGCGTGCTGGGCTTCGTCGATCACCAGGGCCACAGGGCTTTTGGCAGCTTCACCAAGGGCTCGCAGGGCATCGGCCAGGGTGGTGCCATTGACTTTGCCGATCCTGCTGGTGTCGATGCTGATGCCGCCCACGGTGATGCTGTCCAGCCCGGCAGATCGGGCGCCTTTGGCCACCAGGCCCAGATGCTGGTGCAAGGACCTGCCCACGGCTTCTACCATCAGGCTGGCCGGATCGCGCTGCAGGTCGGACCACAGGTCCACATAGACAACCACCACACGCCTGCGCTCCAGCTCGGGCTTGAGATCGGCCTGCAAGAAGGTGGATTTGCCTGTGCGACGCGGTGCGGCCAGAAAGAGGCCGTTGGGCGCGTCGCTGAAGAGGGTTTTGCCTTGCAAGGCGTCTGCCAGCTCGCAGGCCAGTTGTGCCCGGGGGTAATACAGCATGAACCATCTCCAGTTATCTTGTTTTTGATATTTTATCAAATCAAGGATAAAAAAAGATAGTCAAGCGACCAACTCCTCATTCATCTCGTCCATCAGGGCATCCAGCTCCTTGCCGAACAGCCCCCACGCCTTCTGCAGGCCACCCTTGCCAGCCAGATCCGCGTAATCAAAGTCGTCCCGGCTGATGCTGCAGCTGCTGGCGATGTGGTCCTTAATCAGCCGCAGCCATTCGGTCTGCTCGGGCGTGAACGCGGTGCCGCGCTGGGCGTTGTGGCGGAAGATCCAGGCCTGGAAGCGCTTGTCGACTTCGTCGGCGAAGGGTTTGAGTTCGCCCTCCAGCCCGAGCGCAAAGCGCACCAGCGACACCAGATCAGTGAGCTGACGTTTGCGGTCGGTACCTTTCACCTGACTTGCCTGCACGCGGGCATAGGCGCTCCACAGGCGCTCGGTGGTCAGCATCAGCGGCGGCTTGCTCAAGCGTTCGTGCAGGTCTTCGATCATGTCGAAGGTCAACGCGCGGCGCTGCCAGGGCTGCTGGTAGAAGAAGTCCAGCGCGGCGATTTCGTCCCTGTGCTGTTTCAGGTAGTCGGCGAAGCTCTGAATGACCGCTTTGGCCTGCGCCTCGGCCTGTTCGCTGAAGCCCGCGAAGGTCACCTGATCGAGGTTGATGTGGTCGATGAGCTGCTCGCGCTCACGGCGGGCGCTTTCGATCTCGTCGCGCAATTCAGGTTTGTCAAAGGGCGCGCAAGCGGCGGCCACGCGCATCAAGCGGGCGGCTTCAAGCTCTTCCGGCAGCAGGGTGTCTTCCGAACGGGTGATTCCCTTGGCCTGGGCGGTGGCCAGCGCGGTTTGCACGATGGCATCGGGGTTCAGCGCGGCAATCAATCCCTTGCCCAGTTCAGCCAGCGGGATGCCACCGCTCGCCTTCTCGATGCGCGCCTGCGTCTTGTCGTCCAGTTGCTTGGCGAGGCGCACCAGACGGTTGGCGAGCGAGAGCACGGTGTCGTCGTCGCGGCTGCCCATCGCCACGCCTTGCAGCAGGTCCTGCAGCGCCACGCCGGGCTTCTTCTCCAGCGGGCGGCTTTCGGTCTTGAGGGACTTCTCCACGCCCACGGCGTCGATCAGCACGAAGCGGGTCTTGGCGCCGTCGGCACTGTTGCTGACGCGCCTGAGGCTGTCGCCATCCAGGCTGCGCACACCCCGGCCCTTCATCTGTTCGTAGTAGCCCTTGCTGCGTACGTCACGCATGAACAGCAGCACTTCCAGCGGCTTCACGTCTGTGCCGGTGGCGATCGAGCACCTGCTTCCACAGGTTGTAGATGCTGCGGTGGCACTCGTCGATGATGATGAAGTCGAAGCTTTCCACCGGCACAGCCGGGTTGTAGCGGACGAACTTTTCCTGTTTGACGGTTTGCTGCACTTCGTTGAGCGAGACATCTTCGGCCGATTCGTCAATGGGCTCGCCGCTCAGGATCGAGTACATGCGCTGGATAGTGCTGATGCACACCTGCGCGTGCGGGTCGATGCTGGGTGAGGCCAGCCGCTGCACGTTGTAGAGCTCGGTGAACTTGCGGCCATCGTCCGGCGGCGTGTAGGCCATGAACTCCTGATGGGCCTGTTTGCCGAGGTTGCGGGTATCGACCAGAAACAGGATCCGCTTGGCGCCGCCGAACTTGAGCAGGCGATAGACCGAGGTGATGGCGGTGAAGGTCTTGCCGGCGCCGGTGGCCATGTGCACGAGGGCGCGGGGTTTGTTCAGCGCAAGCGACTTCTCCAGCCCCGTGACGGCGCTGATCTGGCAGTCGCGCAGGTTCTTTTCTGGCAGCGCGGGCATTTGCTCGACCAGACGGCGGCGCAGTGTGTCAGGCTGCGTCAGCCAGGAGGCCAGCGTTTCGGGCTTGAAGAAATGGAAGATTTCGCGCGAACGCGGCGTGGGGTCGGCGTTGTCGGTGAAGCGGATGATCTGGCCGGTGGCCTCGCACAGAAAGCGCAGGGGCGTGTTGTCTTGGCGCCATTTGAGATTGGCGGTAGCGTAGCGCTCGGTCTGGGCTTCGGTGGCGGTCAGGTTTTCGCCGGCGCTGTCCTTCTTGGCTTCAATCACGCCTACCGCCTGGCGGTTGACGAACAGGACGTAGTCGGCCAAGCCACTGTCGGTGGGGTATTCGCGCACGGCAACGCCCATGCCTGCCGCCAGATTGAGCTGCTTCATGTCCTGGATGACCCAGCCGGCCTGCTCCAGCTTCTCGTCAATCTGCTGCCGTGCCTTGGCTTCCGGTGTCATGCGTGTTCCGTCCGCGCCGGGTATGTGTCGACCATGGCGACACCCGGTTGCCGGGCGACTTCGCTGGCGGTGACCGATGGTTCGGCATTCATGGCATGGCGCTCGGCGGGTTGCCTCAGGGTCGTCTCGAATCGTCGTCAGTCTAGCACGCGGCCGCAGCGACCATCAGCGACGGCTTGCGGCCAGGGTTCGCCGCGCGCTATAGTCTCGCCGCGAATGGGAGAGAGCGGCACTGCCGTCGCCGAAGGCGCAATCCACCCGGAAACGCTCAGGCAAGAGGACCGTTCGTGCAATGAACTCTGGAGAGCGGCGCCCGCTTTGCGAGGCGCCCACCGATGGGGCCAGGACGACCGTGCTGCACCGTGTCGGCCAGACAATCTCTCAGGTACATGGACAGAGGGGTGGACTCGATGCGAGTTCGCCCCTTTTCCGCTTCTGGAATCCACTTCAACACATTCCTGTTACGGATTGATACGATGCAGAAAACCGTCCTCAACGAAGAGCACCGTCGGCGCGGCGCGCGAATGGTCGATTTTGGTGGCTGGGAGATGCCCCTGCACTATGGCTCGCAGATCGAGGAACACCATGCGGTGCGCGGCGATGCCGGCATGTTCGACGTCTCGCACATGTGCGCCGTCGACGTCCGCGGCAGCGATGCGCGCGCCTTCCTGCGGCGGCTGCTGGCCAACAACGTCGACCGCCTGCAGCTTCCCGGCAAGGCCCTCTACAGCACGATGCTCAACGAAGCCGGTGGCGTCATCGACGACCTCATCGTCTACCACCTCGCCGAGAACGACTTCCGCGTCGTCATCAACGCCGCGACGGCCGCCAACGACCTGCGCTGGATGACTGCCCGCCGCGACGAGTGGGGCCTGGCGGTGACGATCAGCGCCCGCCGGGAAGGTGAAGGCGCGCTGGCGATGATCGCCGTGCAGGGTCCGCAGGCGCGGCAGAAGGTCGGGCAGGTGCTGCCCGAATGCCAGCCCGCCTGCGCCGGGCTGAAGCCCTTTTTCGCCGCCAGCGTTGGTGAGCACCTGATCGCCCGCACCGGCTACACCGGCGAGGACGGCTACGAGATCACGCTGCCGGCGGCGCAGGCCGTCAGCCTGTGGAACCGCCTTGCCGACGCCGGCGCACAGCCCTGCGGTCTCGGTGCGCGCGACACGCTGCGCCTCGAGGCCGGGATGAATCTCTATGGCCAAGACATGGACGAGAGCGTGTCGCCGCTCGATGCCGGCCTCGCCTGGACCGTCGACCTCGCTGCGCCGCGCGACTTCGTCGGCAAGACCGCGTTGCTGGCGAGACCGCAGCGGTACGGCTTCCTCGGCCTGCTGCTCATCGACCGCGGCGTCCTGCGCGCCCATCAGCAGGTCGAGAGCGCGCACGGCGCGGGCGAAATCACCAGCGGCAGCTTCTCGCCGACGCTGCAACGGGCGATCGCCCTCGCCCGCCTGCCGCTGGCTGCGGCGGTCGGCGACATCGTTCAGGTCCGCGTGCGCGAAAAGCTGCTGGCGGCACGCGTCGTCAAGCCGTGCTTCGTCAGGAACGGCAGCATCCTCGTTTGATTCCGACCTGGCCATCGGCCAGCCCCGCTTCAACCCATCAGGAGAGAAAGTGAACATCCCGACCGACCTCAAGTACACCCGCAGCCACGAGTGGGTCCGCCTGGAAGCCGACGGCACGATCAGCGTCGGCATCACCGACCATGCGCAGGAGCTGCTCGGTGACCTCGTCTTCATCGAGCTGCCCGAGCCGGGGCGCGAGCTGGCTGCCGAGCAGGAAGCCGCGGTCGTCGAATCGGTCAAGGCGGCTGCCGACGTCTACGCGCCGCTGGCGGGAACCGTCATCGAGGGCAATGAGGCGCTGGCCAACGCACCCGAGCTGGTCAACCAGGACGCCTACGCTGCCTGGCTGTTCAGGATGCGGCCGGCCGCCGTCGGCGACCTCGACAACCTGCTCGACGCTGCCGCTTACCAAGAGATCGTTGCCGCCGCCTAGACGCCGCGCGAACCACCGGAAGACACCATGGATGCCACGCCCCCCTCGCCGCCGCTCGCGGCTCTCGAACAGAGCGACGACTTCGTCGGCCGCCACATCGGCCCCAACGCCAGCGAAATCGCCAGCATGCTGGCCAGCATCGGCGTTTCCAGCCTCGCCGAACTCGTCGCGCAGACGGTACCGGCGGCGATCCGGCTGGCCGCACCGCTTGCGCTCGCCGGGCCGCGCAGCGAGATCGAGGCACTCGCCGCGCTGCAGGCAATCGCCGGCCGCAACCACCGGCGGCATTCGCTGATCGGCATGGGCTACGCCGACAGCGTGACGCCAGCGGTCGTGCTGCGCAACCTGCTCGAGAACCCCGGCTGGTACACCGCCTATACACCCTACCAGGCGGAACTCGCGCAGGGGCGGCTGGAGGCGCTGCTCAACTACCAGCAGATGGTGATCGACCTCACCGGCCTCGAGCTCGCCAACGCTTCGCTGCTCGACGAAGCGACAGCGGCCGCCGAGGCGATGAGCATGGCGCGCCGCGTCAGCAAGTCGGCAGCGCAACGCTACTTCGTAGACGCAGCGTGCTTCCCGCAGACCGTCGACGTGCTGCGCACGCGCGCCGCCTGGTTCGGCTTCGAACTGGTCTTCGGCACTCCCGCCGAAGCGGCGCTGCACGAGGTCTTCGGCGCGCTCTTCCAGTATCCGGACGACGCCGGCGAGGTCGCCGACCTCAGTGCACAGATCGCCGCCGTCAAGGCACGCGGTGGCGTCGTCGCCGTCGCCGCCGACCTGATGGCGCTGGTTCTGCTCCGCTCGCCCGGCGAGATGGGCGCCGACATCGCGCTCGGCTCGGCGCAACGCTTTGGCGTCCCGCTCGGTTTTGGCGGCCCGCACGCCGCCTTCTTTGCCACCCGAGACGAGTACAAGCGCGCCGTCCCCGGCCGCATCATCGGCGTCTCGGTCGATGCACGCGGCAAGCGCGCGCTGCGCATGGCGCTGCAGACCCGTGAACAGCACATCCGGCGGGAAAAGGCCAATTCGAACATCTGCACCTCGCAGGTGCTGCTCGCCAACATCGCCGGCATGTACGCCGTCTACCACGGCCCGCAGGGACTGCGCAGCATCGCCGGCCGCATCCACCGGCTCGCCGCCCTGCTCGCCGAAGGCCTGCGCCAAGCCGGGATCGAGCTGAGCAGCCGGCACTTTTTCGACACCGTTCGCCTGCGGCTGGCCGGCCGCGCAGCGGCGGTCGTGACGGCCGCCGCCGACGCCGGCTACAACCTGCGCCTCGTTTCCGCCGACGCCGTCGCCATCGCCATCAACGAGAAGACGACGCGTGCCGACGTCGCTGCGCTGATCCGGCTGATCGCCGGCGTCGATGCCGACATCGAAGGGCTCGACGAGCAACTGCGGCGGGCCGACCCGTTCCTGCCGGCGTCGCTGCTGCGTCAGGACGCCATCCTGACGCACCCGGTGTTCAACACCCACCACACCGAGCACCAGATGCTGCGCTATCTCAAGAAGCTGCAGAACCGGGATCTGGCCCTCGACCATTCGATGATCTCGCTCGGCTCCTGCACCATGAAGCTCAACGCCAGCAGCGAGATGATCCCGATCACCTGGCCGGAGTTCAGCGACATTCACCCCTTCGCCCCGCTCGATCAGGCGCAGGGCTACCTGCAGATGATCGGCGACCTGGAGGCTTGGCTGAAGGCGATCACCGGTTTCGACGCCATCTGCCTGCAGCCGAACTCGGGAGCCCAGGGCGAGTACGCCGGTCTGGTGTCGATTGCCCGCTATCACGCCAGCCGTGGCGACGGCCGGCGCAACGTCTGCCTGATCCCGAAATCGGCGCATGGCACCAATCCCGCCACGGCGCAGATGTGCGGCATGCGGGTGGTGGTCGTGGACTGCGACGAATCCGGCAACATCGACGTCGCCGACCTGGCGGCGAAGGCGGCGCAGCATGCCGCCAGCCTCGCCTGCCTGATGATCACCTATCCATCGACGCACGGCGTCTTCGAGGAAGCGATCCGCGACATCTGCGCCATCGTGCACCAGCACGGCGGCCAGGTCTATATGGACGGCGCCAACCTCAACGCCCAGGTCGGCCTGACCTCGCCGGCGCTGATCGGTGCCGACGTCAGCCACATGAACCTGCACAAGACGTTCTGCATCCCGCATGGTGGTGGCGGTCCGGGAATGGGTCCGATCGGGCTCAAGGCGCATCTGGCGCCGTTCATGGCCAACCACTGCGTGCAGCCGGTCGCCGGGCCGCACCGCGGCCAGGGCGCGGTTGCCGCGGCGCCATGGGGCTCGGCTTCGATCCTGCCGATCTCCTGGATGTACATCGCGATGATGGGCGGCAGCGGACTGACACGCGCCACCGAAGTGGCGATCCTCAACGCCAACTACATCGGCGCGCGGCTGCAACCGCACTACCCGGTGCTGTACACCGGCAGGAACGGCCGCGTCGCGCACGAGTGCATCCTCGACATCCGCCCGCTCAAGGCGGCCAGCGGCGTTTCCGAGATCGACATCGCCAAGCGCCTGATGGACTATGGCTTCCACGCGCCGACGGTCAGCTTCCCGGTGGCGGGAACGATGATGGTCGAGCCGACCGAATCGGAAGCGAAAGGCGAACTCGATCGCTTCATCGCGGCGATGATCAGCATCCGCAACGAGATCCACCAGATCGAGATCGGCCACTGGCCGGCCGACGACAACCCGCTGAAGCGCGCCCCGCACACGCAGGCAGATATCGTCGACGAGCAGTGGCAGCGACCGTACAGCCGCCAGCAGGCCGCCTTCCCGTTGCCCTGGGTGGCGGAGAACAAGTTCTGGCCGAGCGTCAATCGCGTGGACGACGTCTACGGCGACCGCCACCTGTTCTGTTCCTGCGGACCGGTCGACGAGTCCGACGAGTCCGCGGAGTTCAACGCCGTCAACCACACCGGAGTGAAGACATGAGCGCAACGATCCACGAGTTCAGCGCCGAGCGCCTCGGCGGCGGTACGCAGTCGCTGGCCGACTACGCCGGCAAGGTCCTGCTGATCGTCAACACCGCCAGCAACTGCGGCTTCACGCCGCAGTACGCCGGTCTCGAAGCGCTCTACGAGCGCTATCGGGAGCGCGGTCTGGTCGTTCTCGGCTTTCCCTGCAACCAGTTCGGCGCCCAGGAGCCGGGCGATTCCGGCGAGATCGCCAGTTTCTGCGAGAAGAACTACGGCGTCAGCTTCCCGATGTTCGCCAGGATCGAGGTCAATGGCGACCACGCGCACCCGCTCTACCAGTACCTGAAGAAGGCCGCGCCAGGCCTGCTGGGCAGCGAGGGCATCAAGTGGAACTTCACCAAGTTCCTGGTCAGCCGTGACGGCGAGCGCATCGAACGCTACGCACCAACGACCACGCCGGAGGAACTGGTGAAGGACATCGAAGGGATGCTGTAGACTGCAGCCCTTTCCGACTCAGCAGGACCCTCCCCCATGGCCCAATACGTCATGTCGATGCTGCGCGTGAGCAAGATCGTTCCGCCCAAGCGTCAGATCATCAAGGACATCTCCCTTTCCTTCTTCCC
>DDUX01000145.1 GCA_002345025.1 Candidatus Accumulibacter iunctus | reverse complement strand
CCGATCGTACCGCAAAAGCAAGAGGTTGAAACACCAAGAGAAAACTATTATGGCACTACACAACGCCAGAAAAATCTGCCGCATGAAAAATCAACGACTTACTGATGCGCCCTGCCCAGAAAGCCCCAAATATGCTTATGGGATGTTAAAGATGGGGCAGGTACCTTGGCCATGCCTGTTCGACAACGGGTGCCGCGGCGTCGCGGTCCTGAACACTGGCCGAGGTGACGGTCACCGCCAGCAGCAGGCCCAAGGTATCCACCACGAGATGGCGTTTGCGCCCTTTGACCTTCTTGCCTGCGTCGAAGCCGCTCTGGCCACCTTGTGCGGTGCTGCGCGTGCTTTGTGCGTCGATGATCGCCGCCGTCGGCTCCGGGTTACGACCGATCCGATCGCGCCACTGCTGGCGCAGGCGATCATGCATGGCCTCGAAGCTACCGGCGGCAGCCCAGCGGCTGAATGCCTTGTAGACCCCCCGCCAAGGCGGAAAACTCTTGGGCAACAGCCGCCAGGCGCACCCTGTGCGCACCACGTAACAGCAAGCATCGACCATCTGCTTGCGTGGATGCCTGGCTGGCGTGCCCCGCCCACCCCGACGCTCGAACAAATCCGCGACCAAAATCCATTCGGCATCGGTCAGGTCAGTGTTCATGCCGCTCGGGCCGTCCGCTCGCCGGGGAGCCTCCGTATAGCCCACACGCAGAGCCCCTCCTGTGCCTTGGGCCACCGCTCGCTCGCCAGCGCGGCGCTGCGGCTTGAGTCTCTCGATGCCTGCCTCCCGCAGCGCTCTGCGCACCGTCACAGTGCACACCACCACCCCCGTGCGTCGCTCCAATTCGCGCTTCACCTCGTCAAGCGACGAACGGGGTTGCTCACATGTGATCGCCCGCAAGACCTCGATATGCTCTGCCGTCAGCGCCGGCCGGCGCCCCGGCCGGCCGCGCTCGCTTGTGCTACGTTCCATCTGTCACCCCCTGAGGCCAACCACCAGAGCCATCATACAGGAGGCGGATCATTTCGGCTACATCCTCTGAGCGGCAACCCATTCTCGTCGTCCGCGCGCTGGGCGCCGTGGCCGGCCGCTTTGCTCAGAAGGTCTCAGTCGCCCGGTTCGGCGTTTGCCAGCGGCTGCTTCGGTGCGTCGATCATGACCAGCAATGCCTGGAGGCCGGCACGCAATTCGGCGACCTCCTGCTCCAGGCGCGTCACTCTCGCTGTCAGCTCGCTCGGAGGCTCGCTGGATTCGATCTCACCACCGCTCTGCCCGGCTGCCAGCGTGGCTTCGCCGCAGAGCAGATGCGCCCAGCGGTACTCGCGCGATCCTGACTGCTTCGGCAGCCGCACGACCAAGGCGCCGGCACTGCGCGCCGCCAGTTCCTGCAGGTAAGCCTCCACCGACGAGCTGTCGTCGAAACGGTACAGGCGCTCGCCGTTGGCGCGCAGCTCGCTGACCGTCTGCGCCCCACGCAGAGCGAGCGTGGCGAGTAGCGCGACGCTCGCCGCCGGCACCGCATACACGCGGCCGAGATTATGTGCGTAGCGCAGGACCCGACCAGAGGCGCCATAGGTTTCGAGAACCAGAAGCTGACTGCGCAGACTCTCCAATGCTTCCTGAACCTCGCTTTCCGGCACACTGATGACGGGGTCGCGCGCCGACTTCTGATTGCAGCCAGCAGTGAGGCTGTTCAGCGTCAGAGGGTAGGCGTCCGGGGTCGTTTTCTCCTTCTCGATCAGTACGCCAAGAATCCGCGCTTCGAGAAAATTGAGTGGCGGGTGCGCCACGGGGCCTTGTGGCATGGTCGGCTCCTTTCCGGTGATCGTTCTAATCGCGGTGGGGACTCATCAATTGCTTCCCTGCGTGCCCGCTGTGGCGGTTCTCCGGCCGGGCCATACGCCTGCCGTATACCGCCGGTCAATGCGGTTAGCCTGGCACGCGCCCGGCTGAGCTGTGGTCTCAGGCAAACAGCTGTCCGTGCTCGCGCGAATCTCGGAAGCCGACGCTAGTCCACTTTTCGCTGGTCACTTCGAGGTTGTAGCGCGTGCTCGCCAGGTAGACCGGGTTGCCATCCACATCCCGTGCCATCCGCTGCGTCTGCTCGCGCTCGAAACTACGGCGTGTCGCCTCGTCCGGGAAGGTGAGCCAGCGGGCTGTATAGATGTCTGCCGACTCGAATATGGCATCGACCTTGTACTCGGTCTGCAGGCGCTGCGCGACGACCTCGAACTGCAGGGTGCCTACTGCCCCGAGTAGCAGCGAACCACTGGCGAGGCTCTCGAAGACCTGGATCGCTCCCTCCTCGCCCAGCTCCTGGAGGCCCTTCTGCAGCTGCTTGCTCTTCAGTGGGTCGCGCAAGCGCGCGGAACGAAAGAGTTCGGGCGAGAAGTAGGGGATGCCCCTGAATCCCAGTTCCTCGCCTTCGCTCAGGCAATCCCCGATGTGCAGGTTGCCATGGTTATGGATGCCGATGATGTCGCCGGCGACGGCATCTTCCATCAGCAAGCGCTCATTGGCCATGAAGGTCAGTGCGTTGGCCAGTTTCATCTCGCGGTTCAGGCGAATGTGCCTGACCTTCATTCCTGGCCTGTAGCGCCCCGAGCAAACCCTGAAGAAGGCAATGCGATCCCGGTGCTTGGGGTCCATGTTGGCCTGTATCTTGAACACGAAACCGCTGAAAGCTGCTTCGGCGGGTTGCACCATGCGGCAGCCAGCGTCGCGCTCCTGCGGTGGGGGCGCCCAGTCGAGCAGGGCCTGCAGGATCTCCTGCACACCGAAATTGTTGATCGCCGAGCCAAAGAATACCGGCGACTGCCGCCCGGCAAGAAAGCCGACGAGATCGAAGGGGCTGCTGGCGTTCTGGATCAGATCAACGTCTTCGCGCAACCTGCCCACCTCGCCCGGGAACTGGGCGTCGAGGAGTGGATTGTCGAGGCCGTCCAGCCGTTCGGACTCGCTGCGTCGCTCCTCGCCGGCGGCAAAGTGCAGCAGCCGGTCGTTCAGCAGGTGATAGACGCCGCGAAAGCTCTTGCCCATGCCGATCGGCCAGGTGATCGGCGCGCACTCGATGCCCAGTACGGATTCGATCTCCGCCAGGAGCTCGAACGGATCCCGGACTTCGCGGTCGAGTTTGTTGACAAAGGTGATGATCGGCGTGTTCCGCATGCGGCACACGTTGAGCAACTTGATCGTCTGCGCCTCGACGCCTTTGGCCGCGTCGATCACCATTACCGCGGCATCGACGGCAGTGAGGACGCGGTACGTATCTTCGGAAAAATCCTCGTGGCCAGGCGTGTCGAGCAGATTGATGGTGTGCCCGCTGTACTCGAACTGCATCACCGAACTGGTCACCGAAATGCCGCGCTGCTTCTCGACCTCCATCCAGTCCGAGGTGGCATGGCGAGCACTCTTGCGCCCCTTGACCGTTCCGGCGAGCTGAATCGCACCCCCGAAGAGCAGGAGCTTCTCGGTCAATGTTGTCTTGCCGGCATCGGGGTGGGAAATGATGGCGAAGGTACGCCGTTTCGCAACCTCGCGCAGAATCTCTGACGGGAACCGGTTTTCGCTGCTGGAGTCGCTGCGGGCAATGCTCATCGGGACGCTTTCATGCGGCAACATGGCGAAGGCCGCGGTGCAGCATGCTCAGGGGCAAGCGGCTTGCGGCGCGCAGGCCGAACTATAGCAGACCGGTCGCATGCTGCCGCCCCCCCGCCTGCAGCGCGCGGCGGCAGCGCCCGCCGCCGGGCAAACGCTGGCTAGCCCTGCCCTTTACCCGCAAGTCTTGTTGTCATCCGAAGTCCAGTGTCGGAGCGAGAGCCCTTCGCGCAGCGATTGCAGGACCGAATAGCCGTGCCACATGATTTGATGCCCTGGATAGGGGTCTTTGGCGCGGCCAATGTATCCGCCGAGTTGGGCTACCAGACGGATGGCGTCGCCGAGCCGAGTGGGCTTGGGGATTTGTTTTTTTTTTTGTTGGGCTGTAGCGCTTCGATCTCGGCGTC
>DDUX01000129.1 GCA_002345025.1 Candidatus Accumulibacter iunctus | reverse complement strand
CGCAGGTGCACCAGACGAAGGTCGATCCCCTCGGCGGCACGCGCCTGCCTCAGCGCATGCAGATCATGCGCGACGTCGACGATCAGCGCCGCCCCGCTCTCCGCCTGGATGGCGCGATAGAGGACACCGCGCCGCACGTCCGGTGAGCATGCACCGCCGGCTTCGCATCCACGCGCCACCGCCGTCCAGAAGCCGCACTCCGCGGCCGGTCTGCCGCAGGCGCAGAGCCTGCCCGCGCCGAGCTGCTTGGCGGGGAAATCGGCAAGCTCCCCGGCGACGAACACATCCCCATGCTGGCCGATCACGTAGCTGGCGATGGTCGTCCCGGAATTGGGAAAGCCGGCGAGGAGGAGCGCCTGGCGGAAGCGAGGGCGCTGCAGGCGCAACGCGACGCCGCGCGCGCCGCCGCCGCGCAGCGGGCGATCCCATGGGGTTCGCCCGAGGCCAAACGCCTCGAGATCGAACGGATTCGGCAGCTGATGGAGGCACGCAAGAAAGGCTGAACGACGCTCTGCCGGTACCGGTGCGTCAGCGGCCCGGCCGGGCCCGTCAGACGGCGTGATGCCGATTCCGGGGCCGCGCAGTGCGCGTCGGCAGCGCCAGAAGAGCCAGGTCGCGGCCAGCGTGGCGAGCCCCCAGAGGCTTTCGACCGGTTGCCGGACGACGGCGGCGAAGGCCATTCCCAGCAGGTCGGCGAGGAAGGCGATCGGCACGATCTCGACGGCGACCGTCAGGTCGTGCAGGCGACTGCCGCCTTCCATCCGCCGCGAGTGGAGCGGCGAAGGCGCAGAGCAGGGCACTGCCGAGCGGCTGCGGCGAGCTGTCGGGAAGCCAGTCGCGGACGTAGTCGCCGACAGCGAGCGAGGCGGCAGCGAGCGGCGCGGCGAACCCGACGAGGATCGGGATGCAGCCGGCCATGGTGCCGGCCGCCGGCCACCGGGTGCGCGAGAGGAAGAAGTACTCGCCACCGGATTCTGGCAGGCGGCGCGCCAGCGCGCGATGGCACAGCGCTCCGCAGGCGGCGAGCAGACTGCCGACGAACCAGGCGAGCAGCACCAGCCACGGCGATTTCAGGTCAGCGAGCAGGAAGCCGCTGGTGGTGAAGACGCCCGAGCCGGGCATGCTCGCGACCACCCGCGTGCTCGCCGAGAACAGGCCGAGGCGGCCGCCACCGGCCGCCGCGGTCACCGCCGGCGGGTCTCGGCGGCGCCGGTCATCGGCACGAAGCGCACCGGCAGGATGCGTTCACGTTCGAGTCTGCCGCCCTGCTTCCTCAGCAGGAAGAGGTTCTGGTTGCCGAAATCGCCGACCGGGATGATCATGCGGCCGCCTTCGCGGAGCTGATCGACGAGCGGCTGCGGCACGTGGTCGGGGGCGCAGGTGACGATGATCGAGTCGAACGGGGCGGCCTCGGGCCAGCCCTGGTAACCGTCGCCGTGGCGCACGCGCACGTTGTGGTAGCCGAGCCGCGCCAAGTCGCCGGCGGCGCGCTTCGCCAGCGGCTCGACGATCTCGATGCTGTAGACCTCGCGCACGAGGCCGGCGAGGATCGCTGCCTGATAGCCCGATCCGGTGCCGATCTCGAGGACGCGGTCGCTCGCCTGTGGTGCCAGTTGCTCGGTCATGAAGGCGACGATGTAGGGTTGCGAGATCGTCTGTCCGTGACCGATTGGCAGCGGGCGGTCCTCGTAGGCGCTCTGCCGGATCGCCGGCGGGACGAACTCGTGCCGCGGTACCGTCGCCATCGCCCGCAGGACCTGCGGATTGCTGATGCCGCGCCAGTCGGCGATCAACTGCTGGTCGACCATGCGCTGCCTTGCGGCGGCGTACTCGGGGTTGGCGGGGGGGCTGGCGGCGGAGTTGACGGTGGCGCTGCCGGTCGCCGGCGACGGGCCAGCGATCGTCGCACCGAGCAGCGCCGGCAGAAAACCCAGCGCCAGCCGCAGGCGGTTTCGCCGTCGCGGGGCCGCCGGCTCGCCGGCATCGGTGGCGGTGGGCGGGGGTTCCGTGGCGGCTGGCATCGGTCTCTCCTGCGGTGGTGGTGTCGTGTCGGTGCGGATGGCGAACGGTCGCTGCGGCAGCCGGCGGGCATTGACTGCCGGCGGTGTGCGCCAGGCCCTGCGGACGATCGTCGGTCACCTGTTTTCCAGTATAGGCGGCTGCCAGAGCGTTCGCCATCGGTCGTCGCGGCCTCCGGCGGCGCAGGGTCGGGTTGCTCAGCGATCGTCGACCGGCGCCAGCGGTGCTGCTGCCGGCGGCAGTCCGGTGAGCGGCGGCAGACCGTGGCGCTGCCGTGCCCGGCTGCACTTGTCGTCGCCCACCTGTACCTCGCGGCAGGGCGACGGGCGGTGCGCATAGATGGTGCAGCGGACGCGCCCGCCAACCTCGCCCTGCAAAGCCCGGCAGCGCGGTGCCTGGGAATTCGTGCCGGCAAGGCAGGCGTACCACGGCGAAAGCTGCTTGATCAGGTCATTGGGAATGGCGCGGACGCTGGCCTCGGCCCAGTAGAACGAGACGCGGAACGAGGCGCAGCAGGCGCCGCAGCCGCGGCAGTCGACAGCGCCGCCCGCGGGGATGGCTGGCTGGCGGTCGCTGCCCTCGCCGGGGGTGGGGGCGAACTGCGGCCTCGGCATCATCGCGACGCCCGCGCCGAGGCGGCGATGCGTGCCCCGCAAAGCGCTCTCGTCACGGCAGCGGCTCGAGACGCGCGACGACGCCACTCGGGCTGTCGGTCAGCAGGTAGATGAGACCGTCGGGGCCGTTCCGGACGTCACGGATGCGGCCGATGCTGTTCTTCAGCAGCGCTTCCTGACGCACGACGCGCTGGCCGTCGAGCTGCAGGCGCAGCAGCATCTGATCGCGCAGGGCACCGACGAAGAGGTTGCCGCGCCAGTGCGGGAAGCGCTCGCCGGTGTAGAAAGCCATTCCCGACGGTGCGATCGACGGCGTCCATTGATGCAGCGGCTGCTCCATTCCGGGCTTCGCGGTGCCTTCACCGATCGTGGTTCCGCTGCCGTAGTTCCTGCCGTAGGTGATCACCGGCCAGCCGTAGTTCCTTCCCGGCCGGATCAGGTTGATTTCGTCGCCGCCTTGCGGTCCGTGCTCGTGCGTCCACAGTTCGCCGCTGCCGGGGTGCAGCGCCGCGCCCTGGACGTTGCGGTTGCCGAGAGTGTACTTTTCGGGAAGAACGCCGGGCTGGCCGACGAAGGGATTGTCCGGTGGCACACGGCCGTCGTCGTGCAGGCGGATGACCGAGCCGGCGTGGTCGTCGAGCCGCTGCGCGCGCTGCCGCTCGCCACGATCGCCGAGTGTGATGAACAGGAATCCCTGCCGATCGAAGACCAGGCGCGAGCCGAAATGCTGACCGCCAGCCGACTTGGGACGCATACGGAAGAGGATCTGCGCGTCGTGCAGCGCCTTGCCCTGGAGCCGGCCGCGCAGGACCTCGGTGCCGTAGCCGCCCGGCCCCTCGGCGACGTAGGAGAGATAGACCCAGCCATTGTCACTGAAGCGGGGATGCAGCGCGACGTCGAGCAGTCCTCCCTGGCCAATCGCCGCCACGGCGGGCAGCCCGCGAACGGGCTCTGGATCGAGCCTGCCGCTGGCGTCGATCAGCCGCAGGCGTCCGGGACGTTCGCTGACCAGCATCCGGCCGTCGGGCAGGAAGGCGAGTCCCCACGGATGTTCGAGTCCTTCGCTGACGATGCGCAGCCGGAAACGCTGCCGCTCGCTGTCGAAGACCTGCGCCGCGGCAGTGAGCGGCCAGCTCCCGGCGAGCAGCAGAAGGATGGCGGCAAGCAGTTGCGCCCGGCAGCGGATCGGTCGCGGCGGTTGTGGCAGGAAACATTCCGGCATTTGTTTTCCCTGTCGAGAACGGAGATCGTGGTGAGCCGTCAGCGGCTGCAAAGGCAAGTATCCGGCACTGACCGCCGGGCTTCAAGTCCGGTAGAATCGGCAGCGGCATGGCGGGTGAGCGACCCGTGCAGCCGTCCTCGACCATCGCCGCGCCGCGCATCGCGTTGCGCCGGCGGTTCAGCGTCCAACCCTCACCGACAACCACCGCCATGAACACGCATCCCTCAGACCTGCTGCCACTGAACCAGGGCAGCGCCGGCTTCATCCTCACACCATGCCCGGGAACCCGTGGCGTCGACGCTGCGGCAGCGGTCGAGCAACTGGCAGCAGCCGGTGCCGTCGCCGTACTGACCTTGATGCCGCGCGCCGAGATGACGAGCAACGGCGTCAGCGCCCTCGGCGAGATCTGCGCGCAGCGCGGCCTGCAATGGTTCCACCTGCCGATCGACGACGATCACGCGCCGGCGGCCGACTTTGCTGCCGCCTGGCAAGCGCAGCGGGACGCGGTGCACGGACTGCTGGACGCCGGCACGAGGATCGCCATTCATTGCAAGGGTGGTTCCGGGCGCACCGGGCTGATGGCGGCTCAGATCCTGCTCGAACGGGGCTGGTCGAAGGAGGCGGCGGTCGCCGCCGTCAAGGCGCTGCGACCGAACGCGCTGAGCCTGCCGGTCCACCAGGAATACCTGGCGCAACTGGCGGCCGGCAGTGGTTCACAAGCGAGTCGCTGACGCGACTTTCACATGAAGGAACCGCGAGTTTGCAGCGTCGCCCGTAGGCCCGCCCTGTCTCGGTCCTCGCTTCCACCCGCCCTGCATTCGGGGCTGCGGGCGACGATGGCTTCAACAGACGCTGCGGGCTGCGCCGACTCAGACCCGGGCCTGCAGGTCGCTGTTCTGCCAGAAGCCGGGTGACGGCATGAAGTTCGACGATTGCAGGTTGCTGATGAACAGGCGGTCGTCTTCGCTGATGTGCCGCTCGAACCAGTACTCGCAGTAGCGCAGGAACGAGTGCGCGTCGCGCCCGCCGCGGACCACCTCGGCCAGCGCCCGGCCGAGCAGGCGCAGCGTTTCCTCGTGGATGCGGGTATGGTCGACGAAATCGAGCCCGGCTTCCTCAGCCAGCCGTTCCTCGGTGGCGAAGTGCATCGTGAAGTAATCGAGCAGAGCCTGGAACTCGTCGACGGGAACGTGGCTGCTCTCGAAAGAGGCGGTCTTCAGGGCCTCGATGCGGCAAAAAATCTCTTCGTGCTGAGCGTCGATCTCCGGCAGATCAACCAGTAGCTGCTCGGGCAGCAAGCCCGGAATGCAGATCTTCATCACACGTCTCCTCGCGAAATTATCAGAAAGCTTTTCTTATCGGGACAGTATAGGAAGAAGACCCGGGAAACGCCAGGGAATCAGAGTTAAGTCAGCCAAATAGTTCCGCAATTGCAAGCTGTTTCGGCGCCGGCGCGTGGGCTGCCGGCGATCGTTGCAACGGATGCCTGTGCGGGCTGACATGGCTGAACGAACAGCCAGAGTTAATGTGAATGTGAAAGTCGCGTCAGCGACTCGCGAATCTCCCTTCTCCCGCAAGCGGGATAAGGGTCGGGGATGAGGGGAACGGTCATGCCTTTCATCATCATGGGTGTCTCAACAGTCATGACCGTTAGGCGAGGCCCGCGACAACGCCGAGGAAGGGTTGCGACCAGGCGTGAAAGCGCCACCAGGCATGCCGCCGGCCGAGCAGGCGGATGGCGATCAGGTTGGCCAGCGAACCGATCAGCAGGCCGAAACCGCCGACGTTGACGGCCGAGTCCTGCGGCGCTGCTCTCAGGCGGTGTCGAGTGCGTCGGCGAGGCGGCTGGTCGAAGACCACTCCTCGCGCTGCGACAGTCGACAGCAGAGTTGCCGCGCCATGCCGGCGGCACCGCTGGCCATCACCGCGAAGTGGCGGCGGGCGAAGACGCCGCGCAGGATTGGCGCCAGCAGCCGCATCCGGGGGCGGCCGAGTTCGACGTCCCAGCGGTAGGTGACGCGCACCGCGCCGGGGCCGTCGTCCTCGATCAGCCACAGGCCGATGCCCTGCAGGTCGCCGCTGGCAGTCGCTTCGAGTTCGCGTGCGCGTGCGGCGCGCGTCGTCTGCATCACGATGCGCAACGGACAGCCGAGACCGCTGCGCCAGAAGAAGGCATGGCGCGCGCCGATGCCCTCGCTGTCGCCGCCGGCCAGCTCGCTGACGCGGCGCAGACAAGGCCACCAGTCGGGCCACTGCGTCGGCCGCGTCAGCAGTTGCCAGAGCCGCTCGGCGGTCGTCTCGAGACGCCAGCGGCTGATCATCACGAAGCGCCGGCTCACGCCCGCGTTGCCCACGGCACGAGTTCGTGACCGCGGACGAAGGCGAGAGCGCCGTGCTCGCTGCTGATCTCGCCATGCTCGCTGCCCCTCGGCGCGAGGTGGAACTCGCCGGCCTGCAGCAGCAGGTCGCCGAAGTAGGCGTCGCCACTGAGCATCATGCACTCCTCTTCGCAGTCGTGCGCATGCGCCGGCAGGCGGCCGCCCGGTGCCAGGCGGAAGAAGCGCGAGACGATGTCGCCGGCACGCCAGAGGATCTTCCGCTCGACGCCGTCGGCGATCGTTTCCCAGCCGCCGTCGGCAGCAAGGACGGTGTGCGCCGCCGGCCCGGCGCCGGGCAGCAGTCCGCCGAGGAGTTCGCCGAGGGCAGCGCGGGTGTTGCCGAGGGAACTGCCGCGCAGGTAGGCCAGCCCGCCCGAGCGGGAGGAGATTCGCCCGTGTCGGCTGCCCGGCGGCGAGACGTGGTAGTCACCCGGGAGCAGATTCAGCTCGCCGAGCTGCAGCGCGCCGCGCAGGACGATGCCCTCTTCGAGATGCTGATGCCGGTGCACCGGCAGCGTCGCTCCCGCCGCGAGTTCGATCAGCACGGAAGCGCCGTGTGCGCCCTCGTGGAGCAGCTTGCTGCGGACCCCGGCGATGACCGTCCGCCAACTGCCGTCACCGGCGCGAACGGTGATCAGTCCGGCGTGCCGGCGAGCGCTGCCGCCGACCCGCTGCAACAGACGGCTGCGCAGTCCGGCGGCGTCGGCTGCCGGCAGTGGGATCGGTGCCAGTCCTTCGCAGATCATTCGCTGCAGCGCTTCCTGTTCGTCGCTGTCTGTCGTCTGTCTGGCAGGGCTCTTGGGCTCGTTGTTCATGGGGTCACCATCGGGAAACGGGGATCATCGGTGCCGAGAAGCTCGCGCAGGCGGAGCAGGGCGCGGCGAATGTGCGACTTGACGGTGCCAAGCGGCATGCTCATCTGGCTGGCGATCTCTTCGTGCGACAAGCCGCGGAAGAATGCCAGCGCCAGCAGTTGCCGCGGCAATGCGTCGAGCGTGCCGAGTGCCGCGTGCAGGCGGTGCTGCTGCTGTACTGCCTGCAGCAGGTCCTGCGGGTCGCTGTCGACAGCGACGGTCGCCAGACGCTCCTCGTCGAGCGGCTCAGCCCGATCGAGGCGGCGCACGGCGTCGAGCGCGCGGCTGCGGGCGATCGTCAGCACCCAGGCCAGGACGCTGCCGCGCAGCGGGTCGAAACGCGGTGCCTGCCGCCAGATCTGCCAGAAGGTGTCCTCGGTGACTTCTTCGGCGGTCTGCACCTGGCGCACGATGCGCAGTGCGAGGCCATAGACGCGCCCCGCCAGCGCGTCGTAGAGTTCGCCGAGCGCCTGCTCGTCCTGGCGGACGATACGGGCGACCGCGGCCCGCAAGCGGGAATCGTCGGCCGCCAGCGGCTGCCCGTTGCCTGCGGCGGCGACCAGCGGCGGCGCCTCGCTGGCAACGGGCGGGTCGGCGGTCCAGTTGTCGGTGTCGTCCATCGGCTGCTCTGTCGGTTGTGCTCGCTGGGGCGATTCTGCCGAATGCCGCCAGCGAGGCCAAGTGTCGCGTGCCGGTGCCGGCGCTCCCCGGCGGCTGTGCGCAGGGCCACTCGGCATGCCCCTTGCTGTTATACGCCGGATCGTCGTCGATGGATGCAGGCGCGGGCGATTCGTGCGTCGCCGACGCGACTGTCACAGCCAGCGACTAGAATGGGTGGGTCGCATCAACAACCGGGCTGACCAACTGAAAGGAATGGCGATGGCACGAATCGAGAAGGACTTTCTGGGCGAGAAGGAGCTGCCGGACGACGCCTACTACGGTGTGCAGACCCTGCGCGGCAAGGAGAACTTCCATATCACCGGCATCCCGATGTCGGCCGAGCCGTACTTCGTCAAGGCCTTCGGCTACGTCAAGAAGGCGGCGGCGCTGGCCAATCGCGATCTCGGCGTGCTCGACGGGCGTATCGCCGATGCCATCGTCGGCGCCTGCGACCGGCTGATCGCCGGCGAGCTGTGCGATCAGTTCGTCACCGATTTCATCCAGGGCGGCGCCGGCACCTCAACCAACATGAACGCCAACGAGGTGATCGCCAATCTGGCGCTTGAGAGCCTCGGGTATCGCAAGGGCGAGTATCAGTACCTCAACCCGAATGATCACGTCAATTACGGCCAGTCGACGAACGATGTCTATCCGACAGCCTTTCGGCTGGCGCTGATCCTGCGCCTGGCCAGCTACATGGACGCGCTGCGGCAGCTGCAGGCGGCTTTCCAGGCGAAGGCCGGCGAGTTCGAGCGGGTGCTGAAGATGGGGCGGACGCACCTGCAGGACGCTGTGCCGATGTCGCTGGGGCAGGAGTTCAATGGCTGGGCGACGACGATCGGCGAGGAAGTGAGCCGCCTCGGCGAGGTGCGTCAGCTGCTGCACGAGATCAACCTCGGGGCGACGGCAATCGGCACTTCGGTGACGGCGGCGCCCGGTTACCCGGAACTGGCGACGCGCCATCTTTCCGAGCTCACCGGCACCCGCTTCATCCTGGCGGGCGACCTCGTCGAGGCGACATCGGATACCGGTGCCTACGTCCAGTTGTCGGGCGTCCTCAAACGCACCGCTGCCAAGCTGACCAAGATCTGCAACGACATCCGCATGCTTGCTTCCGGCCCGCGCTGCGGCCTGAACGAGATCAACCTGCCGCAGATGCAGCCGGGGTCGTCGATCATGCCGGGCAAGGTCAATCCGGTGATCCCGGAGGTGGTCAACCAGACCAGCTTCCTGGTGATCGGCCTCGATCTGACGGTGACGCTGGCGGCGTCGGCCGGGCAGTTGCAGCTCAACGTGATGGAGCCGGTGATCACTTTCGCCCTGTTCACCTCGATCTTCACGATGGAGAACGCGGTCACCAGCCTGCGCGTGAACTGCGTGCAGGGGATCACTGCCAACGCCGAGCGCACGCGGCAGATGGTGCTCAATTCGCTCGGTATCGTCACCGTCCTGAAGCCGATCCTCGGTTACCGGCAGTGCGCCGAGATCGCCCGCGAGGGCTACGAGAGCGGCAAGTCGCTGCAGCAGATCGTCGTCGGCGAGCGCAGGCTGCTGAGCCCGGAGCAGTGGGACGAGATCTTCTCATTCGAGAACCTGATCAGTCCGCAAAGCGAGTGATCCCCGGGCTGCCGCCGGCCGGAGAGACCGATGGCGATCGCGACCATCGCCCCGCAGCAGGCGATCACGGCCAGCCGGGCGACGGCGACGGCGATGATCGGTCTCTTTGCCGAGAAGGGCCTGAGCCAGCGGGGGGTTGCCGCAGATGCTGATGATCTGTGTGCCGGCGTCGTCGCGGTGATCGGCATCTTCGGTCTGGCTTTTCATTCCGACCTACGGTTCGCTGATCGCCGCGATCAACTTCGACCCCTCCGGGACGACGCAGATCGGCAAGTACGGGCTCAACCACTCGTTCATGATTCCCGGCCTCGTCGCCACGGGCGTCGCCGTCGGCACCGGCCTGCTGCTGGCCCGCCTGATGCTCTGAGCATCGCGGTTCAGCCCGCCGCTGCCGGCAGGGCGAACTGGAAGCCGGCGAGATCGGCTGCCGGGAGCGGCGGGCTGAAGAGATTGCCCTGGACGACGAAACAGCCGTGTGCTTTGAGGAAGCGCAGTTGCTCGACGGTCTCGACGCCCTCGGCGACGGCCTCGATGTTCAGGCTTGCCGCCATGGCGACGACGGCGGCGATGATCGCCGCATCGTTGGCGTCGGTCGTCAGGTCGCGGACGAACGAGCGGTCGATCTTCAAGCGCGAGACGGGAAAGCGCTTGAGATAGGCGAGGCTCGAGTAGCCGGTGCCGAAGTCGTCGATCGCCAGGCGTATGCCGAGGTTTGCCAGGCCGTGAAACAGGGTGCTGGCGGTCACCGGGTCGGCCATCAGCATGCTTTCGGTGAGCTCGATCTCGAGGCTGCTGGCGGGCAGGCGCCAGTCGTTCAGCGTGGCGGTGATCTGCTCGGCGAGGTCCACCTTTTGCAGTTGCCGTGCCGAGAGGTTGACGCTGACACGCAGGCCGACGTGACCGGCGTCGTGCCAGGCACGCGCCTGTCGGCACGCCTGCTGCAGCACCCAGGCGCCGATCGCGACGATCAGCCCGGTCTCCTCGGCGATGCCGATGAAGCGGTCCGGTGGTACCAGGCCGAGTTGCGGGTGGTGCCAGCGGAGCAGTGCCTCGCAGCCGGCGGCGCGACCGCTGCGGCTGTCCACCTGCGGCTGGTAGAACAGCTCGAACTCGTCGCGTTCGATCGCCAGGCGAAGGTCCTGCTCGATCGACACACGCTCCCGCAGCGCCTGGTTCATCGCCGGCGTGAAGAACTGGAAGTTGTTCCGCCCGCGCTCCTTGGCGTGATACATCGCCGTGTCGGCGTTGCGCAGCAGCGTCGGCGCATCTTCGCCGTCGTCGGGGTAGACGCTGATGCCGATGCTTGGCGTGACCTGGAACGGCAGCTCGTCGATCAGCTGCGGCGCCGACACCACCTCGATCAGCCGGTGCGCCAGCAGCGCTGCGCACGCCGCGTCGACCAGTCCGGGAACGACGATGACGAACTCGTCGCCGCCGAGCCGCGCGACGGTCTCGCGCTCGGTGAGGACGCCGCTGAGGATCTCGGCGACGCGGCTCAACAGGCGGTCGCCGACATCGTGGCCGAGGGCGTCGTTGATCAGCTTGAAACGGTCGAGGTCGAGGAAGAGGACCGCTGTCCGCTGTTGCGCGCGCCGCGAGCAACTGATCGCGTCGCGGATGCGTTCGTCGAGCAGGCGGCGGTTCGGCAGGCTGGTCAGCGCATCGTGGTGCGCGAGGAAGTGGATGTGGTCTTGCGAGCGCTTGCGCTCGGTGATGTCGTAGAAGCTGCCGATGTAGTGTGTGACCTTGCCCTCGCTGCCGGTGACGGCGGTGACCGTCAGCCAGGCCGGGAAGATCTCGCCGTTCTTGCGCCGATTCCAGATCTCGCCGCGCCAGCCCCCCGTGCTGCGGATGCAGGTCCACATTTCGCGGTAAAAGCCGGGCTGCTGCCGGCCCGACGAGAACAGGCGCGGCGTGCGGCCGATGATCTCGTCGCTGCGGTAGCCGCTGATCGTCGTCAGCGCCGGGTTGATCGAGACGATCCGCTGCCCGGAATCGGCGATGCAGATGCCTGAACTGCTGGCCGAAAAGACCGTTGCGGCGAGTCGCTGTGCCTCCTCGGTGCGGTGCTGGTTGACAATGCGCCAGATGTCCTGGCTGAGTAGCCGCGCCGTCTCGATGTCGCTCTCGCTGTAGGCTGCGGCCTTGTTGCCGACGCCGAGCATCATGCGGCCAACGCCACCTTCGATCACCGGCACGCTGATCAGCCGCTCGAGTCCGGCGCTGGCCGCCGCCTGGCTGGCGGCGAGTACCGCCCGCTGGTCCTCGTAGAGCACCGGTGCACGTCGCTGCAGCGCTTCCTGCCAGATGCCGGCCAGCGTCCTGGCGCACAGCCACTCGCTGATCGCCGGCAGAAGGCCGTCACGCGTCGCACGCGACCAGGTGATCCGGGCCGCGTCCGGTTCGGCCAGGAAATAGACGAAGGACAGGCGGCTGCCGGTCAGTCTCTCGACCTCCGTCAGGCCGTGCTGGATGAACGCGCCTTCGCCCATCGTCTCGGCGGCCTTGGGCAGGTCGAGCATCGCCAGCGCCCGCGCTGCCTGCTGCTCGAGCAGCGACGCCGCGCGTTGCCGAGCTTCTTCGCTTCGCTTGCGCTCGCTGATGTCGGTGAGGATGCAGTGCGTCCGTTCCTCGCCGTCCGGACCCCGGTGCACACGGCCGTTGATCAGGACGGTGATCGTTCGCCCATCGTGGTGCCGGAGTTCGCAGCAGAGGTCGCTGATCCGCCCGTCGGCGACGAACGCGGGGAAGACCTCGGCGAGCCGCGCCTTCGATTCGTCGGTGAGGAAATCGGCGACCGGCCGGCCGACAACCTCGTTGCTGCGGTAGCCGAGCAGGCCGACCCAGGCGTCGTTGACCTCGATCAGTCGCAGGCTATCGACGTCGACCGACTGGTAAGCCAGCGGTGCGTCGCTGAACAGGGCGCGATAGCGCTCTTCGGAGGCAACGAGCGCCGCCTCGCGCTCGAGAATCGCCCCCGCCATCCGCTGCAGGTTGTTTGCCAGACTGGCCAGCTCAAGGGCCCGCGACGAGGGCAGGGTGGCCCGGTAGTCGCCGTCGGCGATCGCCTGCAGGTGGCGGTTGAAGGTGGCGATTCGCCGCACCAGTCGCTCGCCATAGGCAAAGGCGGCGAGCACCGCGAGAGCGAGGGCGACTGCCGACCCGGCAGCGACTCCGAGCAAGGTCGTGCGCATGGTCGCGAAGGCCAGTTCTTCGGGCTGCGCGACCAGCGTCAGCCAGCCCGAACTGCCCACCGGCGTCACCGTTCCGATGTATTCCCTGCCGGCGAGCGAAAAACGTTCGGTGGTGAAGCGGCCAGCCAGGCCGGCCTTGACCGGTGGCAGTTGCGCGAGATTTTCCTGGCGCATGGCGTGGGCGGCGTCGGGATGCGCGACGACCTGGCCGAGGCGGTCAACGATGATCGTCAGCAGGCTGCCCTCATCGCCAAGCTCGGCGATGTGGCCGGAGAGGCCCTCGAGGTCGAGTTCGCCCACCAGCGACCACGGCGCGCTCGTGGCGAAGCCCGCCGGTGGGTGTACCGGCACGGTGACGGCGACGACGATCCTGCCGCGTTGCGACAGGTAGCTTTCCGACCACAGCGCGTCGCCGGCAGGTCTTGCCGTCCTGACGAAGGAACGTGCCGAGAAGTCGAGGCCGACCAGTTCGCGGCGCTGCCACCGTCGTTCCCGCGGCAGTCCGACTTCGACGACCCGCCCGCGCGCATCGAGAAGGTAGAGCGCGTCCAGTGGCGGGTGCGCGTGCGCCAGCGTGTCGAGGAGAACGCGGACGCGCTCGCTGGAGGCTCGTGGTCCGGCTTCGACCTCGCCGGCGAGGCGGCCGACAACCTCTGCCGAATCGCGCAGGAAATCATCGACCTGTCGCGCGAGCGAGATGCCCAGCGCCCGGTTGCTGCTCTCGACCTGATGGTTGAGGCGGGGAACGAGGACGACGAAGAGGACGACGACGACGACGATGGTGACGGTGACGACGACGGTCGACAGCGCCAGCGCCAGCCAGAAGCGAAGGGAACGCACCATGCCTGCCATCTTAAACCCGGAAGCGGCTGCGGGCAGGTGCTTTTCTGCCGCTGGACAACGGCGCGTCCCGGCGCGACGCTGCGGCGCTGCCGCTGCGTCGCCGCTGCAGCGATCTACGGCAGGGGCTGGAACTCGCCGTTGTGTATCCGGGAAAGAAAGGTGTCGCGCTCGGTATCGCCGTTGGCATCGAAGCGGATGACCGATTGCGCGCCGGCGAAGTCGCCATGCGCGAGCAGCGCCTGTTTCAGCGTCTGCTGTCCCTTCCTGCTGGCGAGGGCGTCGAGCGCGACATTGGTAGCGTCGAAAGCGGTCAGGCCGGCGAAACCCGGTTCGTGCGCGAAGCGCTCGCGATAGGCCTGGCGAAAGGCGAGGTACGACGGTTTGGTGCTCTGCCGATCGACATACTGCGCGACGACCACTCCTTCGACCGCCTGACCACCGAGTTCGATCAGACGCTCGGTGGCTGCCCATTCGGCGGTGGCGAGGCGAATGCTGCGATCGCGCATCCGGATTTGCTGCACGAGCAGGCCGGTGTCTACCGAGTTGGCGATGATCAGCGCGCCGTCCGGCCTGCTGGCGAGGGCGCGGGCCGCGACACTCGACAGCGCGTCGTCGGCAGCGAAACCGATCTCGCCGACGATCTTGCCGCCGAGCGCCAGGAAAGCCTGGCGGAAGTCTCCCGCCCAGCTCTCGGCGTAGGCCTTGTTGCGCAGGTCGCAGACGAGAACCACGCGACGCAGTCCGAGCTGCCGATAATGGTACTCGGCGGACTTGGATACATGCCGGGCGGTCGGCGCGACGACGCGGAAGAACTGGTCGTCGAGGCCGGTGAGCGCGTTGGTGGTCACCGTCGGCGAGATCAGCGGTACCGTCGTGGCGTTGATCTGCGGTACCACGGCCATCGCCACGGCACTGGTCATCGGACCGATGATCACCTCGACCGGGCGGGCGAGCAGGCGGGCAACCGCCTGCTGCGCGATCTCGGCGTCCTGCTGGTCGTCTTCGGCGATCAGTTCGATCGGCCTGCCGTTGATGCCGCCGCGCCGATTGCGTTGCTCGACTGCCAGGATGGCGCCGTTGCGCCCACCGATTCCGAGGTCGGCGACGCGGCCCGAGAGACCGCCGAGGAAGCCGACCCGCACCGGTTCGGGTGGTGCGCAGGAGAGCGTCCCGAGCAGGCAGGCAACGACGATCAGCATCTGCCGCCAGCAGCTGCTTGCGCGCGTCGGACAACGGGCGATCGATTGCGCGTGCATGCGAACCTCCACGTTCCGCTTCTTCGGGTTGGGCGAACATGTCATCCGCTACCCAGGTTGCGGCTCCAGTATAAGCCACAGCGGTGGTAGTGGCGATGCGCTCGACGGTCTTTCGCCGGTAGCCTGGCGGTCGTTGCTACAGCCGGCAGGGGCGCGGCGAGCAGTGCCGCCTGCCACTTTCGCCGGCGCGCCGGCAGGACGCAGAAAAAGTCCGCAAAAGAACCTCTGAGTGGCCTTCAAGCGATTGAACTGCCTGACATATCGGCGCTATCATCACGGCTCACGTCGAGCAGCCGGGCGACGCGTTTTCCTGTTGCAGAACATCTTCCACTGGAGAGAGATAGATGGAGAAAAGAACGCCGCCTGCCGCGGATGGCACCGACGGCAGCGCGACCGCAGTGAGTACGGCAGCCGGCAACGCCGATGCTGCCACGGTCAAGCCCGCGGGACGAGCACCAAGGGCGCGCGCTTCCGCATCGACGCGGGCCGCACAACCGCGCAAGGCATCCGCCGGGGACGTGGCGCCGGCGCATACGGCGAGCGGCATGGAAGCGTACGACGTCGCCGAGGCCGCCAGCTCGGCGATCGAGCAGAAGAAGGTCGCCCTGCAGGACATCATCGCGAACGCCAAGGTGGGTGACACGGCTTCGCTGGCGAAGACGCTGGAAGCGATCATGACCGGCTCGTCGCCCGACGACGCGATGGCGCTGCGCAAGGCGCTGCTCGACAAGGAGCAGCCGGCGGCGAAGCCGCCGACGAGTCCGGACGACGAGCTGGCCAGTGGCTGGCGCGACAACAACTCGTACCCCTATCGCAACCTGATGTCGCGCAAGGCGTACGAGAAGCAGAAGTATCGCCTGCAGGTCGAGCTGATCAAGATGCAGAACTGGGTCAAGGAGACCGGGCAGCGCGTCGTGGTCATCTTCGAGGGCCGCGACGCGGCGGGCAAGGGGGGATCGATCAAGCGCTTCACCGAGAACCTCAACCCACGTGGCGGGCGGGTGATGGCGCTCGAGAAGCCGACCCAGGAGGAGCGCGGACAGTGGTATTTCCAGCGCTATGTGCGCCACCTGCCGACTGCCGGCGAGATCGTCTTCTGCGACCGCTCGTGGTACAACCGGGCCGGGGTTGAACGGGTCATGGGTTTCTGCTCCGACGAGGAGTACAACGAGTTCATGCGGCAGACGCCCGAGGTCGAACGGACGCTGGTGCGCAGCGGCATCCACCTGATCAAGTTCTGGTTCTCGGTCAGTCGCAAGGAGCAGCGCCGGCGCTTCAAGGAGCGCGAGGTGCACCCGCTCAAGCAGTGGAAGCTGTCGCCGATCGATCTCGCGTCGCTCGACAAGTGGGACGACTACACGAAAGCCAAGGAGGCGATGTTCTTCCACACCGACACCGCCGAAACGCCGTGGACGGTGGTCAAGTCCGACTGCAAGAAGCGCGCACGGCTGAACGCGATGCGCTACGTCCTGCACAAGCTCAATTACACCGGCAAGGACATCGAGGCCATCGGTCCGATCGATCCGCTGCTGGTCGGCCGGCCGCACGTGGTCTACGAGCCCAGCGGGTCGGCGCTGTCTGTCGATCACCAAGCGATCCTCTGAGCCGCATGTAGGGTTGCCGCGAGCAATGGGCGCCAGCGGAGCCCCCTGCTCGCGGCCCCGCCAGCCGCCCGCGTGAGTCCCTGAACTGGCCAGCCTGCGCCTGCAGCAGTTTGCCACCCGCCATGTCGGTCCGCTCGGGCTGTCCGTAGGCGCCGCCGAGTGCGTCTGCGTCGAGGGTGCCTCGGGTAGCGGCAAGACGCTGCTGCTGCGAGCGATTGCCGATCTCGATCGCCACTTCGGCGAAGCCTATTGTGACGAAGCCGCCTGCTCAGCGATGCCGGCGCCGGTGTGGCGACGTTCGGTGGCGCTGCTGGTGGCCGAGAGCCAGTGGTGGTCGGCGATCGTCGGCGATCATTTCGAAGACGGGGTCGACGCCGACTGGCTGGCGCGGCTCGATCTGCCGGCAGCGGCGATGGCCTGGCAGGTCGCGCGCTGCTCGACCGGTGAGCGGCAACGGCTGGCGTTGCTGCGCACGCTGACGCAGGCGCCGGCAGTTCTCCTTCTCGACGAGCCGACCGGCAATCTCGATGAGGAGAATACCCTGCGGGTCGAATCCCTGCTCGCCGACTACCGGCTGCAGCGGCAGGCCGCGCTGCTCTGGGTCAGCCACGACAAGCGCCAGATCGAACGCGTCGCGCAACGCCACTTCGTCCTCGACCACGGGCAACTGCACGAGTGCGGACGGCGATGAACGTCGTCGCGCTCTCGCCATTCGATCTCGCGCTGGCCGCATTGCTGATCCTGGCCCTTGCCGGCCTGTCGTGGCGACTGCGCATCGGCAGCGAGCGAGAACTGCTGGTCTCGGCGGCGCGCAGCAGCGTGCAACTGGTCCTCATCGGTTTCGTGCTGAAGCTGCTGTTTGCCACCGCGCATCCGCTCTGGGTCGGTCTGCTGGCGGCCGTGATGCTGGCCGTCGCCGGCCGCGAGGTGATGGTTCGCCAGAAGCGCCGTTTCGTCGGCGGCTGGGGTTTCGCCGTCGGCACCCTGTCGATGTTCGTCTCGTCGTTCGCCGTGACCGTTCTGGCGCTGCTGCTGGTCATCGGCAACGACCCCTGGTACGCCCCGCAGTACGCCATCCCGTTGCTCGGGATGATTCTCGGCAACACGATGAATGGCATCTCGCTCGGGCTCGATCGCCTGACCCAGGATGCGGCAGAGAAGCGGCAGGTCATCGAAAGCCGGCTGGCACTCGGGCATGACTCGCGACGGGCGATTGCCGACAGCCGCCGCGAGGCGATTCGTGTCGGCATGATTCCCATCGTCAACGCCATGTCGGCTGCCGGCATTGTCAGCCTGCCGGGAATGATGACTGGCCAGATCCTCGCCGGGACGCCGCCGGTGGAAGCGGTCAAGTACCAGATCCTGGTGATGTTCCTGATTGCCGCTGGCACCGGTTTCGGTACGATGGTCGCAGTCAGCTTCGCCGCCCGGCGCCTGTTCGACGAACGGCAGCGGCTGCGACTCGATCGCCTGCGGCAGCCCGGGACCTGATCTTCAGTCGAGGAACTGGCCGAGAAGGCGCTCGAGCTTGGCGGACAGTTCCGGCGCCAGGCAATCGACGATCTGCGGGCGCAGGCTGTTGACGATCCAGGTGATCTGTCGCTTCGCCAGCTGGCGGGTGGCGTAGATGCCGCGATCGCACAGCTCGCTGCGCGGTGCGCGGCCGTTCTGGACTTCCCACACCTGCCGGTAGCCGACGCAGCGCATCGACGGCAACCCGCCGTGCAGCCGGTAGCGGGCGCACAGCGATTCGACCTCGCCCTCGAGACCGGCGGCGAGCATGGCAGAGAAACGATCGGCGATCCGCTGGTGCAGGATGCTGCGCTCGCTCGGCACGAGGCCGATCGAAAACAGGCGGTACGGCGCTGGCGCGTGGCCGCCGGCGGCGATCAGACCGGACAGCGGCTGGCCGCTGAGACGAAAGACCTCGAGGGCGCGCTGGATGCGTTGCGCGTCGGTGGCGTGCAGGCGCGCCGCTGTCGCCGGGTCGACAGCGGCGAGCTCGGCGTGCAGTGCCGGCCAGCCGCGGGCTGCCGCCTCGCGGTCGATGATCGCACGCGTTGCAGGGTCGGCTGCCGGCAGGTCGGCGAGGCCTTCGCACAGGGCCTTGAAGTAGAGCATCGTCCCCCCGACCAGCAGCGGCACGCGGCCGCGCGCCGTGGCCGCGGCCATCGCCGCCAGTGCGTCGACGCGGAAACGTGCTGCCGAGTAGCTTTCCTCGGGGCTGATCAGGTCGATCAGGCCGTGCGGGAACTCGGCCAGGGTTGCCGCGTCGGGCTTGGCGGTGCCGATGTCCATGTCGCGAAAGACCTGCGCCGAGTCGACGCTGATCAGCTCGACCGGAAAGCGGCGGGCAATCGCGATCGCTGCCATCGTCTTGCCGCTGGCGGGCGGTCCCATCAGCAGGATCGCCGGTGGCCGCCGCGCGGCGGGGGGGCGCGCCGGGGGGCGGGGCCGCCCCCCCCCTTCCGCCGCAGCCGGCGCCGCAGCAACACAGAGGGGAGGGGGGGGGGGGGAAGGAGAGAGAAGGTGGGGGGGGGGCGCGTCAATAA
>DDUX01000121.1:62404-71086 GCA_002345025.1 Candidatus Accumulibacter iunctus | reverse complement strand
GATGCGCCGCCCCCCGAGTTCTCCCCTCTTCCCCTCCCCGCCGCTCTCCCGATCTCCCGCCCGCGGCGATCAGTGGCGGGTGGCGATGCATCGCCCCGCTCCGGCCGGCCGCGCCGTGCCCGCGGCGGCACGCCATGAGGGGCGGCGCCTTGCTGGCTGCCGCCACCGCCAACGCAGCGTCCCGCTGAGGAACGGCCGATGCAGCCACACGCCTTTGTCGCCATGCCCTTCGGCAGCAAGCCCGGAGCCGATGGTCAGCTGATCGATTTCAATCGCGTCTACGCCGAGTACATCCGGCCGGCCCTCGAGGCGGCGGGAATGGATGTCTTTCGCGCCGACGAGGAGCAGCGTGCCGGTGACATCCGGACCGACATGTTCCAGGAGTTGCTGATTGCCGATCTCGTCGTTGCCGATCTGACCCTCGACAACCCCAACGTCTGGTATGAACTCGGCGTGCGGCATGCGCTGCGCGCGCGCGGGGTGGTGCTGGTACAGGGGCCGCGGCCGAACCAGCCTTTCGACATCTACACCGACCGCAAGCTGCGCTACTCGCTGCGCGATGGCGCACCGGACCCGGCAACCGTCGAGCAGGACCGCGCGGCGCTGACGGCGATGGTCCGCGCCAGCATGGCCAGTTCGACGCGGCGCAAGGTGAGCCCCGTCTTCCAGCTGATGCCGCAGCTCGAGCAGCCGGAATGGCGCCGGCTGCTGCTCGCCGAACGTAACGAGTTTTCCGATGCCTATGAAAGCTGGGCGAGCCGCATGGAGGTCTCGCGGCAGAAGAATCGGCCAGGCGACATCCTCGTCCTCGCCGATGAAACGCCGATGCGTGCGCTGCAGCTCGAGGCCCGGCGCAGCGCCGGCAACGCGCTGCTGAAGCTCAAGCAGTACGAACTGGCGCTCGAGCAGTTCGAACTGGCACTGGCGATAGACGACGAGGACAAGGCGAGCCGGGAAAGGAAATCGGTCTGCCTTGGCCGCCTCGGGCGCTTCGAGGAAGCGCGCGAACTGGTGCGACGACTCACCACCGATCATCCGCGCGATGCCGAATGCTGGGCGCTGGCCGGTCGTATCGAGAAGGAGCGCTGGGTCGCCCTCTGGCGGCAGCCGGAACTGTCGCCAGTACAGATGCGCGAGGCAGCCGCATTCGAGAATGCCGCGCTGGGCGAGGCGATCGAACCCTATCATCAGGCGTTCGTCGCCGATCCCTCGCAGCACTACGCCGGGGTGAACGCCTTGACCCTGTTGTTGCTGCGGCAGCATCTGGGCGGCGACAGCGACCCGAAGCTGATCGAGAACCTCAGCGGCGGTGTGCGCTGGGCCAGCCTGACGGCGCAGGAACGCGACCGCAGGGATTACTGGGCGCGCGCCAGCTACGCCGAGGTGTGCCTGCTGCTGGCACCGGTCGAATCGGTGCGCCGGGAGTTCAGCCACATGGTGGCGGCAGCCAACCAGGACCGGTTTGCGCTCGAATCGAGCAGGCAGACCTTGGGCCTGTTGCGTGACATCGATTTTCGCCCGGCGGAAACGGCCGCCGCCGCAAGCATCGTCGACCGCGAGATCGCGCGCAGCACGCAACCCTTCGTGCCGCGGCAGGTGGTGCTGTTCAGCGGCCACATGATCGATGCCGCCGGTCGCGTGCCGCCGCGCTTTCCTGCCGACAAGGAAGCGCTGGCTGCGGAGCAGCTTGCCAGGGTTCTCGACCAGCTCGGCATCGGTGCGGGTGACCTGGCGCTGTCGCAGGCGGCGAGCGGCGGTGACCTGTTGTTCCTCGAGGCCTGTCAGGCGCGCGGCGCCCGCCTGCAGGTGATGCTGCCGTTCGTCGAGCCGGAGTTCATCGATCGCTCGATCCTGCCGGCGAGCAATGGCGAGCGCTGGCGGGAACGTTACTTCGCCCTCACCGCGACGGCTGCGCAGGAGCCGCGGATCATGCCCGAGGAACTCGGTCCGCTGCCGCTGGGTGGCCGCGGACCGACGGTGAACGCTTTCGAGCGCTGCAACCTCTGGCTGCTTTATACCGCGCTTGCCTGGGGTGTCGACAAGGTGCGTTTCGTCTGTCTGTGGAACGGTGGCGGCGGCGATGGGCCGGGCGGTACCGGCCATATGTACGGTGAAGTCAAGCGGCGTACCGGGCGGGTGAACTGGATCGATACGCGCAAGCTGTGGTGACGCCGGCTGGCGGTGCTCGCCGGAGCCGGAGCATGGCGCGAGGAGACGAATGTCGCCGTGTCTTGCGGTCGCGAAATCCTGCGAATCTTCCGAACCCTGCGAAGTGATTGCCCGGACGATCGCGGCAGCGCTATAATCGTCGGCTTTTCACCTTGCTCCACCGCTCGCATGGCGGGGAGCTTCAGCCATAAGGAGTGTTCATGCGCCATTACGAAATCGTCCTGATCGTCCATCCTGACCAGAGTGAGCAGGTGCCGGCGATGGTCGAGCGCTACAAGGGGCTCATCGCCTCGCGTGGCGGACAGATCCACCGCCTCGAGGACTGGGGTCGCCGCCAGCTCGCCTATCCGATCCAGAAGCTGCACAAGGCGCACTATCTGCTGATGAATATCGAGTGCGACAGCGCGACGCTGAGCGAACTCGAGCACGGCTTCAAATTCAACGATGCCATTCTTCGTCATCTGACGATCAAGGCCAAGCGCGGCGTCAGCGCGCCGTCGCCGATGATGAAGGACGAGAAGTCCAAGTCGCTGCTGGAAGTCCGTGAGCCGGCTGCTGCCGGCGAGCCACCCGCAGCCTGAATGCCGAGGCGCTGCTGAACCGTGTCGAGCTCAGCGGAGTCCTGATCGAGCGCAAGGCTCTGCGCTTCACGCCGGCCGGAGTGCCGGTGACGGAGTGCCTGATCGGTCACCAGTCGGAGCAGCTCGAGGCCGGCAGCAACCGCCGCGTCGAATGTGAGGTGCAGGCGATTGCTCTCGGCGAGACGGCGCACTGGCTGCAGGCGGCGAGTCCCGGGACACGGCTGCAGCTGAGCGGATTTCTCGCTGCGCGCAGCCGCCACAGCAGGCAGCCGCGACTGCATGTAACCAAGATCGAATTTGTCGAAGGAAATCGAGATGCCAAGGTTCTTCAAGAAGAAGGATGACAAGAACGTCAAGAAGCGGGGCAGTGGTCTGTTCAAGCGGCGCAAGTTCTGCCGCTTCACTGCCGAGAAGATGGAAGAGATCGACTACAAGGATGTCGATCTGTTCAAGGAGTACATTGCCGAGAACGCCAAGATCATGCCGGCCCGGCTGACGGGCACCAAGGCGGGCTATCAGCGGATGCTGTCGGTGGCGATCAAGCGCGCGCGTTTCCTGGCGCTGCTGCCCTACACCGACAATCACCAGTAAGCGGGGAGACGACGATGCAAATCATTCTGATGGAGAAGGTCGCCAACCTCGGTAACCTCGGCGATCTGCTCAAGGTGCGCGACGGCTACGCGCGCAACTTCCTGATTCCGACCGGCAAGGCCAAGCGGGCGACGCCGGCGGCGCTGCAGGAGTTCGAGGCGAAGCGGGCCGAGCTCGAGCAGGCCGCGGCGGCGAAGCTGGCTGACGCGCAGACTTATGCCGAGAAGCTCGCCGGCATCGTCGTGCGGATCGAACGCAAGGCCGGCGTCGATGGTCGCCTGTTTGGTTCGGTGACGAATTTCGACATTGCCGATGGCCTGCGCGCGCAAGGCTTCGAGATCGAGAAGTCGGCCGTGCGCATGCCTGGCGGACCCCTGAAGACGATCGGCGAGACGCAGCTCGAAGTGGCTCTGCACAGCGATGTGCTGGCGACCATCACGGTCGCCGTGGTCGTCGAGCAGGCGAAGATCTAGAGCACGCGGCCGCCGGCGCAACGGCCTGTGGTCGGAGACGAGCCTTGCCTGCTGGCAAGGCTTTTCTGCTTCTGGACCCCGGATCGCTCGCCAGCGCGCTAAACTCCCCGCCCTGTCCCCTTCTCCTTGCTGCGGATTGCCGATGGCCAGTGCTTCCGATTCATTCCGCCCGGACGACGGGCAACAGCAGCTTGCCGGGCGCGGCGCGCGGCGGGGCCGCAGCCCGCAGCCTGACCCAGCGCTGTCCGAACTGCGCGTGCCACCGCATTCGCTGGAAGCCGAGCAATCGGTGCTGGGCGGTCTGCTGCTCGACAACGCGGCTTTCGACCGGATTGCCGACGTGGTTGGCGAAGGTGATTTCTATCGCGACGAGCACCGGCGCATCTATCGCCAGATGCGCAAACTGCTCGAAGGCGGCAAGCCGGCCGACGCGGTAACGGTCGCCGAGAGCCTCGATCTGGCCGGCGAGGGCAAGGCGACCGGTGGCCTCGCCTACCTCGGCGAACTGGCGGCGAACACGCCATCGGCGGCAAACATTCGCCGCTACGCCGAGATCGTTCGCGAGCGTGCGATTCTCCGGCAACTGGTGACTGCCGGCGACGAGATCGCCGGCAGTGCGCTCAACCCGCTCGGCCGCGACGCGAAGACCCTGCTCGACGAAGCCGAGGCGAAGGTGTTTGCCATCGCCGAGGGCGGATTCCGGCATCAGTCCGGCTTCGTCCATATCAATCCGCTGCTGACGCAGGTTGTCGAACGGATTCAGGAACTGCACGATCGCGACAACCCCTCCGACATCACCGGCGTGCCGACCGGTTACCACGACCTCGACGGCAAGACATCCGGCCTGCAGAGCGGCGATCTGCTGATCGTCGCCGGCCGACCGTCGATGGGCAAGACCTCGTTCGCGATGAACATTGCCGAGCATGTGGCGCTTGAGGTCGGTCTGCCGGTGGCCATCTTCTCGATGGAGATGGGTGGTACGCAGCTGGCGATGCGCATGCTCTGCTCGGTCGGTCGTCTCGACGCGCACCGCGTGCGTACCGGACGCCTGAATGACGATGAATGGTCGCGCCTTTCGTTTGCACTCGGCCGCATGCACGAGGCGCCGATCTACATCGACGAGACGCCGGCCCTCAATCCCATCGACCTGCGCGCGCGCGCGCGCCGCCTTTACCGGCAGTGCGGTCAGCTCGGGCTGATCGTCATCGACTACCTGCAGCTGATGTCGGCGACCTCGCATGGCGAGAACCGGGCGACCGAGATCTCCGAGATTTCACGTTCGCTGAAGGGGCTGGCGAAGGAACTCGGCGTGCCGCTGATGGCGCTTTCACAGCTAAACCGCTCGCTCGAGCAGCGGCCGAACAAGCGTCCGGTGATGTCCGACCTGCGCGAGTCGGGAGCCATCGAGCAGGATGCCGACGTGATCATGTTCATCTACCGCGATGAGGTCTATAACCCCGACACGCCGGACAAGGGCGTCGCCGAGATCATCATCGGCAAGCAGCGCAACGGGCCGATCGGCACCGTGCGCCTGACCTTCCTCGGCGAGTACACGCGCTTCGAGAGCTTTGCCAACCCGGGATCGTACTGAGTGCCGGCAGCGCCGGCGTCGCGTCAGCCGTCGATGCGGCGCGAGGTGACGCTGTAGCTGCAGCGCTGGCTGTCGTTGCTGTCGAAGCGCTGACCGCCCGCCTCGATCTGCGGCAGCACCAGGAAGGGCAGGGGACCACCGCTGGCGCCCTGCAGCTGGACATCCTGCGCGGTATTGAGCGCCAGCCAGTTCCTTTCCCAGAAACCGAACAGCAGCTTCCGCAGGACGACCAGCTTCGGGTCGCCGTAGCCCAGATTCTCGTCGCGGATCGCTTTGCGCACGTCGCCGGGGTCGACCGGAATCCAGCCATAGCCCGGCGTGTAGAACTCGGCGCGGCAGTGTTGTCCGGTGCGCAGGTTGCCGGTCGCGCCGAGGCCGGAAAAGAGTCGCGAGCTGTCGATGCGCAGCCCAAAGACCGGCCGTGCCGGGATGCCGATCGAACGGCACAGTGCAACGAAGAGCAGGGCGATGTCGGCGCTGCCGCCGCTCAGCCGGCCGCTGTCGAGCATCGCCTCGACATCGCCGCGGCCGATGCCGGTCGGCCCCGGATCGTAGGTGGTGTTCTCGACCACCCAGTCGTAGATCGCCTTGCCCTGGGCCACCGGATCCTTGATGCGACCCACTGCAACCTCGGCAGTACGTCGCACGAGCCCATCGGTCGGCATGAGGTCGCTCGACTGCAGGCAGCGGCGCAGCACTTCGCCACGTTCGGCGGCACCGCCGCGGCGGGTGATGTCGAAACTCCGGTCCCGCTTCGCCACCTGGCTGACCAGCTGCAGTTGCGGTGTCGCCGAGCCACTGTTCCAGTCGGCGTAGAAGACTTCGAGATCGGCGACCGGGTCGCGGTAAACGCCAGCGCTGTCGAAGTTGCCGCGCCAGTCATGCCCCAGCGCACGTTGCCAGGGGTTGTCCCGGTATTGCGCCAGCGGCAGCCAGAGGCGCAGCCTGCCCTTGACGTTGCTGAGCGTGAGCAGCGAGGTGATGTCGTAGGTTCGCCATTGCGGCTGCGGCTCGTCCGGCAGCGCGATGGCGTTGTAGGTGTGTTCGTTGGTTGTCGCCGGCGAGATGGCAGCGGCGGCCGGGGCGGTAGCCGGCTGTTCTGCGACGGGGCGGTAGCTCTGTCTGCCGCGCGCGCGACTCCGGTTGTCCGTTCTCGTCTCGCGCCTGCTGCGGCCGGTCGACGCGCCCGCTGGTTTGCTGCCCGGCTTGGCACTGGCTGTCGTGCTGCTTTTCTCCTTCTTCCGGGCTGCCAGCGCCGGCGCAGGGGCCAGCAGTGCAATCAGCGCAGAAGCAGCAAGGAAATCGCGTCGTTTCAATCGACTCTCCGGCAGGCTCGGGGCCGCTGCCGCCAGCACCCGGCGCCAGCGATCGGTGGCCACAAACGGCTGGGCCGTGTCACCAGACACGGCCCAATTCGCTACCGATTATAGCACTTCACCCGCGTAATCGGCGAGGCGCGAGCGCTCGCCGCGTTGCAGGGTGACGTGGCCGGCATGTTCCCAGCCCTTGAAGCGGTCGACGACGTAGCTCAGGCCGGAACTGCCTTCAGTGAGGTAAGGCGTGTCGATCTGCGCGATGTTGCCGAGGCAGATCACCTTGGTACCGGGACCGGCACGGGTGATCAGTGTCTTCATCTGCTTCGGCGTCAGGTTCTGTGCCTCGTCGATGATCAGGTACCTGTTGAGGAAGGTGCGGCCGCGCATGAAGTTGAGGGACTTGATCCGGATGCGGTGGCGGATCAGGTCGCGGGTGGCTGCCCGGCCCCAATCACCGGCCTGTTCGTCGCCTCGGTTGAGCACCTCGAGATTGTCTTCGAGGGCGCCCATCCATGGCCCCATCTTTTCTTCCTCGGTACCCGGCAGGAAACCGATGTCCTCGCCGACCGGAACCGTCACGCGGGTGACGATGATTTCGCCGTAGCGCTTGTCGTCGAGCACCTGTGTCAGGCCGGCCGCCAGCGTCAGCAGGGTCTTGCCGGTACCGGCCTGGCCGAGCAGGGTGACGAAATCCACTTCCGGGTTCATCAACGCATTGAGGGCAAAGTTCTGTTCGCGATTGCGCGCCGTGATTCCCCAGACGCTGTTCCTGGAATGTGTGTAGTCGATCAGCGTCTCGATCTCGGCGGTCGTCCCGGAGAGCGAGCGGACGATTGCCCGCAGCGGGCGCTCGCCTTCCTGGTACAGGAACTGGTTCACCAGAAGCTGCGGGCACAGCGGACCGTTGATGCGGTAGAGCGTTCGCCCGTCCCGGGTGCGCGACTGCATGTCCTGGCCGTGCTCGTCCCAGAAGTCGGCTGGCAGTTCGCGCATGCCGGTGTAGAGCAGGTCGGTGTCTTCGAGGACCTTGTCGTTGAAGTAGTCCTGCGCCTGCAATCCCAGTGCACGCGCCTTGATGCGCATGTTGATGTCTTTGGAGACGAGGATCACCGGTCGCTCGGGATGGCGGCGCTGGAGGTGAATGACAACGGCCAGGATCTGGTTGTCGGCCCGCGCCGTCGGCAGTCCCGCCGGCAGTTCGCCGGCGATCGCTTCCGTCTGCAGGAAGAGGTGGCCACTGGCCAGTTGGCGCGACGCGCCATCAAGAGCAATGCCGAGTTCGATCGCGGCAGCCGTGCTGTTGACGATTTCGTCGAGCGTGCGAGTCACTTGGCGTGCATTGCGGGCGATCTCCGACATCCCCTTCTTGTGGTTGTCGAGTTCCTCGAGGGTCATGATCGGCAGGAAGACGTCATGCTCCTGGAAGCGGTACAGACAGGTCGGGTCGTGCATCAGCACGTTGGTATCGAGGACGAAGAGCTTCCTCGGTGTCGCTGTTGCGGCACTGCTGTCGATGGCATTCTTGCGGGACATGTCGGGAGTCTTCCGGAGTGATCGCAGCGTTGGGGCGCCTCAGAGGCGGCTGACGAAGTCCAGGACTTCCTGCGCATGCCCGGCCACCCGGACGCCGCGCCACTCGCGCCGCAGGACTCCGTTGCCATCGATGACGAAGGTGCTGCGTTCTATGCCGCGCACCTGCCTGCCGTACATCGACTTCATCCGGATCACCGAGAAACGGTTGCACAGCATCTCGTCACTGTCGCTGATGAGGGCGAAGGGCAGTTCCTGTTTCGCCGTGAAGTTGTCGTGCGACCTGAGGCTGTCGCGCGACACACCGGCGATGATCGCGCCGGCAGCGACGAACTGCGGCTGCAGGTCACGAAAGTCCTGCGCCTCGCTGGTGCAGCCGGGCGTGCTGTCCTTGGGGTAGAAATAGAGGACCACGGTACTGCCACGGCAGG